>CAZOCS010000113.1:0-7401 GCA_964578365.1 uncultured Candidatus Cloacimonadota bacterium
CCCAGATCTTTTTCTTTCAAGAAATTTAGTTGTTGAATAACTGTGAATGTTCCTATTATCATAATAATGGAAATAGAGAATTGCAGCAGCACCAGTATCTTTCTTAATGTACCTTTGTTCTTGCCAAATTTTCCTTTCAAGACTTCCACTGGAATAAATGAGGATAGATAGAAGGCAGGATAACTTCCTGATAATAATCCAACAAGAAAAGTAGCTGCAAATATGCCAATTACCAGATCAATATTGGTAATAAATCCAAATGTCAATTCTCGATCTGCTAATTCATTAAAGGTTGGTAAGATCAATTCTACAGCTACAAAAGCCAATACTAATGCCATAGCAGCGATTAGAATTGATTCAAAAATAAATTGCCATCGAAGATAATTTTTTTGAGCTCCAACAACCTTGCGAATGCCCACCTCAACAGCGCGACCAGCAGATTGTGATGTGGCCAGATTCATGTAGTTTATACATCCTATTAGCAGTAGGAACAAGGCAACAATACTGAATATGTAAACATAAGTTATGTCTCCGGTAGGTAAATCGTAACCTAACTTAGAAAAAAGATGAACATCGGCCAAAGGTTGAACCAGCAATTGGAATTTTGCATTTATCTGTTCACCAACAGGGTTAATATATTTTTCGTTAAATTCAGGGTATGCATCAAGCACATTTTGGATATCACCATTTTCCGTGAGCATGACATAAGAGTAAAATCCAATATTCCAAAATGCTGTACTCTCTAAACTGTCATAACGCTCTGCACCAAAAAATTGTTTTAATGTTATCATTGAAGCAATTGCTTCAAATCGCAGATGAGAATTGTGAGGAACATCTTTTATTACGCCTGTGACCGTGAAGATCATCCCATTGCCTGCTTCCAGAGTTTTACCAATAGGATCAACATCTACAAAAATTCTCTCTGCAAAGCTTTGAGTTAAAATTATTTCATTTGGATCATTCAAAGCATCAGTAGGTGAGCCGGATATAAATTCATGAGTAAAAATATCTATAAGTGTAGAATCGGCAAAATAAACATCCTCCTCAAAGATTTGCTTATCCTCATATTGAAATAGATTATTATCCATATCCATAAAACGGCAAAATTCAGCTACATCCTGTGGATATTCCAATTTTAAAGCAGGCCCCAAAGGAAAAGCAGTTGCTGCAAAAAGATCTTCTGATTCTTGTATATTGAAATGCGATTCAAGACGATATATTCTTCTATAGTTTTTATGATGTTTATCGTAAGAAAGTTCATTCTGCACAAATAATGCAATAAGGATCGTGCAGGTAAGCCCAATGGCTAATCCTAAAATATTTATAATGGAATAGAATTTTTTATTTAATAGATTTCTAATAGCAACTTTGACGAAATTTTTGAACATACTTCACTCCTTTAATCTGGAAACACTACATTTAATATCTTGGCCGAATAAAAAGCCGCTGGTAAGTGTCCTCACCAACGGCCGGGGATAAATAATTATAGATGGAATTCTTTCTTAATGTTCTCCGTAACAATATGACCGTCGAATAATTGAATAACTCTATGGGCATATTCGGCATGAGAAGGAGAGTGCGTTACCATTACAATAGTAGTTCCTTCTTCATTCAATTGTGTAAGAAGGTCCATCACTTCTTCACCATTTGCAGAGTCGAGGTTACCTGTTGGCTCATCTGCCAGGATCAATTTAGGTTTTGTTACAACTGCACGAGCAACTGCCACACGCTGCTGCTGACCACCAGAAAGCTGTTGTGGAAAGTGTTTAGCTCTATGAGCGATCTTCATACGATCTAGAACTTCTTTTACTCTTTTCTTTCTTTCGGATGAACTCATCTTGATGTAAAGGAGTGGAAGTTCTACGTTTTCATAAACCGTAAGTTCATCTATCAAATTAAAGCTCTGGAAGATGAATCCAATATTAGATTTTCTCATGTTCGTACGCATTCGTTCGGTGTATTTGGATACTTCTGTATCATTAAAATGTAATTCACCCTTATTAGGATTATCTAACAATCCTATCAGGTTCAGTAATGTAGATTTTCCGCATCCGGAAGGTCCCATTACTGCTACAAATTCACCACTAGTAATTTCCATATTTACATTGTTTAAAGCTGTTGTTTCTACTTCATCTGTTCTGTAGAATTTGGTTAAATCAACTGTCTTAATCATTTTCGCCTCCGTTTTTTATTTTAAAATTAATTTTTCTGCTCTACCAAAATTGTCATAACCGGAAATTATTACTCGTTCGCCTGCTTCAAGACCTTCCAGCAATTCATAATATCTCGGGTTCATTCTTCCTAATCTTATATCGCGTTTTATCGCAAATTTTCCGGTTGGATCTACTACAAAAATATATTGTCCGCCTGTACTTTGATAAAATGCTCCCCGTGGTACCAGTAATGCCATTTGAGATTCTCCTAATTCCAATTTCACACGGAAAGTTTGTCCTGTTCGAATTTGTTCGGGTACATTATCAATAAAGACAAGATCAACTCCAAATCGGCCATTTCTAACTTCCGGGTAGATCTTTTTAATTTTTAATCCATAAGAGTTTCCTGTAAAATCGAATTCACCGACCAAATTGGAATTCACACGTGAAATGTAATGCTCATCAATTTCCAATCTAATTTTAAATTCATCGAGGACATGAATTTGCCCCAAGCGTTGTCCTCTTCCAATTGCTTCTCCAATTTCCGCATTAACAGAAACCAATAAACCTCTTACAGGTGCTTTAACTTTTAAATTTTCCAGTTTTTGTCTTACAAATTCCAGGTTCATTTGCATTTGATCTACCGAGTTCTCTAATTGTGAAACTTGAATTTCACGGAATAGTGAATCTGCTTCCTGGTTTTCAATAACTAATTCACGGGTTTTTGTTAAATAGATGTATCTTTCTTCAATCTCTTCAAATTCTTTATTTGATATATAGTTCTGCTTAAATAAGTTAATGCTATTCTCATAATCTCTTTTTTGTATACTAAGCTGATAATCTAGATCAAGCAGTTGTCTTTTTAAGCTGAGCTTATTTTGCTCCATAGAAAGACGGGTATTTCGTAGATTATTTATCTGTTCAGCAAGATTTGCTTCACGGTTCATAATATCCAGATGAAGATTTGTATTACTTAATCTCAAAATTATATCATCTGCTTCAACCATTGTTCCTTCTTCAATTAATAACTCTTCAACCCTTCCACCTTCTATAGCATCGAGGTAAATTGTACTAATTGGCTGTACAGTACCTGTTTGAGTTATATAGTCTTGGAAATAATCGTTTTGCACTTCCTCAATTGATATCCGCTCTATTTGCACATTAAATTTGGAAGTATGATCTCCAAATATTAGATTATAAAGTATAATAATTGTGAAAATTCCACCTAATGAAACCCACAATATTTTTTTTGGAGGCCATTTTTTCTTTTCTATTGCTCTGTCCATTCTTAAGCTCCTTTTTAATTTCATTTCTAAATAAAGCAAATTATGTGCCAAACACGTAATTAGCTGGAATGCAAAGAAATATGTAAAAGATATCACGATATTCTGTTCGGAAACGTACTGCCTTATGTACGTTCACGGACAGTTTTTTTATTGACGGTTTTGGTTTATTAAATTTAGTATACAGTGGTTTTTAAATAAAAAAAGAAATTTAAGTTTTGGGAGTTTGTTAAATGGAAAAATTTGGTAAGATCTTGGCTATTGATGATAATGAAGATATTCTATTTAGTTTAAAACTACTTTTGAAGAATCATGTTGAGACAATTCACACCGAAATAAATCCCGATAGAATTCCAGGTTTGTTAGAGCAAGGTAACTTTGATGTAATATTGCTGGATATGAACTTCACAAGAGATATGATCGGAGGTCAAGAGGGCTTTTACTGGCTTGATAAAATTCTTAAGTTTGATCCTTCAGCAGTAGTGATCTTCATCACAGCTTATGGAGATGTTGAACGTGCTGTTAAGGCAATCAAAGCGGGAGCAGTAGATTTTGTTTTAAAACCATGGCAAAATGCAAAATTGCTTGCTACGATATCTTCGGCTCTTAAGTTGCGTGGTTCTTTAATTGAAGCGGATAAATTACGACTAACCAGAAATGAATTATGCAAGAAACTGGATCAACCATTTCACGATTTTATAGGTGATTCGGCAGAAATGTATAAAGTATATAATATTATTCAGAAAGTAGCAGCAACTGATGCCAGTGTATTAATATTAGGAGAGAATGGAACAGGAAAGGAACTTGTGGCTAGATCATTACATAGAAATTCAGCTCGAAGAAATGATGTGTTTTTAAGTGTAGATCTTGGGGCAATAAGTGAGACTTTATTCGAAAGTGAACTTTTTGGTCATATGAAGGGATCTTTTACCGATGCAAAAAAAGATAAACCAGGAAGACTTGAAGTTGCTACCGGCGGTACACTTTTTCTTGATGAAATTGGGAATCTTTCACTTCCATTACAATCTAAATTATTAACTGCGATCGAGAAAAGAGAAGTTATACGTGTTGGTTCAAATAAACCACGACCAATAGATGTTCGTTTGATCTGCGCCACTAATATGCCGATTTACCAAATGGCCAAGGAAGGGAGTTTCCGTCAGGATCTTCTTTATCGCATAAACACAGTGGAGATCACACTACCACTCTTAAGTGAAAGAATCGATGATATCCCATTACTAGTCGATCATTTCCTAGAGAGATTTGCTCATAAATATAAAAAGAGTATTAAGGGTGTTAGCTCTGCTGCAATGAAAAAACTTCGACAATACAACTGGCCAGGAAATGTGAGGGAGTTGCAGCATTCGGTAGAGAGAGCCGTCATTCTGAGTGAAACAAAGATTTTGCAGCCGAACGATTTCATGCTAAAACCACGACTAAGTGCTGGGGATGAAGGTGCATTAGGTACTTATAATATTGAGGATATAGAACGGGATGTAATTCAAAAGGCATTACGTAAAAATAATGGTAACATTAGCCAAGCAGCAAAAGAACTTGGTTTAACAAGGGCTTCTCTATATAGAAGATTGGAAAAATATGGTTTATAGAAATTTTAAAATTAATATAGTTGTTCGCATAATTTTGATCATTGCTATGATCATGGCTGTATTCGTTTCAATTTTTAGATTTGGATTCAATGTAACACCCATCCTGCTTGGAGTTCTTTTAATTTTTCAAGTCCTTGATCTTATAAAATATGTTCAAAAAACTAATAGATATCTCACAAGCTTTTTAGAATCCATTCGCTATGCCGATTTTTCACGAAGTTTCAAGCTAGAAGGTTTGGGGACTGCTTATGATGAAATGAGAGATGCTTTTAATGATGTAATATCAGATTTTCAAAAGATCCGAACAGAAAAAGAAGAACACTTTCATTACTTGCAGAATGTAATTCAACATATCGGAATTAGCCTCATCGCTTTTAAAAAAGATGGCTCAGTGGAAATGATAAATAACAGTGCGAAAAAATTATTTCAGATCAGTAAACTAAAGAATATAAGTGAATTGGAAAGTTACAGCTCTGAGCTTGTAAAAAAAATGAAAAGTATGAAATCCGGTGAACGCATTCTAGTGCAGGTTATTGATAACGATATGATGATGCAGTTGGCAATTTATGCTACCGAATTCAAGATTAGAATGAAACGCATTATTCTGGTTTCTATCCAAAATATTCAATCTGAATTGGAAGAACAGGAGATGGCAGCCTGGCAAAAACTTATTCGAGTTCTCACACATGAGATAATGAATTCTATTACTCCTATTGCCTCACTTTCTTCAACAATAAATGAACTATTAAAAGACATTGATACTACTGACAACAAACCACAGTTGATCGATGATGAAACTGTGATAGATATACGAAATTCTCTAAGAACTATTACCAAAAGAAGTACCGGCTTGGTTCATTTTGTAGAATCATATCGCAATCTAACTAAGATCCCTAAGCCAAAATTTAAAATTATTCCTATAAAAGAAATCTTTAATAATGTATATCTGTTAATGGAAAAAGATCTCAAATCGAAAGGTATAGAATGTGTAATCGATATTTCATCCTCCAGTTTGGAATTGACAGCAGATGAGGAATTGATCGAACAAGTACTGATAAATCTTGTGAAGAATGCTATACACGCACTTTCTAATGTGGAAAATGCTAAAATAATAATGAGAGCTTTTTTAGATAAACGCGGTAGGATAGCTGTTCAAGTTATTGATAACGGACAAGGGATTTTGAAAGAGGTGATCGATAAGATTTTCGTACCTTTCTTTACAACCAAAACAGATGGTTCCGGAATTGGATTAAGTTTATCTAAACAGATATTGAGAATGCATGGAGGCACACTCACAGCTCATTCCAAACCTAATAAGGAAACAACTTTTACATTAAGGTTCTAAATTCTTCAGTGAATTAAATTTTGTTTTGTAGGTCTACACTAATTCTATTTTCATGTTTTTTCATAGTTCTTCTGATCTTTTGCACGTAAACATTGCCTTCTGAAGAATATTTTGTTAATCCGTTAGCAAGCATATATGCATCAATCGGTTTATTATTCTTATGGAAATCTTCTCGTGTTTCTCTTAAATCATTATAAGCTTTATGTGTATTCAAATTACGTAAATAACATTGTATAGATTTATTAACGGTATCATATTTTGCTATAAAGAAATGGGCTCCCTTAGGGCGTCTTTTAGGTATGATACCATTATCTGGTGATAATGTACGCATTCCAAAAAGATTATTAGCTCTTTTTGCAAATCCGGAAGTTCCATAAGCAGATTCAATAGCAGCCTGAGACATAACCATTAATTCAGGAATAACATCAATTCGTGTTAATAGAAACGAAAGATCATTCTGATGTTTATGTGAGAAATTTTGTAATTTATAATATTGTGCCTTCTCGTTGATCCAATTGATGTCCTTGATCTTTAAATTTCCTTTCTCAGATTTTGCAATTAATTGTATCAATTTAGTTCTATCATACAGTATACTACTATTTTCTGCTTTTATGATCGGATGGAGAAAATCAAAGAAAGATTGAATTCTCTCATCATATGTTAATGAACTAGAAAATTCAGGCAACGAACTGAATTGTTCGACTTTGAATACTTCTATCTCATTTACTTGTGAAGCATGTACTATATTTGTTATTGCAAAAACAATAATTATAAATATCATGAAAAGTGAAAAAAACTTATTATGATGCATTAACTCTCCTTATATAATCCTTTTTATTTATTTCTTTAAAAAATATCAGGGGAAAAACTTTTTTGTACGAAATTGTGTCAAGAATAATAATTCCGTAAGAATTCTTAACACTCTGAAAAAAAAGTAAATAGCTCTTCTAAATCCCTAGATTTTTTAAATAGAAATTACGAACTCAGTATTTTATATACTCTACTTTATAATA
>CAZOCS010000114.1:0-7349 GCA_964578365.1 uncultured Candidatus Cloacimonadota bacterium
GTGGAAGTATTGCAGGTGGATTAGCTACTTATGTAAATAGTTCAGGTGTATTTTGTATGCTAGCAAATATTCAACAAGATACAAACCTTGTCGGTGTTTACGAAATTGCAATTACAGCAGATCCTTCTGCTCCAGGATTACCAACAGATGTAGTTGTAACACCTGATGTTGGTGGAGCTCTGGAAGCTGATATTGAATGGGTATGCCCGACGTTAGATGTTAGTGGCAATACTCTTACCGATCTTGATGAAATGCGAGTTTACAGAGATGGAACTTTGATCTACACAGATACTTCACCAACTATTGGTGGTGCAGGTTCTTATCTTGATCCTACTGTTCCAGCTGCTGGATTTTACGTCTATTCTGTTGTTGGATATAATAATTTAGGTGAAGGTCTTCCCGTTTCTGTTACTGTATGGGTTGGTGAAGATGTTCCTGATGCTGTAACTGATCTGATTCTAACCGATATAAGCACCGGAGACCTAGCCGCACAATTGGATTGGATAAATCCAACTACTGGACTTCATGGTGGTTATTTCACTGGAGTTCTCGGTTATGATATTGTGCGTTCAGATGGTGAACCTTTTGTAGTAACCGGTTCTACAACACAATGGATTGATAACACATTAGTAGACCCGGGAGTTTATTCCTATACAGTAACACCTTTTAACGCTTCGGGTTCAGGACCATCAACAACTTCTCCTCAGGTTGGAATTGGTGTTTCTATTATCCAGATTGGTAATGCTGAAGTAGATGATTATCAGATTCCTATGAACCTTTTTTATATGGATAGCATGACCGAAACAATTTACCTGCAGGAATGGATCGGTAGCGATATGCTCATCAATACCATTTCTTATCATGCAAATACTACAACTACTATTCCCAACGACTTCATACTGGAAGTCTGGATGGGAGAAACTCAGGAAACAACTCTTTCGGCTGGTTGGATAGAGGGATCGGAACTTACACAAGTATTTGTCGGTACGGTTACTGTTCCAGCAGGAGAAAGCTGGGTAGATTTCCCGCTTGATACAGCTTTCGAATATGAATATAGTGGGAACCTGGTTGTAATGATCATCCGAGAAGATGACGAGTATTTCTCAACTACCGATTTTTGGAAAACAACCGAATCCGGTACTGCTTTCCGAACCCGTCTTGTTTATACAGACGATTCTGGTGGTCAGGCTTATCATGCTCTCATCGGACCATTTACAGGTACAATGGAAAAATCTACTTATTCCGACATCCGTTTCTATTATTCTGCATTGGAACATGGAGATGTTGAAGGTGTTGTAACAGATGCTGTAACTTCTAATCCGATAGATGGAGTAGAAGTATTTGTAGGAGCATTTGGTCCTGCTACTACTAATGCTCTGGGAGAATACCTGCTTGAAGATATAGTTATAGGAACTCATGAAGTAACTGCGTTTAAAGATGGTTATTATAACTTTACAGGATCAGTAGAGGTTCTTACCAATCAGGTTGTTCAATATGATTTTGCCATGGATCCAAATTTATTCGGTATATTGGATGGAACAGTAACTGATGCGGATACAGGTGATCCTTTAATTGGTGCAGAGATCAATGCAATAAGCATGGGTGGATATGAATATGATGCTGTAACTGATAATGATGGTTATTATGAAATTATTGATGTAGTAGCCGAAACTTATGATGTATACTGCAGTTTCCCCGATTATCCTACTGGAATGGCAGAAGACGTAATAATCGAAGATGGTATGACCACTACAGTTGATTTTTCTCTTGAAGGATATACATTCTGGAATGATTTCGAATCCAATGACGGTGGTCTAATAAGTAGTGACTTATGGGATTGGGGAGCATTTACTTCTGGTCCAAATTCAGGGTATTCCGGTACTAACGGCTGGGCTACTTCAATTAGTGGAGACTATCCAAATGGTGCAAATAGCACATTAGATACTCCAATGTCATATATGATCGGTTCTCCCACAGCTATGCTTGAATTATGGCACTGGTATGATATTGAAGGATTTGGTTATGATGGCGGGAATGTAAAGATCTCTACAGACGATGGTACTAATTGGACAGTGATTGATCCACTTACAGGTTATCCCGGTGTTGCAAATACAGCCAATCCATTGAATGGTGAACCGATATTCTGGGAATCTTCAGACGGTTGGGAATTTATTCAATTTGATCTTTCTGGTTATGTTGGACAATCGGTAATGTTCAGATGGCATTTCGGTTCAGATAGTTCCGTGCAGTTTCCTGGTTGGTATATCGATGATGTAGCTATCAGTGGTGGTGGTGCACCTGTAGATCCTGGATACATCGAAGGTACTGTAGAAATTGCAGATGGTGCTGGTAATGTAGAAGATGTAGAAGTTGAAGCTGGTGGTGTTATTGTCAATCCACTTGCAGACGGAACATATTCTATTGAACTACAACCTGGAACTTATGATGTGACAGCTACTCTTGACGGATATGACACAGAAGTAATTGAAGATGTCATTGTTACAGAAGGCAATGCTACAATTGGAGTGGATTTCTCACTTGTTACAGATGGAGATGATATCATTGTAGTAGCCACGAAACTTCATAATAACTATCCAAATCCATTCAATCCGGAAACAATTATTAACTACTCTATAAAAGATGCTGGTTATGTTACAATTGAAGTTTACAATATAAAAGGACAGCTTGTAAGAATACTTGTTAATGAATTGAAAGAAACAGGTAATTATGCAGCAGTCTGGAATAGTAAAGATAATACTGGCAAGTCTGTAGCTAGTGGTGTCTATTTCTACAAAATGAAATCTGGCAATTATACTGCAACCAAGAAAATGATCCTTATGAAATAGCAGTAGCTATTAGTTATTAGAAATTAGCCCCGAGTAATCGGGGCTTTTTCTATGTTCAAAAAGAGAAGTTGATTTAGACTCCGACGAATTATAGGAGGAGCAACTTCTCATTCCTTATGAAATAGCAGTAGCATTTAGCTATTAGAAATTAGCCCTTCAGAGAGAGTTGAGGGATTTTTTGTAGAGCCATTTCCCAGAATTGACAGAAATAAGAATCCATTATTTAATATTTTTATTAAGAAAATCATTTGACACGTTCAGTTTAATAATCAACAGATGACGTTGTTAGGGAAAAGTAAATAATTATTGTTTTTATAGAAGAATTTATTTTTGGATTCTAAATGAAAAAAAAATTATTAATTTCGGAAACTAAATTGAACTATCACTATCAAATTTTAAGAATTCTCATTCCAAACCGTTAATATCGAATATATAAACTTTTATTTGTTAACAAAGATTATTTAAGGAGATCTTATGAAAAAGGGAATAATTTTTTTATTAGTATTAATATTTACAATAAGTTGGACATTTGCTTTTAATCCCCCACAAGATGTAGTTGTAGACGATGTAACCGGTACTATATCCTGGACAGAACCAGCGAGTAGTGCCATTTACTGGCTGGATGACATGGATTCTCATACTGCCGGGCAATATCTGGCTCTGCAATCTGACGACTGGATTACTTGGAGTGGAACTCCCGGTGGTGCGGATGACGGCTATGTGGTAGATGAACTTGCTTTCAGCGGTTCAAATTCACTTAAGGTGGAGGGTACAACTACCGACCTTGTTCATGAATTTGGTGCTTTCACCAGCGGTGTATATGAAGTAAGTATGATGCTGTATTTAGAACCTGGATATGGTGGATATTATAACTTGCTGCACTTCTTTAACGGAGCCAGTTCCGAATGGGGTATGGAAGTTTACTTCGGTTCTTCCGGTACAGGAAGTCTTTGTGCTACCATGCAGAATGTTCTTTCTTTTTCTCATCCGGTAGGCTCCTGGTTTGAAGTATTGTGTATCATCGATCTGGATGTAGACTGGGCTAAATTTTATGTGGAGGGGACATTAATCTATGAATGGCAGTGGAGTATAGACACAGTAGGTGTTCCGGGTTCCAATGTATTTGGTGCAATAGATATCTATGCAGCGGCAGCAGTCGGTGATGTAGTGATGTTCTATTGTGATGACGTGATGATCAACGAAATCGTAACACGTGATCTTATAGGTTACAATGTATATCTTGATGATATGGTAACTCCTATTACAATGGTTGGCACTGATGTATTTGAATTCACATATGAATCTTTGGTTAATGGGCAAGAATATATAGCAGGTGTTTCTGCAGTTTATGATGATGGTGAATCTGAGATTGTTGAGATCACTTTCATCTATGAGGGAACTAATGCCGGAAATATTATTGTAGCAGCAACACAGCTTAATAACAACTATCCAAATCCATTCAATCCAGTTACAAATATAGCTTACTCAATTGTAGAAACTGGTAATGTAACAATAGAAGTGTATAACCTAAGAAGTCAGCTTGTTAAAACACTCGTAAATGATATAAAACAAACAGGTGATTATACAGTAACTTGGAATGGTTCGGATAATTCTAACAAGTTGGTATCAAGTGGTGTTTACTTCTACAAAATGAAAGCTGAGAACTATACAGCAACAAAAAAAATGATCCTTATGAAGTAAGGGAATTTAGCCCCGGCCGGAAATCGGAAGGGGCAACTTTTTATTCTTGATGAAGTAAGGGAATTTAGCCCCGACCGGGAACCGGAAGGGGCAACTTTTTTATCTGTAGGGTCAATTCTTCGAATTGACCGACAAACAATGTAAGTATATTTCAAGATCTAAGGGTCAATTCTCCGAATTGACCGACAAACAATGTAAATATATTTCAAGATCTAAGGGTCAATTCTCCGAATTGACCGACAAACAATGTAAGTATATTTCAAGATCTAAGGGTCAATTCTCCGAATTGACCGACAAACAATGTAAATATATTTCAAGATCTAAGGGTCAATTCTCCGAATTGACCGACTATGGAACAATTGAAATAAAGGTTTCATCAAATAGTTTAATTGAATTATTTTTGCAAAGCTTCAAGATTTTCTAAGTTTTGCTTAACCTTAACAAATTTTGGCCAGATGTTAAGTGCAATCTCAAAATTCAATTTTGCTTTTTCGAATTCTTTGTTCATAAAATAAGCTTCACCCAGAAAGTTATATGTTTTTGCTAACTCTTTATCTTTTAATAACAATTTCTCAAAAATTTTATTATCATATTTTTCAAATTCAACATGACTTGTTAATAATAACTTAACAGCTTCAAGAATTTCAGGTTCTTCTTGAGATGTTAATTCTACACTTCTCAGCATTCCATAATATGAATTTTCTAAAGTAAGTTTATTGGCTAATGCTTGTTTGAATGCCAGTATAGCCAAATCCCATTCTTGAAGCCTTAAATATAGGTCTCCTAAATACTGATATGAGTATAATGATATTGGATAAGGACTTATCTCTGCAGATTTTAAATAATATTCTATTGCTGAATTAATAACACCTTTACGTTTATACAATTCTGCTAAATTATAATAATTTGTGTGAATATTCTCTTTATCAATTTTAAGCAGAAATTCAAATATAGTTATTGCATCATCATAAAGTTTTAGTTTAGTATAAGCTATCGCAAGATTCCCATATGCATCAATAAGATCTGGTTGAATTTTAATTGCTCTTCTATATTGGGCTACAGCAGATTTATAATATCCTTTTTTTAGTAATCTGTCACCTGCTTTTTGGTTAACCAATGCTTCAGTCAACTTTCCCGGAGCTGAAATACCAACTAGCCATTTAGGTTGTGCTAAAGAGATTAGACCAAATAATATCAACACTCCCCAAATTGATGACAATGAATAACGAATGAATTTATTTTGAGAATTCTCAGAGTTATTTTTAGCAGGTGTTGTGGATGATGAAGAGGACATTATAACCTTCCTTTTTTAATTGATTATACTTTTCACACGCTTTTGGAGTGCTCAAAATAATTACCTGAAGTGGTTTCATTGTTTCCAAATTAAAAATAAAATGAGGTATCAGCTTTTTTGGAAAGCCATTTCCACCCAAACCATCTCTTCCACTTCCTATTAACAGAATATTGTTTGCATAATGACCAATTGTATTTATATCTCTTGGATTAAAATCATGTTTTTTATCTACAAAACGAAAAGAACCGTTCTCAAAGATCATAATATCTAAGAATGGCAATGGGATTCCTTTGTATACTGTAATACCATAAGAATTGTGGATAATACCTTCTTTGTGATATTTAACAAAGAAGAAACCTTGAACAAGAATATAGATAATTAATAAGCAGATAAAGGTTCGTTTGAACATATTCTTTTGTGAAAGATGAAAGATGAAAAAGAAAATTAAGAAAAGTATAACTGAGATGAAAATGGAATTTCCCAAGTATTCTATATTAGTCAATTGTGATGAAACAGAAAGTAATATTAATGTAAATATTGTTTCAAGAAATAGAACTGAAAATGGATTATTGAAATAATCCTTGATCTTCATCTCCCTGATCTTCCAAGTTTGTTTAATGATCTTACCTCTATTTATCACGAAATTCATAAAAAACATTCCGATGATAGTTCCCCACATATCTTTTCCAATATCACCAATATCAAATATTCTATTGGAAATATGTACTTGAATAAACTCATCAAATGTTGAGATTAAGATAGCGGATATAAATGTTAGTAAAATGATCTTTGCATCAGATTTGTTCTTCGATTTAAAATACCTATAAGCTATATACGAAAATATTCCATAAGCAAAGTAATGCCAATTGTGTTGTAACTCATAAAACTTATGATTAAAATAAAAATCAGATAATTTCTGCCCTATGACCATTAACAAAAAAGTTATCAATATTGAAATGATCCTGAATCTGGAAAAATTCTTTAGATTTATTATTATTAATGTAATTAAAAATATAAGTGCTAATACCACAACATAAGGTATATCAATTCCTAAAAACTCAAAATAATATAATGAAAGTTTACCAATAAAAGCTTGAAGATAATTTTGCAACATTAAAAAAGGAGTTGCAACTAACAGCATAACATATAAAATAAAATTAATTAACGGAGAATATGGTTTCTTTGTTTTTCTCATATTTCTTAAATTACTCCCTAAAATTTTTCAAGTGCAAAATATTTAATTTTGTACTTTTAATTTCTAAAAAGTACAATAAAATAATAATTTTTTTTTTGTCATGCTTTTTTATTCTTTCAAAGACTATTATCATATGTAAATGTTACCAGATTATTTGAACTTGACATAAGATCACACATAAATAAATCTAAATATATAATATCATTATTAGGAGAAGAAATGAAAAAATTAATTATTATATTTATTTTATTTTTCACTGCAATAATACTACTATCACAGCCAATAATAGAATTCGAAACATTAGTATATGATT
>CAZOCS010000115.1:0-7345 GCA_964578365.1 uncultured Candidatus Cloacimonadota bacterium
AGAGTAAAATCCTTTCTTTGATCACAATCCGTATAACGACCAGTGAGAGGAAAGGAGTGAGATATATCAGATTATTAACTTGTGCAGTTGTAGAAGAGTATTTTAGTGCCTTTATCCAGATTACAAATGTTATACCCATTTCAAATAATCCGATATAGATCGCTCCAAGAATTCCCGGAAGCGGTGGAATTGAAAAATTTGGTAAAAACAGCAGAAATGTGTAGATACAACCAAAAGTGAAACTTAAAAAAAGTCTGATGACCTCATCATTTTTATTTCTTACATTAATGATGAAAAAAAGTGCCCAGATAATCGAACTTGAAAGTGCTAAGAAAACTCCGTATGGTTCATCAATTGAAAGGTAGAAGAGTCTTCCTTTTGTAGAGATCAATAAAACACCAAAAAAGCTAATAAATATCGCAAGTAAACTTTTTATTGGAATTTTCTGTTTAAGTATAGGTATAGAGAGAACAACTATCATAATAGGCCAGATGAAATTTAGAGGCTGTGCTATCTGAGCAGGAAGTAAAGTATAAGCTTTGAAAAGAATAATGTAATAAAAAAAAGGATTCATGAAGCCTAAGATGGCTGAATTTAATATCTCTTGCTTCCCTGATTTGAAAATTCTCTTAATTTTCCCTTGAAAAAGAATAATTATCAATAATGCAATAGATGCAGAGAGGGAAGAGAAGAACAGCATCTCGATCGTGTTTAAATATCTTAAAGTTATTTTGAAAGATGTAGATGCAGTAGCCCATAACAATACAGCTATTGCAGCAAAAAAATAAGCTTTCTTTTGATTTACCATAGTTCTACTTTTTCATTTTTGTCTCTTTTAGGTTAAGTATCAATTTGTATTAATGGAACCAGCATTTCATCTTCTGTAAGTCCGGCATGATGCGCATTAAATTCTTTTTTCCATTTCCCATTCTGCATATATATCGATTTCATTGCCGAATTGGAAATTGCAATTGCCATATAATCACCAATAAGGTCATCAATCTTAGGATGCATTTCACCATCTCCGAGAAATTTATGTTTTAGAAATTCTTCACGCTCAAATAGTAGAAATTTATCTTCATATTTTTTAAACTCATCTTCAAACTGATTCATTTTGTGCTTTTTAACAAAGAAACTTATAAATCTTGGTTCCGGGAATGTAGGCATGATCATGCTATCGAATAGCTTTTCATCTTCATTAACGTAATAATAATTATCAATATCGATCAATCCATGATCTGCAGTAATAAGAATTGTAGTATCGGTTCCTGCCAGTTGCGATTTTAATGTCTTAAAAGCTGAATCAGTTTCTATCATAAAATTTTTAACTTCATCGGCATAAATACCATATTGATGCTCAATTTTATCGGGCGAAGAAGAATATACGAAGATAAGTTTGTTTTTGGATTCATTTGCCATGATCAACTCATTTAACGTTTTGTAAAGATGTTCATTATCTGAATATGGTATTATCTTGGCTGTACCGGAATTTCGGATAATATTTGGACTTTGACTCAACTCTTCATGAGTAAGATAGAATTGTTGTACATCAGGATTTTTATCTGATATTTGATTGAAGATATTTTCAGCACCAACATAATCAATTACGTTATATTTTTTAGCATTTTGTGTTTTATACGTAATTGAATCCCAGTTTGGAAGGTAATCGATGTTCTTGGCAAATTCTTTAAAATACAAAGTCCAACCAATTGCTCCATGTTCCCAGGGAGTTTTCCCACTAATAATGCTTGTTATTGCAGCGCTTGTAGTAGATGGGAACACCGATGTAATTGGAGATATAAGATTTTTATTTAGGAATTGAGTAGAAGCTGTAAATTTATTAAGCAGGTTCATTCCTAAACCATCAAGCACAAAAAATATGATATTCTTTTGCATTTTAAGTGTTTTTGAATCCAACTGCTTCAAAGGTGGATGATCTGTTGTAACATCGTAGACATTCAGAATTGATGAAACCAGATTTACGATCGAGTTCTTATAGTCAGGATAAATTATATTCATTTTCTATCTATAAATATTTGTATCAATTTTTACACTTGTAACATACATGATCTCACATGAACCGTCGCCTGTATCTGTTCTTGTCTTACTTGATATCCAAGTAACATTACCACCCTTGTATTTCCCAGAAACATTTACAAGGTAACCTTCTAAAACGATTGCATCATTTTTTTTTGCAGAGAATACAGCTTTGCGAATATTGTTATTAGCTGGTATTATGTGGTGATTTGATGAATGTTCGGAAATGTATTGTTGAGTTAATGCACAATTGTTATCAAATTTATATCTGTACCAGCGCATTGTTTGTCTTACTTTAATATGTTCAAGATTTTCCGGTTCGGCAACACCACCCCAGCCCAAAGCAAAGTCCAGAGGTGAGATGATCGATGACCAGTCAGATACGTATCTCTTTTTACTAAGTATCACGGCTGAAACTTTATATCGAGCAAAAGGTTTGAACACAACATCTAGTCCTTTTAAATTAACATAAAATTTAATCGTATCAAGAAGTGAATTTTGTTCAGGGTCAAGTGAAGTGTATATTGTTGTAAAATCTTCTTCAGAAACTACAGGTCTTTGCAATAGAAAATAACCTATTACAACTAAAACAGCAACTATAGCTATTATAATTACTAGTTTGCTCATTTATTTCTCCATATTATTTAGAGGAATCTTTTAATACTTTCCTTTTATTCCTCAATACAAATCTTAAATAATTACAATTAATAATTAACAAAATAAAAATCTTTTAAAACTGAGCAAGTTGTTTTTTGAAAGCATAGTACTAATAATATTATTTAATATAAGTCATTAGCTCTTTTTCTAAATGCCCAATATCAAATTCGGTTTTGATCAGAGATTGAAATGAATTTCCTTTTATGTCTAGAAGATATGTGACAAAAATTCTATATTTTAAGTAACTAAATGCAGGAGAAAATGAGTTAGATCCACTATATACTTTTTTAATCCCTTCCTTCAGATCCAATTTACTCTCAACCGAGACATATTCGCAATATCCCTCTTTCTTCCATATATCCAATCTTCTGTTTGCCTTTACTCCGATCTCGTTTTCTATGAGTTTATGTGTCACTTCATGAATAATTACACTAGAAAGTGATCGCACATTATCCTCATCTGCATTTCTTTGAACAAGATTATTCTCAATATCAGTTTTAGAGATAAAAATGTTGTTAATAATTGGGTAAGTTGCTGCAAAAGCATCTTTTAGGGAAGGACAAAATATTGAATACGGCTTAAAATCTGAACTTATGAATATTCTATAATTTAGATCATCAGCATAAATTTCAGATGTTTTTAGTTTTTCTTCTACACTATCCAGAATTTTATAGATAGCTTCATTGATCTCAGTATCAGAATAAATATTAAATTGTTCATAATTTACCTGATGCCGATAGAAACTAAGGTTTGGAAAGATGATAAAGATGATAAAAATGACTGCTATTATAATTATTAAATAAAATCCCTTATATCTCATTATCTTCTCCTTCTTAATTAAAAAAGAATTATGGAAAATATTGTAAAGTTTAATATGAAATTCAAATGTTATAAAGCTAATAAAGAAATCTTGGGAATTAGCAAAACAAAAGATGGATATAGGCACAAGATAGATGAAATAGTAATTGGTCTTATAAAGAAATCCCTCCACATATCCAGATTGAATGTGAAGGGATCCTTTTTTGCACTAGGGAGGAAGATTGTGCAATTTATCTATCAGATATTCTTCGAATATTATCTACAATATCATTCGGAAGATTCTTAAATTTTATATTACCGCGTGTAAATATCTCTCCTAATACGATATTCCTGGGTACGTTGATTATATAATCGATCCTAGCGCGATTATCATGAGAGTTATTAATTGTTTCTATTGTTAATCCATTTAAAGTATTTAATATCATGTTGAGATCATTTAAATCGCAACAATTTCTGAAGACTTTTTTTATTGCTGTAATCTTAATATGCTGCTTATTCCATCCAATAAATTTGATTGATCCATTTAAATTATAAACATTTAATTTCTCACCTGCTTTAATTGAATAATTTGTGCTTAAAGATTTCGTATATGCCTTTCTGTTTCCTATTACCGAAAATTTATGAGATGTATTTTCTGAGAGTTTGGAATTTGAATTACTTAAGCGAACATTAGCCAATGCTGACAGATTTAAACTAATTAATAGAACCAATACTAAAATTAAAATTTTCATTTTATCCTCCTGGGCTATCTAGCAGAATAAATATGCATAAGTCGTGCCAAATTAAGTTTTGGGAGAGAAGTGATTATTTAATAAGGACTTAAGGGTATTGTGGTTTGCTATATTGAAAGAATATTTTGATATATTTGATAAATCTGGTTAATTCAGTTTATCAAAATGATAATAACTAAATTTTTACAAAAATGGAAATGTATTTTATTAACTCTTTAATGCATAACATAGTGCTGTTGTAAGCTTTAATACATCCTCGTTTGTTCTATCTAATAACCTCGAAAGCTTGCGTGCAATTTCAAGAAGCATCTTAAAACCAATTTCCGGATTTGTTTTACAAATACTCATAAAATCTTTATGATGAATTGTATAAAGAGTGCATTCCGTTTTAGTTTTGCAGGTTGCAGTACGTTTTTGTAAACCAAGCAGTCCTATTTCTCCAAAAAAAGCGTGATCATCAGAATTTAGTGAAATAAATGTTTTATCTATTTTCTCCTGATCATCTATCATGGTCATTTTTTTTGAGATCACTACTTCACCTTTATATAAAATAAATAGTTTATCGCTGTCTTTGTTTTCTTCAATTAGGAATTCATCTTCCTTATATTTTACTGTTTTAAGCTTGGAAGAGAATGTTTTCAATTCCTGTGCGGTGAATTCTCTTACTAAGTCTACTTTTTTAAGAAATGCAAGATCCATAATATCTCCTACAACACAATTGCTTTATCTTTCTCTTGAATTATATAATCATTTTCAGGTTTTAGTTTAACTCTATTTTTTGCTTTATCGGTTTTGAATTTTTTCCCAGATTGTTCAAATTGACTTTTAATGAATTGATCAATAGATGATGAATCGTCTGAGATGATCTCTTCAATTGAGACTTCAGGTAAAACCGATACGATCCCTAATACTAATAGATCACGCTCTTCTTTTAGGAATAATGAAAGCTCTTCAAACGGCTTGTTCACAAATGAAGTAGGAATGTGAATTTCCTTAAATCCTTTTCCATCATTAGATTTCAATACTTCCTGAATAAAATCTGGAATAGTGGGATTAATGGTTGAGTTTCCTAGAAGATTACCACCTAGATTATCATAGATGACAACGTTAGAAATCTTCTCTCTTCTAATATTAGAAAGGTATTTTTCGTCGTGGAGTTGTATACTGATCTTTCCTTTCAATTTCATGTAAATTATATTGTGAGCGGCGATAATTGTACGTTCATCTGATGGTGTAGAATTTGCTTTGCTTTCATCAAAAAGAAGAATGATATGTTTTGCATCTTTGATGTTTGCTTTAAGTAATATCTCTTGATTTGTGAAGTCTCCAATTATAAATTTTATTTGCAGGTCAGGATAATGGTTCTGAAGAGCAGAAAAATCACCTTCATCCAATTCATTAACCAGAACAATATTGGGTATTTCTGCAGGATCTAATCTGCTGATGTAATCAAGGATCTTTTTTGCACTATTATTCCATCCACAGATTAATATATGATTTTTTTCTGTTATTTTATTCAAACCTTTTCTCTCCTTTATTTTTTTGTCTATAAAACTACTGGCGATAAATGCTGTAAAAATTGAAAATATTGTGAAACCAAGAAAAATGAAAATAATGCCGATAATACGACCCCAAAATGTTATTGGAACTAAATCACCATAGCCTACAGTAGTGATCGTAACGAGTGACCACCAAATAGCATCAAAGAAATCTTTGATCACACTGCTGGAATCTTTATATTCAACTGCTAAAACAGCAATTGCACCAACTAGTACTACAAGACATATCATGATAATATTCTTTAACAACTGAACAATATGCCTATTCTTATTCAAATATCTATAAATCTTTCTTTTTAGTTTCACAATGCCCCTAACTTATTGATTAATATCAAATTCTGGTAACTAACGTAAATATCATTAATTTTTTTGCAAGTAATTTAATTTGACAAAGTAATTACAAAACAGTTTTTTAAATAAAAATATTAAAAAGAGGTTTAGAAATGGAAGTGATAATAACTGAGCGAGAAGCACTGAAGGTTGTTGGAATGAAAATTCACACAAGTATAAAAGAGAATCGCATTCCGCAACTATGGAACGATTTTATCGCTAGAATGGATGAACTGGATAAGGTAGCTGTACCGGATTGTTCACTTGGTATTTGTTTAAACGAAACAGGTTCGGAATTCCAAGAGGGCTCTATGTTTTATTACTTGGTCTGTAAGGTTGTAAAAGATGATAGCATAATTCCCCATGGAATGGAATATCGAGAACTACCTGCACAACTTGTAGCTGTTTTCACACATTTAGGATCATTGGAAACACTTAGTGAAACCTATGACTTTATTTATGATAAATGGCTTCCGGAAAGTGAATATAAAATGATATTCGCTGACGAAATCGAGTGGTATGATTCCCGTTTCAAATTTGGTGAAAAAGAATCACAAATGGATATTCATATTCCAATTATAAAGAAAGATAAAAAAGATGATATTGCCAATGGGTTGTTTTTTGGTAATGAAAATTAATTAAACCAGTTCCAAAAGAAAAAGGAGAGTAGAATGATTATTATTGAAGTTAAGAAGAACAAGTTTGTTAATATCGACAATGTATTCCGAATGGATATACTTCGTAAAGAAGATAATAATATGGTCTATTGGAGATTTTATATTAATGATGAATCATTCTGTTCGAGTAAAGAATTCTCTGATGAACAGGAAGCTCATTCCTGGCTCTCTATGCAGATCGCTCGTGCTCAAGGCTCGAATGAGATAATTTCTTTATAGATACCTAACACGCCTAATACAAAAGATTTATAGGCACTCAATAGATAGTCTAAACGTAATTATCTAACATGAATTATTAAAAAAGACTTGACCGATATAAATATAAAAAGAAAAAAAGTCGTGGCGTTTAATAAATAAACAAACGCAAATAAATTAGAGGAGGTTTTCATGATCAATATTTTTAAAAACAGAGTGCCTCAAGGTACTTCTGCTTAACAGGAGACCAATCCTGTAAAACCAAATAAGTCTTTATTCGTAGGCCTATAAACGGCTGAATAATATATAGGCTGAGAAATCAGCCACAATTTGGTGGGAT
>CAZOCS010000116.1:0-7328 GCA_964578365.1 uncultured Candidatus Cloacimonadota bacterium
GTTGTTAATAATATACTTCCCAAAGATCGTGATATTGCTATGGTTTTCCAAAATTATGCCCTTTATCCACATATGACCGTTTATGAAAATATGGCTTTTGCCCTCAAACTGAGAAAATATAAAAAAGAAGAGATCGATGAAACTGTAAAAAGATCTGCTGCACTTTTAGAGATCGAAGATCTACTTGATAGGAAACCCAAACAACTTTCCGGCGGGCAACGCCAAAGAGTTGCTCTCGGAAGAGCCATTGTGCGTCAGCCTAAGGTCTTCCTATTTGATGAGCCACTTTCAAATCTCGATGCAAAACTCCGTGTTCAGATGCGTGCAGAGATCATCAAGCTTCACAAGAAGCTCCAAACAACCATAATTTATGTGACACATGATCAGGTAGAAGCTATGACCATGGCAGATAAAATGGTCGTAATGAAAGATGGAGTAATTCACCAGATCGATGCTCCATTGAATATTTATAACAAACCCAATAATTTGTTTGTAGCCGGATTTATTGGAAGCCCATCTATAAATCAATTAAGAGGAAAGATCTCAGCAAAGGGTAATAAATTCTTTTTTGTTACAGAAAACTTTGAGATGGAAATTCCTGATGCCAAGAGACTGGAAAATTACATCGGAAGTGATATAATTATGGGTATTCGCCCTGAAGATATTTATGACGCCGAATATGATCAGATGGCACAATTCCCGCAAAAGGCAAAGGCTATTTGTGAAGTTGTAGAACCTATGGGGAATGAATTTATTGTGTTCTTAAAAACTGCAAATGCAAAATTAACTGCAAGGTTCGATCCTAAAAAGTATCCAAAGATGGATGAAAATATTCCAATTACATTTGATATGAAAAAAGCTCATTTCTTTGATGTTGAAACAGAAGAAAAAATATAGCATAATTTAATAAAAGTTTTCAAAAAAAAATAGAATTGCATATTAATTAAAAATTCCAATATTTTTGGATAATTTTATGAGGGGAATAATATGGGTAATTCACAAATATTTATGATCATCATGGGAATAGTTATTGTTGTAATCGCTATAGCAGTTGGATTGCAATACTTTTCGGAAGAAAACGTCAAAGCGGCACGACAGCTTTGTTTATCTGAATTAAACTATTTTTCAAATGTAGCAAAGGCATGGTGGAATACCCCTCGTGAACAAGGTGGTGGTGGAAAACCTTTACATCTTGGTGGAGGTGGCGGAAACAATAATTTAGATAGATTGGGAATTTATATAGGCCATAATTATCAAGAAAATAATAATACCTTTTCTACTATAAATGCCACTTATGAAATACAAAATGGTGGAGATTATACTGTAATATTCAATTGCGTTAGTAATACATATGCAAACGGTTCACCGATAAATATTATTTTCACATATAATATGAAGACAGATGCGTTTCAGATAAACAATGTAAATTAATTTCGTACAAAAAAATACACCCTTAATTCTACTTCTTGTTCAAGAAGATCTATTTATTTAATATGTTCTAATGAGGTAACTATGAAATTTTTTATCATTATTTTCTTAATTTATTGTACAACTTTATCTGCTATTGATCTGCATCTTCCTTCATCCGCTATTCAAAATGCTACTTCCGGATTAGTACTGATCTATCCTTCTCCTTCAGCTGCTAAAAGCAATCCGGCTTGCACATTTGCAGGAGTAGAAACTACTGCAACTTATCTCTTTAGTTTAGAAGATCTTCCTTTCTACAATTTTCATATTCAACGCAAATATCGCGATTTTGGATTTCATATTGGGAATTCATTTCTTGCTCACCCACTCTACAAAGAAACCAGCAGTATATTCACGTTGAACTATACTCATCAAGAATTCACAATTGGTACATCAATTCGTTATTTATACAACATGGTGAAAGAATATCATGAAGATTCATCTCTACTCGCAGATATGGGATTGTTGTGGGAAAATGGAAATATCTCAACAGGAATAAGTGTACACAACTTAACTCACTCAAAGTTCTTGGAAGAGCAACTACCAATTATATATTTATGGGAATCTTGTTTTTCTATTACGCAAAAGAGCAGATTATCTATTGGATTAGAAAAAGAGACAGATTTCGATTTTACCTTTAAAATCGCAGGCAGATATGATATTCATAAAATATTCACTATTCTATCTAGTTATCAATATGAACCAGATAGAATGGGAGTTGGTGCAATATTCAATCTTAGAGATTTTAATATTTGCTTCAGCACTCGTACGCATCAATACCTTCCATTCAACCATTATATTTCAATAAATTATGCATTCTAGATTAATATTTATTTTCATGTTTATCATTTTTAAACTGTCAGCACAAGATGCTTTGGAAATGATCTTATCACAAGAAGATGAAACCTACCATCCTACAGAACTTATGGAGTTTTTGCAGAATATTAAAAGAAATCCTGTAAATATTAACACAATAGCCGAGGATAAACTTTACCTATTGCCCTGGCTTTCTGAAAAAGATATTCAAAAAATTATTCATACTCGTAATTCACAAAAAATAGCAAAATTGGAAGATCTTTCTGGAATTGGTATCGACGCAGTTAAAATAAGTGAATTGGAGTATTACATCACATTTGAGTCTTCAATTGATCTTAAACTTAAACAAACAGCCCGGGTCGAATTCCATCAACCAAAACAATATACTCCATCGACCTTGAGATATTTTCAGAAAACAATTTTAACCTATAATAATTTCAAGTTTGGATTTATCAGCCAGAAAGATGAAGGCGAGAGAGATCCACTAGATTTCTATTCCTATTTCGTGGAATATACTACCATTAACAATCTGAAGAAATTGCTAATAGGCAAATATAGACTCGCCTTGGGGCAGGGTATTTTGTTTGCGCCAAAATTGGGGATGTCTAAAAGTGGGGCTGCTACTTCTGTTCCAGTTAAGAAATTTAATCCAATAAAATCCTATACAAGCTCTTATGAGATCTGGGAACTTGAAGGCGCAGTAGCGAATATTGAATTATCATTTTTCAACTTTATTCCATTCTTTTCTAGAACTGCACTCAGTGCCAATTTAGACACACTGGAATGCATTACATCTTTTAATGAAAGCGGATTACATTTTGATGCAGAGAGAAAAGATAATGTTCAGGAACTGATCTATGGTTTGGCTGTAAATTATTCTCTTACAGATCATTCATTAGGATTAAATTTTGCCAAAATTAATTTTGATCATCTCTTTAGTAATCCAGCTCATAAAAGTGAATATTCAGCCATTTCTGCTGACTTCATTATTAATAGGAACGGTTTCCCCACCTTTGGAGAAATCGGTTACACTCAAGAGAAAATTGCGGGGGTTATGGGCTGTAAATTCGGAGAAGATAAGCTGCGCCAATTACTTTTAATTCGTTATTATGAGAAGGATTTTCCAACCTGGCACGGCAATCCCTTTTCCTCACAAAGCCGCTTCGATAATGAAGCAGGATTATATTACGGTATGACGATCATCCCTTTTGAACGGACTAAGATCAATTGTTATTTCGATCTGTGGAGCTTCCCGGAAACTCGTTATTTTGAAAAAATGTCGACCGTTGGCAGCGAACAATTTATTCAACTCGAAAGAAATTTTAAAATTAATAGTATACGCTTCACAATTCAACATAAAGATAAAGAAAAATATATTTCATTGGATGAAGCTAAGATTCGTGATTTTGAGCGAACTACAATCCGGATTGACTGGTGGCAAAATATAAATAATTTCAGGTTCAAAACCCGCTGCGAATTTGTATCAGAATATCTACCAAATGACAATATCCACAAAAGTGGAGTTTTAGCTTATGAAGAGATAAAATGGAAGATCGATAAACTTACACTTATTGGCCAGATCTCTGTTTATCATTCAAACGTTCTGCATTACATGTATGAACACAACATAGATGGAATTATGCAGAATTCTATTTTGAAGGGAGATGGTGTTTATTCTTATTTTGTTTTGAAATATAATGTAATAAAAGATTTTGAATTGCAATTTAAAGTTTCTGACCACTGGAATACAAAAGACCAGATGCGATTGTATCTTCAGGTTATCAGCAACTTTTAGCAGGTGTATAAGTTACAGTAGTTTTGAAATAATTCCCGTTCTTCCCCTAGATCTTCAATACATAATATACCGACATTGCAGTGGAAATAACTCCCATGATCGTATAAAATAAGGCAGGCATTTTCATAATTATTGTCTTGTTAGATCTTATATATTTTTTTATCTCTTTAATTAGAGATTTAGTAAACTGCTTATCTATTTCCCCTTTAAACTGAATTTGTGCCTGACCAACCCAAGATTGCATTGAACATAAAATTGTTAGGTCTGTGCTGGGAATAATTATTTTGTTAAGTTTTTCTTCGTATTCAACATTTAAGTTATTAAGACTATTCGATAAGCATTCCTGAAAAGTATCTCCATTAATTCCAATTAATTGATAGCCATTTAAGGCACGTCTTAAAAAAACTACTAATACGACAGAAAGAATAATAGCTAAACTTGTCTCAAAATAATCAATATTATTACTAATAAGATCAACAACAATTGGTTTGATCAATAGCGGTATATACATTATTATCAACAGAATTAACAACCATTTTGAACTTATCAAAATCGGTTTTTTACCTATAATAATCTTCAATCCAATATATAGCAAAGACAAACCTAATATTAACATAAATAGAACAAAATACTGAGTATCCATTTTACCTCCTATAATTAAGTTAATATCTTAATTATTAATAGTAGTTACGATCTCACCATCTTGCCCTGTAAGCTGTAATGTAGCCTGAACATTCTCACTGCCGTCATTACCAACCTGAGTTCCAGTTCCCAAAATTGTTAATACATCACCTTCTGCTGAGAATATATAGGTTCCATTATTATTTGAGATCGAGTTATTAGCAGCATCATAATTATGTCCGAACCAAAAACCCATATTATCCACATCCCAGATTCTATTCCCACCACCATAATTAGCCGAAGTTTTGTAATATGCGCTAGCAACCCCGGCAAAAATATTCATATCAGAAATAATTGAACTGCGATTGATACTCACCATCTGCTGTGTAAACATTGTAAGCCCAACTGCAACGGATAGGCCAATAATAATAACACCCAAAACTAACATTAATATTTGTTGATAACCCATAATTAAAACTCCTCTAAATTATGTAGAATATTTCAAAAGATTGGTCATAACCTTTTTATTATTACAGTAATTCATTGCAGTTTCCATTGTGATGGTCCCGGCTTTACAAAGTCTGTAAAGGTCCTGCTGCATTGTGAACATTCCACTTGATTTCCCTTCAGTAAGCATCTGGTATAACTCAGTAATATTACCGTTCCTTATAGCAGCTTGGATCGAATAATCTACAGACAATATCTCTTTTGCAAGTGTTAGTGTATTCTTTTTATTCGGAACTAATTTCTGTGAGATAACTACTTTGAGAACATCTGCCAATCTATATCGGATACGCTCCTGCTCATCCGGTGGAAATTCAGCAATAATCCTGTGAATGCTATCGATGGTGGAACTTGTATGAAGGGTTGTAAACACTTTATGCCCACTATCGGTAACTTCCAGAACTGTAGATATCGTTTTTGAATCACGCATCTCACCAACAACAATGATATCGGGGTCCTGACGCAAAGCTTCAATTGCGCCACTTTGGAAACTAAGTACATCACTTCCAACTTCACGGTGAGATACAATGCTTTGTTGGGATTCATGAATAAATTCGATAGGGTTGCCAACAATAATTATGTGAGAATTATTATTGTGATTATTCATGTCGATAATAGCATCTAATGTGGAACTTTTACCGGAACCGGTTATTCCGGTTATCAGGAACAATCCCGATTTTTCATGTTGTAGATCCAATCTATTTATAATTGGAGCAGGAATTCCCAGATCATTCATACTGAATAATTTTTGTTTGATTACACGCAAGTTTACAGCCAAGTAATTTCTCTCGAAGAAGACATTTCCACGAAAACGGTATTGTAAATCTTTTCCATCCAATTCAACAGATAAAGCAAAATCAAGATTTTTATTAGTTATCAAGAGTTTCTTTTGATCTGCTGAAAGAATACTTAGCGCAATAGCAATTGCTTCGTCTTCAAAAATATCTCCAGCTTCAAGATCTGGCTTTTTATCACCATAGACCCGATACCAAATCTTACCTTTAGAACGAGGACCTCCAAAATCTAAGTCGGAGGCATCAATAGATATCATCTTTGCTAAAAGATTTTTTAATAACGTAAAGGATTCATTTCTCCATGCAGGATTATCTGATAGTGCTTTATTTATATGCTTTATTCTGTTAACCCCAAAAACATATTCAGGGATAGCTGCTTTAAGTTCCTGTGAAAAAGATAGACTCATTTTTCCCTCCAATTTTTACAAAAAAATAATTATGGTACAAGAAGAGTACCTCTACCGTTATCATTACCGGGTGAGCTATTATAAACCTCTATCACGTTATAAATTACAGCAATAAATTCCTGTGAAAACTCACCATGAAAATAGCTGTGAATACTATTGATATATTCAATCACATCTTTTTCATAATCTGTGAGATCAGGATTTTCCGGATGCAATAAATAAGCTATAGTTTTAAGTTTAAAGGTAGGAATCGCCATAAAAACCATCACCGAAGTTGGGTCTGTCATCTGGTTTAGAAATGTCTGTGTTCCACGCTCGGGATTTGCATAAAGTTCCAATGAAACCTGCTTATTTAAATCAAACAACGAATCAGCATTTTCATACATTCCGGTCAAAATTTCCAGTTTCTTCATAAAGTGCAATGTATCGGTTTCTGCTAACATCTGGTTAATCTCTTTTATTTTCTCTCTTTTAGGAAGGAAACCGCAGCCCTTAATTGCATTATTAACCCTGAATCTGCTATCTTCTCTGCGGTATCCATAAGTTGCTACAATGGCATTATGCGGACCCTCCAAATTTGGCATCTCACCTTTTATAATTCCATCCAAAGTACCGATTCTTTCTTTAATATTCCAGCTCATGAACATATCCGGAAAATTGGTAAGTTCAAATTCCTGCCACTCTCCATCTACAAAAGCTGTGATCTTGTTTTCCTCCAGTTTGGAAGCATCTACACACTTTTGAACAAAAGTATCTCCATCCCAAAATGCTTCTCCATAATGTCCGTCTTCGATCTCAATTTTCTCATTTGCAAATAATTGTGTGCTAAACAATAAAGCAAAAACAATAACGTATTTAATAATCTTCATTTTTTCTCCTGTTTATAAATATTTTTTTAGATCTTTACCTTTTACTCCTGCATAT
>CAZOCS010000117.1:0-7282 GCA_964578365.1 uncultured Candidatus Cloacimonadota bacterium
TTATTTCTATATTCTGGAGTGATAAAAATATCCTCAAGATACAAGCCATTTTTACCATGCCAAGTAGAGTAATTATAAAAATAGACAGCGAATCCAATTGGTTCATTATTAACAGTGCAAATGAGGGCATGTACAGATGATTCAGCTCCAAAAATAGAACTTTGAATGTCTTCAATTGATGCCGATACTTCTGATGCAGCTCTCTCAAATTTGGCTAATTCTTTTACAAACTTGAGAATAATAGAAGAATCTTCTATAGTTGCTTTACGTATTTTAATATTTAACATGTTATTCTCCAATCAAAAGGATTAAGATATTATCCAATCTCATAGTTTTGTACCTTGATGAATTGCAGCGACCCCACACAACAAACGCTTAAAAGTAATATTTTGAAAACCAGCCTGATGCATAATGTCAGCTAGTTCGTAGGCTGTATAAAACTTCGGAATTGTCTTTGATAAATATATATATCCACTCATCGATCCTGACAATCTACTTCCAACTTGCTTCACAAATAATTTAATGAACAAATAAAATAGCATTCTTATAAAACCTATAGGAGGCTGACTTGTTTCCAGATTAACAAAAAGCCCACCCGGCTTCAGAACTCGATGGAATTCTGAAAAACTTTGTATTAGTGCTTCTTTATTTAAATTAATATTACGTGTTGCAAAAGAAATTGTGATAAGATCTATACTCTCATTTGGAAACGGCAGTTCTTTCACATCCGCTAGGACAAAATTGATATTTTTTGCTTCGGGCTTTTTGCGTGCTTCAGCCATCATCTCGGGAGACAGATCTACAGCAGTTACGGTTGTTCCTACAGGCGCAAGACGACTGAGATATACAGCTGTCTCACCTGTACCGGTGCACATATCTACCCAATGATTACTGCCCGTATTTGCAACAGTACTTGCCACAGATTTTGCCGCAATTCTAGCTGCTTTTTTTCGCCATATTGTATCATACCCGAATGTGAGAATGTGATTTATTCGTTCATATGTAGTTGGTACTTCTGAGAAAACTTTTTTCACAAAATCTGTTTGTGCTGTATTCGTTTTTTTTATCATCATATTCCCTGTTTCTATTTTTTTATTCTAGAAGCAGGAATTATTTTAAAATCTTAGTGTCAAGGAAATCAATGTCTTACTTATACTTCTCCCCTAGCTCTACTATCAATTCTTTATATCTCTTTATTGCTTTAGGAAATTTCTCTTTAAGATCATCAATATCTCTAACAAAAGCAATTCCTTCAACAAATGCAACATCTTCCTTTGGAAGATCACGGTAATAATAGCGCAATCCAAAATCAAACTTGTGCGGTCTGTATTTTATATTAAGAAGTGCTGCCATTCTATTAAGTAATCCACCGTAAATGCTGATCGCAACAATTGCATTCCCTCTTTTGATCTGCTTTGCAATATCCATTTCCATAAATGGTAATAGTGTACTCATTAGATTGTAATGTTTTTTACATTTGTTTTCAATTTCCTCTTGTGGTGTTGGTGTTGGATCTATCAAGTTCTTTTTATCGAACCAAATTACAGATTTTCCATGTCTATCCGATTCGGTAAACCTGTTTTTGGCAGATTCTTTCTCGATTAACATATCTACATAGAAAAATTTCGGTGACTCTGTTAGTTTATAAAAACATTGTGAATGACCATGCCAGCTAGGTTCGGGCATCCTGAATTTATTGGAGATCCCATAATTCTTTTCCAGAAACTGCTCTGTAAGTTCAAACGTATCTTCGATTGTATCATCAGATGTAATAAGTGCAAGATCCAGATCAGAGTATTCATCAAGATAACCGGTTGCAGCAGAGCCGCCTTCCCATACTGCTAAAATGTTTTCATTTTCTTTATAAAGCTCTTTGAGTTCATTAACAATTTTTTTGTAGAAATCTGTCATATATTCACCTAATTCTTACCGGTAACGGTTAGTCCTTCAAACTTTATCCACGGATAATTGTTATAACCTGAATTAATTCTTTCTTTAGAGATCTGCTTGATATTCATCATTATTTCAACCAGGTTTCCACTTACCATTGTTTCAGAAATCGGGAATTTTATTTCACCATCTTCCACATAATAACTGTTTTTTGCAACTCCACTAAAATCACCATTATCACTTGGATTACCACCACTAAAGCGTTTCAGGATTATTCCTTTCTTAGTAGATCTAATGATCTCATCCAATGTTTTATCTCCACTATCTATCTCCCAACATCCACCTTGATTTACTGCTCTTTCTTTTCCAGTTTTCTTCGAACCATAAAGTCCAAGTAAGAAAGTCTTCAAAACTCCATTCTCTATTACGGTGCTGTCTTGTACTTCATATCCATCATTAGTTACATAATAACTCACCGCAATGTCATCGGAGACCGGTTTTGAATGCAAATTAAAAGATTTGCTTGCTATCTTCTTTCCAAGCTTATCTTTATAAACAGATGTATTGGTAATAAGTGGATAATCATAGAGATAATTCGTTATGAAACCCACAAAATCATCCATACATTCAGGTGTAACGATCACATCACCTACAAATTTACCGGAAACCTGCTGAGTATTAAGTTGTTCAGATGATTCACTCAATAATTTATCTATATTTCCACATTCACTAAAAGGTGTATCCAAATTTTTTGCGATATGAGCATCGTAATTGAAGGACGAAGTTTTCTTTCCATCTTTGGAAGTGAACATTACCACAAAGCTATAAATTCCTTTGATTGTTGTAAAATCTACACCATTGGAATTTATAAAATTACTGTGTGTTGAAGTAAAATCAAAATTTATTTCTTCAATAATTGTTTTTGGATGATTCTGACTTGCAAAATCCATAAATTCTACTAGCCGGTCGTACATCTTATTAAGATCCGGTTTAACCGGTTCATTATAGAATTTCTTTACCGGTTGTTTTTTTGCAATATCATTTGCTTTATCAGGTTTGGATGAACTAGCCAATTCCACTGTTTGCCTGGCAGTAGCTTTGATGTTTTCTTTATCTAATTTATTTAATGAAATAGTACCTTGTTTATCATCAATAATAGCAGTAAGGTTCAAATTAGTATCAAATGTTGTTCTAAACAAACTGATCTCACCAGCGGCAACATTTAGTTCATTCTTCTCTGTCTTTGTAAGTATACACTTAGTTTTTTGTGCTCCGGTACTTAGAAGCGATTCCTGCGCATAAATTAGCATTTCTTTATTATTCATACTATTTTCCCCCAATATTCACTTTGCATTTGATGGCAGGACCGCCCATTCCAACAGGGATCCACTGTTTTTTACCACACATACCTCCACAACTCCAAACCATATCATCGGAGATCATAGTGATGGTTTTCAACATATCAAAGGCAACTCCACTTATTGTTGTATCCTTAATAGCTCTTCCCAGTTTTCCATTTTTGATCTCATATCCCATAACAACTCCAAACATGAATTCACTTGTGGAATCTGCCTGTCCATTTGATGACTTCATCAGGTAATAGCCATTATCAATAGAGGCGATCATCTCTTCCAGTTTGTTTTTACCTGGTAGGATTGCAGTATTTCTCATTCGCACTAGTGGTTCATCATCAAATCCATAAGCACGTGCGTTTCCAGTTACTTCATGTCCAAAATGCAGAGCAGTTTCTTTAGTATGCATAAATTTCTTAAGAATTCCGTTTTCAATAATAACTGTATCTTCTGCTAATGTTCCTTCATCATCTACATAAACAGGAACCGGACATTGCTTGCCGAAAGCCGTATGAGCAAAATCAACCAGTGTTACCATAGAGCTGGCTACTTTTTCTCCCAGATAATCACCGGCAACAGAACCACCTTTCACAATGTCACCTTCTGTTGTATGCCCAATGGCTTCATGTGCTAATATTCCAGCTAAATCTGCATCCATAATACAATCATGCAAACCTGCTTCGGCATAAATACCTTCCGATTTATTAATAAGGTGGTTATACTGTTCCTTTAATTTAGGGTACAGAATTTCCGGTTTATCAAACGTATCTTCGAACTGACCAAGCCCACCATAAACTTCATAGAGTTCAAATGGTTGATCATCTTTAATAACCGTCATTACAATATATAGAATCGTTCTTGGCGTCATCGAATAGCTTTCTGCACCATCAGAAGCAAACAATTTCTTTTCCATATCTAAACTACTAATAACAATAGTTCTGGAAGATAGTTTTGGAAATTCTTCTACAATATGAGCATCAATTACATTTAAGAAATCTATCATTTCTTTCTGTGATTTTTTTGGTTTCTTGGTTGAGAAATCTTTATTATCAAATGCATTTGTTTTTGGAAGTTCACCCTTATGTAAATTCTCTCTAGAGCTTAAGAATTTTGCATTTTCAGTTGCCGAACTAATTACCTTGATGATGGCTTCATCTGAAATATCAGCATTTGAAGCAAATCCCCAGAATCCATCTTTATAAACTCTGGCAGAAATACCGCTATTCGAAGAACGATTATTTCCCATCATATCACCGTTCACCATAGTTAAACGAATGTTTCTGTTCTCTTGGATCCGAAGCTCAGTGTATTCAGTGAAATACTTTTCGAACTTCTTTAAATCTTTCATAATCATTATTTTATCTCCCTTACTAATATTTTACACTAACTTTTATTACTCACTCTTTCAAAGCAGAAACTTAGTGTTACATTCATCTTGTTATCATTTCTGAATTAGATATTCAGGCAAAAAAATCTTCGCAGGTTCTTTACAGAGTATGACTGAATTTTTATCGGGATGTTTCATTAAATATTCATTAGTAATTCGATAACCGAATCTGTAAACAAATGCCTGCGGAACTTCTCTTTCAGTTTTATTTTGCCAAAATTTATGATCAAAATCTTCATTGTTAAGATCGTTTATAATCTCGTTTTTAAAGCTTTGGATTTCTTCATCTGTAATATCTCTCATTAAAGGTGACTTATCGTTATTAAACATCTCCATCTCAAAATGAAGAGCCAATCCCTCCATTACTAAAAGCTCTAATAAATTCCATTCATTAATAAATTCTTTTCGTGCCATATGATGAAACTCATGAACAATTGCATTAGGCAAATGAGTGTTTATCAGCTCATCAAAGTTTGAATATGCAATATTCAACTCCAACCAAATTTTTTGAGGATCATCTGCAGCTCCGCTGATTTTCCAATATTGATTTTCAGAAGAAAACGGATCTATTGTAATTTGAAAATCTATAACTTCGATAACATTTACTAATTTTTCCACAGTCATTTCAGTTGTTTCTTGAATTTTGACTTTGTTCTTTCCGAATTCAGAACTTACAATAATTTTATATTTATTCATTCCTTTCCCATTCATCTAGTGGAACATTCAATTCTTCTGTTCCTGGAACCACAAATCTGCCGTCACGAATAATATCGATCTTCTCCCCTTCTGCTGTAACTGCCTTAATGAAATCCAGATCTTCATAAGGAAGAGTAATATCTGTATGGCAATTTGTATACGCCTTAGAAACATCTTCCTTTCGTAGGATACTCTTTTCATTATCACGTGCAGTGATCTCTTTGTTATCTATCGGGTTATATACAGCAGAATCCTCTTCCCAACTGAAGCAGGTGTCGCCAATTGCAAAATGAGGTCCCATTTTTTCTACTATTAGTACTGGCATGATCGGGAGAATATCAAATTTCTTTGCCATCACATAAGCTAATGTATTCGTTCCGATTGCAAATTCACCAATAGGAAGTGTCTTGTGTGGAAAAAGCAGATTTTCTTCGATGTACTTTCTATTGTCTTCTTCCTTTTCAAAGTTTCCACAAGAATAATCTTCCACATAACCATCTTTAAATTTCAGATTCAGATCAATAAATTTGAGCTGTTTAAGAAAAGTTTCTTTCAAGTGCAGAACACCATCTGTTCCTGCAAGAGTTGGAGAAGTAAATACTTCACCAACAGGAATGTTTACATCTGCTCCACAATTTACAAAATTTGTTTGTTTAAAAGGATCTTCCAATAGCTGCATTTTAACTTTGATATCGGTAAGATTACCATTCTTTCCTTTTACATGAACATAATCTGCTTTATCTAATGCATCAACAATGTGTTGTTGGATATCTTCATGATGGATCGTATCTATCATGTTAATAGTGCTTGTCTCTTCGAATATCTCTGCAAATTTTTCACCGATTTCTGGTAATGGAAAACCAACTATACAAAAACTGGTCGTAGAACGTGAGATGTAATTATCCATAATCTGACTACGTTGAATATTCATTTTCTGTGATAACTGTTGCTGCTCGGTAGAAAGCTTGAGGCATGCTGTTTTATTTACCGGAGCAAAAGGTTTTTCACCAAAAGTGTCAAAGTAAACAGGACCAGCAAACTCTTTTAATATGTCACCGCATTCTTTTGTGGCACCCTTTAGAACATCAGCAACATTTTCCACCATTACCTCATCCAGATATAGAGCACTATCAAAGCGATGATCGTAATGATACTGTCTATTTGGTGAGGTTGTAAATACCATATTCAATAACACTTTCAGATCATTATTTTCCAACTCTTTTACAATTGCACGAGCTATTTTTTCCTGCCCGAGGTGATAATAAATATTCAGAGTTTGCTTTATTGATAGATCTTTCTTTGCCAGCTCATAGCCACGAATAAAAGCCTTTGCGATAGCTTTGGAAAGTATATTTATCTTCTCATTGGGATAGTTACTAAGAAATTCTGCACTTTTTAATTCATTATCTCCAATATGTTTTCCATATTGATAAAGATATCTCGGATCAGATAGATCTGCTTCCATTACTATATCACGATACATTTTGGTTTTGGGTCCATAACTTTTTGAGAAATTCAAAATAGTATCTTCTTTAGAGACATTCTTAAATTCTTTCATCATTAATTCTTTGCATTCATCAAAAACGGGAAGACCTTTCTTGAATAACTCATAGACTTCAATAAAAACCTTATTCCATCGATTCATAAAATATTGCATGTGTTGGAATGAGAACGTAACATAATTTCGATAATTTATGTAATAAGCAGAAAAGAGCGGTCCGAATTCTTCTCCAAATAATTCAACACAATAGTCTGGATTTGCATAACTTATGCTGTAATTATCCGGCTTTACTTCACTATAAAATTCCTTATTTATATGTTTCAAAGCATCCAAGCTGTTTTGTATATAATATTCATCATTGATTTCCTTTTCCAGCTCTGCAAAGAATAGGATCTTATCTGCTATTGCAAAGAGATACTGTAGATACTTATTTTTGTCATCCTTTAGGTCTTCCCA
>CAZOCS010000118.1:0-7207 GCA_964578365.1 uncultured Candidatus Cloacimonadota bacterium
ATATATTTTTTTGGAAGTTTTAGTGACCAGGGAAAAGCAGCGAATCTATCATCAGGATATACAGGTGTTTTGTACAACTGTCTCCCTATCCGGTCAAATAGTTTTTCTTTAAATAATTCGAAAATATTATGTGATTGCAGAATATTAAATTTCAACAGGTTTAGTTCATTACTTCCCAGAATAAAAAGTACGAACTGATCATTTGCCCACACATTATCTTTCGTGTACATTCCTATCAAATTCTCATTAACTTCAGATCCTACCCTGGATCCCATGATCTCCTTTATATATGTTGAGACTTTGTCATCCGATTCCATGTCGCAAAAAAAGATCAGATTATTAAATTTATAGAAATTATCTAAATTATCTATAGGAGCTCTTTTAACAACGAATACTTTCTCATTTTCGGTTGTAAAGCGAACTCTTTCTAATGTTTTTATCAAATGACTTTTAGCATACTTCCAAACATTATCATCAGCAAAAACATATACAGTCTGCTTATGACCCCATGACATCGGTTTATGAGGATCTAAGCCTTTGCTTTTTGTTTTGTGGATATCATCCTTTGTGGAACATCCAAAAATTAGAAACAGAATGAGTCCCAAGAGCACAATTTTTATGTTCATTGTTCTCATTATTTACCCCTACGCTCTTTTGGAGAGAGGTAAGTTATTCCAGAAAGGATTGTAATAGCTGCTGTGATCCAGAAGAAAATGTTGAATCCAAATTGGAATTTTGAGTGATATGATGGTATGAATGGGTATAGTAGAGAATAATAAACTAAAGCTGAAATGATCCCTGTTAGCTGAAAAGTTGTCTTTACTTTTCCCCACACATTTGCAGGGATATAGATTTTCTTCATTGTATAATAATGTCTTAATAATGTTATCATTACTTCTCTAAATAAAATAATATAGAATACATAAATATTCATCATTTTCATAGGTTCGGAAACCAAAGCGATCAGTGCTAATAAGGTTAGCAATTTATCTGCAAGCGGGTCCATGATCTTCCCAAAATTTGTAACGACACCAAACCTGCGTGCAAGCAGTCCATCAAAAATATCTGTGATACTGGCAACGATAAAAACAAATGTAGCCCACTGATAATTATATTTGAATTGAGAATAATATATAAGCCAGAAGAAAACAGGAACCAGAACAACCCGGAAAAGTGTTAATGAATTAGGTATATATCTTTTCATTTTAGGTTTTCCCCTAAAGCAATTCCTGCAAATAATGAGCTAAAAACTAATGCTAATAATTCTATGCCAAAGTAACGATAATCAATTTCAAAGTGAAGTAATTGAAAATAGATCAAAGAATAATAGATAGCTACATTCAGTAGGAGTGGAATAAAGCAGAGATATAAAGAATTAATAAAAAACTGTTTTCTTCTTCTTCCAAAATGACCACCGGAAGATTTATAAATTTTCCAAAAGACATTACTCTTTATTTCAAAATGAATTCGAAGGAAAATTGAAATAAATAACATGAAAAATATAAATAAACCAAATCCTACATAATAACTATTTGTAAGAAGTGATATCTTGTCTTGGTTCTCTTGCCATCGGGTATTATCAAAATAGTGGATAACTGCCGGAGAATATTCTAAGAGCATTCTATCTAACTCTAATTTGTGTTCAATTTGGAACTCTCCACCCACAAAGTATATCTGCATTGCCGTTGGCAACAAATAAGATCTTAGTATTTCATTACTGTCTCTCAGATCGTAATTATCTATTAAAATCTCGGCAACAATTGAATCTTGAATTATTGTGATATCACGTATATAATCTTTATTCTCGATCTTTAACTTCAGTTGCTCAAGAGTATTTCCCTGCATAGAGAGAAGCATCATTGGAGATGCAGAAATGTTATCTTCAAAAATATCTTTCTGATACTCATATCCCAGATGAAGTAGATTCCATCCAAGAAGAACTATAAAAACAACAATGATTTGAAAAAAGATTCCTTTTTTCACAATTTCACCACTTTTGTATCTTGAATTCTGTAATGAATGTCAAAATTATCGAGTTTTCTTTTGGATGTTGCAATTAGTGATGCACCACTATTTAGGGCAAAGTTGCAAATCTCTAAAGCAGTGATCATGTTCTTATCATCAAAGTAGTTTTCAAGATCATCGATGAGAATGATCTGAGGAAGTTGAACGACAGCTCGAATCAATTCAATGAATTTTTTTGATGAGGATGAAAGTGTTTTAACTTTATTTCCGATCTTATCACCCAGTTGTGAGATCATACACAATTCCAAGATCTTCTGCTTTTGCCTGGTAGTTACTTTTGGCAGTGGAATAATAATATTCTTCCAAACAGATTCATTTATAAGAAGGTGTGAAGTGTTATCTATAAAAATTGTTTTCTTCTTCTTTTTATAAAATAATGCTGGCTTATCTTTAATCAATATCTGTCCGCCAAAATTGTAATAATCTCCATGTATTGATCTCAGTAGAAGTGATCTTCCAGTATCATTATTTCCAAAGATATTCACTCTCATGCCGCTTCCGATAAGCATTTCATTTATCAGCATAAATTTTTCGTTTTCTCTGGATAAGGAGAATCCTTCTATTCTAAGCATGAATAAGCTCCACAGTGATCTTCTTTTTATTCTCTTCTGAATCTAGAACAAATTTTTTCATTGCTTTCAGGTCAACCTTTTTTGCAAAATTATCAAGATCCCGCACCCTGTCCTGAGGGTAAAGAATAAAAGCACTGCCATCTTTCTTTAAATTTCTTTTTATACATTCCATAATATCCAGCATATTACAAGCTATTTCATGTCTGGAAATTGCCCTTTCTTGAATTGGGCTTATTCTGCCCTTATCTTTTGGAAAATATGGTGGATTAGAAATTATCAGATCATACTTTTGTGATGAAGTAAAATCTCGAAGATCAGCTTCCACAAAGGTTGAATGTGTTTCGGATAATTTGGCATTATACTGGCTAAGTTCAACCAGATGTTTCTGGATTTCAATTCCTAAGATTTTCCATTCTGGATTATAATGAGATAACATAATAGAAATAATACCGTTTCCACTACCCAACTCAAGCAAATGGATCTCGTGTTGTGAGATTTGATCTGAAATTGTTTTTACGAGGAAAGCAGTATCAGACGTTATTGAATGTCCATTTTTAGTTTGGAAAATAGTCTTACCAAATGGAAGTTGTACAGGAGTAAGCATAATGTCTATGATTTAGTGTTCTGTATGCCCAAATCCACCACTCCCGCGATCTGTTGCATCAAGTTTATCGGTAATAACAAAATCAACAGATTCGTGATGTGAAACTACCATTTGTGCAATTCGTGTATGGGTAGTAGCAATAAAATCGGTTTTTCCAAAATTAAATAAAATGACCTTGATCTCACCACGGTAATCTGCATCAACTGTTCCTGGTGAATTGAGAACTCCAATTTGATGTTTGATGGCAAGTCCGCTTCGAGGACGTATCTGAGCTTCATAACCTACAGGTAAAGATATTGCAATACCGGTTGGAACTAGAACAACTTCTCCGGATCTAATCAATATGTTTTCTTCATTACACGAATAAAGATCATAACCGGCAGCGTGCTTGGTCATGCGTTTGGGAAATTTTGCAATTTCATTTATCTTTTGGATCTTTACTTTTAACATTTATTCCACCTTAATAACGAAACAGGGCTTCGTCGAAGCCCTGCTAATTTCATTTTATTATTAAAATTAAAATTTTCTTGTATGAATAAAATCACAGAGCATCAAGAGTAATTCAGCTTTTTCACCGTATGGTTCTAGAAGAGTTTTGGCTTCAGATATTAGTTTTTCTGCCATTTGCTTGGATTTCTCTAAACCATAGACAGCAGGGAAAGTTGCTTTTTTTGCTTTTGAATCTTTACCAACGGTTTTTCCAAGGTCTTCAATAGATCCTTCAATATCTAAGATATCATCTACTATCTGAAAAGCCAGACCGATCTTTTGGCCGAAACTCTCCATACGCTTTTGATCTTCATAAGGAACTTCTGCAAGCATGCAACCAAAGCGGATTGGTAAGCTTATTAATTTGCCTGTTTTATTGTTATGTATAAACTCAAGCGTCTCTTTTGATATTTTTTTTCCTTCACTTTGTATATCAATCATCTGCCCGGCAATAAGGCCTGCATGTCCGGCTTCAGTAGATAGTTCTTTTATAAAATCTAATCTAAGTTTGCTATCAACAACATCTGCATTAGCAATTGCCTGAAAAGCATAAATGAGAAGCGCATCTCCAGCCAGCAGTGCAATGTCAGAACCGAAAAGAACATGACAAGCTTTTTTACCACGTCTGTATTCGTCATTATCTATTTCAGGCAGATCATCATGGATCAATGTGTATGTATGCAACATTTCAATGGCACCTGCCACAAGAAGTGTCTTATCAATATCATCTCTAAAAAGCTTGTATGTATTTATCAATAAATATGGTCGTAACCGTTTTCCACCTGCGAATAAAGTATGGCGGATCGCTTTATGTATTTGTTTTGGATACTCATCTTTTCTTGGCAGGAAGCGATCTATTGCAATGTTAACAAGTTCACGTTTTTCTTTAAGGTCTTTTTTTAAGACCATGTTTTTTGTGCTCATATTTCCTCAGTGATGTTTTCTGTATTATGTATTTTATTTGTTATAACTTCAATTTTATTCTCTATTTTCTCAAGTTTTTTATTGCAAAAATCAGCTAACTCCGAACCCTCTTCAAAAAGGTCAACTATCTTATCCAGCTCGTTAACACCTTCTTCCAATTTGTGAACGATCTCTTCCAATCTTATTAAAGCTGATTCGAATTTTATTTTACCTTTCATATGCAATAGTTGTGTTCAATTCCGTTTTATTTTTTTGTGATAATAATATCATCTTCAAGTTTATTTAAATACTCATATGGATTTCTGTATTTGTTATATCTCAAGACTTCAAAGTGTAAATGACTTCCAGTTGAACGCCCCGAATCTCCCATCTCAGCAATGATCTGCCCTCTTTTGACTTCCTCGCCTTTCTTAACAAAAATTTTATTAAGATGAGCATAGTTTGTCTGGTATCCAAATTTATGGGAGATACCGATGAATTTTCCAAAATATTTCTGACGTCCTGTGGAAGATATTTTGCCATCGGCTGCAGCATAGATTGGAGTTCCCTTAATATTTCCAATATCCAATCCATTATGAAAACTTCTTTTACCCGTAATGGGATGAGTTCTCCACCCATAAGGATCGGATATTCTTCCATAAGCAGGATATATAGAAGGGGTATTTAAATATAACTCGTCTTTTAATTGAACTAGATCTTTTAATTCTTCGTGTGTATCGTAATCAAATTCTATTTTACCTTTAAGTTGAATAATTTTATTTAATGTAAGAGAATAATCAATACTCAAATCATTATTTGAGGAGATAAAGGTCGTATCTATTATTGGTGATCCACCAATACCCATTTCCCTGATCTCTTTATTAATTGCCTTAAAATTCTTATCGGAGCGAACTTTATCTTCCCAGTTTTCCATCAGCTTTAACTTGGTCATAATGGAATCAATTTCTGAGGATAGAATTACAAGCTTATCTTTAAGAACTACATTTTCCTTAAATACTTCATTTGCTTGAGCAATTTGGGATTGATTATGGATTATGAAGAATATCGATCCGGCAAAAAAGAGCAAAAAAACAACCGACAATACACATAAGAGAAGCCCAACCTTTTTGGGCAGACTTATATTAATAGGTCTGGAAGACTCTGTTGTCGATAATGCTATATGCCATCTTTTCGATACTGCCATATTTCCTCATATTTTTTTTCACAACAAAAAAATGCGGATAAAATGTCAAGTTAATTCAGCTTCATTGCTACTTTTAAGTAATACATTATCAAAGTTTTTCATAATAAAATCCTTGACCTAATTTAGTAGCATTCTCTATCAATTCCTCAAAATAAATAATAGTCAGGAGATGATATGATCAAGAATTTTGAACAATTGATGACTAAAGTTAAAGAAATGAAAAACAAAACCGTTGTTATTGCAGCCGCACATACTCCATCGGCATTAGATGCTGCTGTTTTAGCAAAAAAGGAGAACATTGCCGATAGCTTACTTGTGGGCGATAAACAGTTTATATATAAGTATTTACAAGAAAATGCATTTGAATTTATTAACGAGTTTTCTTTTATAGATACAGGTGATGACCTGGAATTAGCTGCTTCTGAATCAGTGAAAGCTATCAAAGAAGGAAAAGCAGATATTTTACTAAAAGGCAAATGTGCAACAGCAACTCTTATCAAAGCAGTATTAGATAAAGAAGAAGGATTGAGAACAGGTGACAATCTTAGTGACGTACTCGTTTTTGAGCATCCGCAGAAGTTGGTTTTGATGAGTGATGGAGGAATTAACCTCTATCCTGGTGTAAAAGAAAAAATTTCCATAATAAATAATGCTGTAACAGTTGGTCATGCTTTAGAAAATCCAAAACCTAAAGTTGCACTTCTGGCAGCAGTTGAGGTTGTAAATCCTAAAATGCCAGCTACTGTAGAGGCAAACATTATTACAGAGAAATATAAGAAAGAAAAAATTAAGAACTGCATAGTAGAAGGTCCACTTGCCTTTGATGGTGCGGTAAGCAAAATGGCCGCAAAAGCAAAGGGAATAAAATCGAAAGTTGGTGGAGATGCAGATGTGCTTATTGTTCCAAATATTGAAGCAGGGAATATATTTGGTAAGGCTCTCACTTATTATTGTAATTACAGGGTGGCACATGTCGTCATGGGCGCTAAAGTACCGATAATTATTGCTTCCAGGGTTGACACAGCAGAAACCAAAATGCTTTCAATTGCCTTAGGTGTACTAAGTTCACAATAATTATTTCTAATAGTTATGAAAATCAAAATTATTTGTTTAGGAAAAACCAAACAAAAGTTTATAAAAGAGGCAATAGGAGAGTATCAAAAGAGGATTACCAAATATGTTAAATTAGATTGGCAGATATTGCCTGATGTAAAATTAACAGGAAGCAAAACAATAGAAATAGTAAAAGATCTAGAAGCTGTGATTTTAGAAAAAAAGCTTCCAGCATCTTCTATAATTATTGTTCTGGATGAAAACGGTAATGAATTTTCATCAGAAAAATTTGCTGAGTATTTGGAAAGTAAACTATTCTTTGGTAAAGAAATCATATTTGTAATTGGTGGAGTTTAT
>CAZOCS010000119.1:0-7078 GCA_964578365.1 uncultured Candidatus Cloacimonadota bacterium
TGGAACTTACAATTTATATATTTGCGATATTTTACTTCATTATCATATTCTCCTTTTTCATTGGAATTGTGTTGTTAAAGAATACAAAGAACACAAAGATCAATAAAATTTCTGTGATCATTGCAGCCAGAAACGAAGAGAAACACCTCCCCAACCTGCTTGATTCACTAACTTCCCAGAAATACTCAAAAGAAAATTATGAGATAATAATAGTTGATGACAGATCTGAAGATAATACTGCCGAAATTGTTAGAGAGTATAAATCTAAAAACAATAATATCACGCTGCTTCAGGTTAAGAATGAATCTAAACTCCTTTTAGGAAAGAAAGGGGCTCTAGACGCAGGAATTCGGGCAGCAAAGTATGATATCCTTGCCTTTACTGATGCCGATTGCATTCCAACAAAGAATTGGCTGGTGCAGATCAATAGTTACTTTACTGATGATACTGATGTGATTGCAGGTTATTCATTTATTCATTATAAAAATCGATTCTTCAAGTATCTAAAAAATCTGGAACGGTCATCCATTTTTGCTGTAGTCGCGGGAAGTTTTGGCTGGAACTTAGGTATTACGATAACAGCAGGGAATATGGCTTATCGGAAGGATCTGTTTCATAAAGTTAATGGATTCGGTGATATTGGTAAGATCAGGTCAGGCGATGACGATCTGTTAATCCAAAAAATGGGGAGATTTGCACATCACATGAAATTTATGTTTCATTCCGATTCTGCAATAAATACAGGCAGAGATTCAACAGCCAGTTCACAAATCAATCAAGAAACAAGACGTGGGTCTAAATGGCGTTACTATCCAACAACAATAAAAATAATGACATTATTCATCTTTGTATACTATTTAATTTTTATCGGCTGTTTTGGGAGTTTTCTTTTTGCATCATTATCAACAAACTTTTTCATAATTATCCTTCTTTTAAAGATTATACCGGAATTTCTATTATTAACTTTGTTTTTGAAAAAAATAAAGAGATTAAGATTAATGTGGGTCTTCCCTATTGCAGAATTGATCTACATTCCATATTTTATTATTTTTGGATTAAAGGGAACATTTGGAAAATATAAATGGAAAGAATAAAAGAAAAATATGATGTTGTTCTGATTTATCCTAGCGAGAATATTAATGCCTTTTATTATATGATCCCGTTAGGACTTGCTAGTATTGCAGCTGTTTTGAGAGATAATGGTATTTCTATAAAAGCTTTAGATTTGAATTTCTATAAAGGTGACTTGTATAATGACCTGAAAAAATGGAATCCGAAATTAATAGGAATTGGTGGAACTACAGGTACAAGAAAAAGAAGTTTTAAAATTGCACTCCAATGCAAATCTGCATTACCAACGATTCCGGTAGTCTATGGTGGAATACATGCTACGTTCACAGCAGAAGACACATTAAGAAATATACCTGCAATAGATTACATTATAAAAGGCGAAGGTGAGTTTTCATTTCTGAAATTATTTAATTCGATCTCTAATAGAAGTGAAATCCAAATCTCAGAGATCTCCGGTATCTCATTCCGTGAAGAAGAAAAGATAATTCATAATAAAGCAAAGAGAATTGATAATATTGACCTGCTCCCTATACCTGCCAGAGATATTTTCGACGGAAAATATAGAATTAAACTTGATTATCTTGGTTTAGAAGCTGACTTCATTGTGACATCTCGCGGTTGTCCGTTTTCATGTAATTTTTGTGCTGCTTCACGTATGTTTCCCGGTGGAGTTCGATATCGCACCATGCCTAATATAAAGAAGGAAATAGATTATATTTTATCAAATGAAAAAATTCAGGCAATAAAACTCTTTGATAGCACATTCACAGCTTCAAAAGAACATGTTTTAGCATTTTGTGAATTAATCTCTGAATACGAATTATTTTGGGAATGTGAAATACGTGTTGATACTGTCGATTTTGAGCTTTTAAAAATAATGCGAGATGCTGGTTGTCGTTATGTGGATATTGGATTTGAGACAACTAATAAGAAGATATTGTCTTCTATTTTTAAAACTATCACAGTGAATCAGGTTGAAGATGTTTTATCATGGTGCAGAGAATTGGATATTAAAACTAAGGTTTTTTTTACTTTTGGACATCTTGGTCAAGAATACGAAAACTGTTTGGAAGATGTTGATTATATCAAGGATAACAAAAAAAGCATAAGTTTCTTTGCAACAACTGTAGGATTACGAATCTATCCTGGAACTCAGTTGGAAATTCAAGCAAAAGAGGCTGGCCTTATACCATTAGATTTTTCATGGGCAAATTATAAACCAAATCCTCTCCGATATCTTCTCTTTGAATTTGAAGATCAGCTAATACTAATACAAAAGAAACTTGGATATTTTGATTTATCTAAAATTATTTGGAAACTTGTAATTAATGGAACTGTAGGTTCATCCAATTTTATTCTGGAACTACTTGCAATAAATCTAAATAAACTTATCAAATTAATTCCTTATTTATTAAGGAAGCCACTTTACAAATTTCGAAGGTTTAACAACATATGAAAAATATTAAAGAATTGTATAAATATGAACTTGCAAGATTCGAAGTCCAAAAGAAAAATTTACGACGTTTGTGGAATATACCGCAGGAAACAGCAGAGCTGCTTTATATTTTAGTGCTAACCAAATCTCCTAAACACATTTTAGAGATTGGAACTTCAAACGGATTTTCTACTTTTTGGTTATCTATTGCTGCAGAATCTTGTGATGCAGTTGTAGATACAATTGAGGTTGATAAAGATAGATTTAAGCTGGCTAAAAGAAATTTAAAGAGTAGAAAGAATATAATTCAAAGGTTTGGGAAAGCAGAATTGATAATTCCTGAATTACAGGATAAATACGATTTTGTTTTCATAGATGCCGGGAAGATAAACTATATTGATTACATCAAAATACTAATAAATTTACTAAATAACAATGCAATAATAGTAGCAGATAATGTTATTTCACATAAAGATACAGTAAAAGAATATCTTGACTTCATTGAAAGTAGTGAACTTTTCGATAGTGTAACATTGGATTTAGATTCAGGGCTTAATGTAGCAATTTATAAGAAAGATAAAATTAAGATCAAGGAGTAGAAATTAATGAAATCTCCCGTAGTAATTGGAATTTGCGGTGGAACCGGTTCGGGTAAAAGCACTATAACTAGTGCAATTCAAAGAGAAGTTAAAGATAAGATCACAACGATCCCTCAGGATAGTTATTATAAAAATTTTGGACATCTTTCTTATGAAGAAAGGAATCAAATAAATTTCGATCATCCCAATACTCTCGATAACGAACTTCTGATACAACATATTCATCAACTAAAGAATAATGAAATAATTCAAATGCCGGTTTACGATTTTAAAACTCATGAAAGATTAGAAAAGACTATAAGCAAAATACCTACGAAACTTATTATTATTGAGGGGATTCTGATCTTTGAAAATGTAGAATTAAGGAACATGATGGATATAAAAATATTTGTAGATACAAATGCAGATATTAGAATATTAAGAAGGATACAGCGTGATATAAGTGAGCGTGGAAGAGATTTTCAATCTGTTGTAGATCAATATCTTTCCACTGTAAGACCAATGCATATAGAATTTGTAGAACCAAGTAAAAAATATGCTCACGTCATTATTCCAGAAGGTGGTCAAAATAAGATAGGTATAGATATGATCGTATCTAAAATAAAACATATTATCGATTAGATTAAAGGGAGGAGAAATGAAATTTAAAATAATTATTTTAGTCGTATTCCTGATCACAGTCTTAAATGCAAAAGACCAGGTAACAATTTATAATGAGAATTTCTCGTTGGTTCGCTCTTCAATAGATATTTCTCTATCAAAAGGGATTCAGAGTTATTTCATGGATAATATTCCATCAACAATAGAAGCAAACTCAGTTATTATCAAACCTCTTAAAGGCAATATTGAGATATTTTCGCAGAATTATGAATATGATCTGGCAAATACATCTAAAATATTAGATAAGTACATTGGAAAAGATATTGAGATAATGTCAGAAGATGATATTAAATTTCTTGGGAAATTACAATTTAACGACAATTCTACAATAGGTATAATTGAGAATAATACAAATAAGCTGATCCTTATACAGAGAGATGAAATTAGAAATATCAGTTTGGCGGAACTTCCAAAGAATTTCTTCTTAAGACCGACTCTTCATTGGCGTTTGAATGCCCCCAAAGCCGGAAAATTCTCAATTGATTTTTCATATATTTGTACCGGTATGAAATGGGATGTTACTTATAATACAGTTTGGAATGAAGATATTGGTAAACTTGAGGTAAACAGTTGGGTAACAATAATCAATAGAACCGGTAAGGCCTTTTTAGATACAAAACTCAAACTTATTGCCGGTGATGTACAGAAGATACATCAACAGATAGACAGACGGTTCTATACAAAATTTGCTGTTGAATCTACTACAGGTAGAGCTCCTGATTTTGAAGAAAAAGCATTTCACGATTTTCATATGTATACACTTAGTGAAAACGTGAATATCAATAATAATCAGACTAAACAACTACGGCTTTTCCCCACAAAAACCGTTAATGCAGAATCAAGATACGAATACATCACAGGTTCTACAGATGTTCAAAGTAAAATAAAATTCATTAATTCCAAGAAAGAAGGCTTAGGAATTCCTCTGCCAAAAGGTGTAGTTAAAATTTATAAGAAAGATGATGCAGATAACGAATTAGAATTCATTGGAGAAGACTATCTTGATCATACTGCCAAAAATGAAGAAATATTTCTCACTACAGGAAATGCCTTTGATCTGGTTGCCGAAACTATTACAGTAGATAGGTTAAAACTCTCGAAAAAGATAATAGAACGCGAGATGAAAGTAACATTGAAAAATAGATCGAAGAAAACTAAAACTATTACTGTTATACATAATTTATATGGTAATTGGTCTATTATGAAAAACAGCTTACCTTTTATTAAGAAAAGCGCAACGAAAATTGAATTTGAAAAAGTATTGAAACCTGATGAAGTGTATAAGCTAACCTGGACAGAGAGGATCGAATCTTAAGCTAGGGGGAAAAATGGAATTTAACTTATTGTCATTTGATAATTTGTTAAGTGGTTTACTTACTAAGCAGGAATTGGAAGAGCATCTGAGTCATGTAATTCGCTATATAGAAGATCAATTTGATTTTCAATCTATGGGAATCTATCTTAAAATCCCAAATTCTGATACATATCGAATGAAAATTTCCCGAAATACAAGCTACACTTTTGCAAAAAACTCGATCTTTAAAATAGATGATCCTATGCTGAAAGAATTATCTCACTTCAAAATACTCGATATCAAACCTCCGACTAAATATAAATTTGAAAAAAAATATTCTCATTTATTAGTTCTCCCTCTGCATCATAATGATGAATTATTAGGATTTATTTTTATTGATAAACACAATGAAGTATTTGAAGTTGAGGAAATGACAATAATAAAATCTTATGCATCGATAATATCGTTAATAGTACAGCTTGATCTTCACAGTGTTGAAATAGAGCAGCATCGAGGTATATATGTATCAGAAAGAGTTTATTCTTTCAAAGCATTCCTGGAAAGAAGTGAAGTTATTTTCTCAATGATGAAACGATATAAAAGAAATCTAGCAATAGCAGTTTTAAAAATTGAAAACTGTGAGAATATAGTTAGAACAATTGGTGAAAATAAAACAAATGATCTATTAAAACAGATTTCTCATATTATAACAAGTGATTTGCGTGAAACAGATATCATTGGTAAGATACATAATGATTCTTTTGCTGTGTTAATGCCTGAGACATCAAGTGAACAAGGAATTATTACCATTAATAGAGTTAACAAAAGGATCATGAAACTTCCAGTGATAAAAATTTGTAAGATCTGCTGGGGAATTGCAGAGAGGGATGATAAAATAGATAATGCTGAAGATCTAATAAAATTCGCAGATCATGCAGCAAACGATTCTAACAGAAACGTAGATAGCAACATTACGATTCATAAATAGAAATTTTACAAGATCATTTCTGTAGTTTGTTAAATTATTTTATAATTAATCAACAATTAATTTCATTGTGAGCACTGCTTCGGCAAGACCGGAAAATACCGCACGAGATATTATACTATGCCCAATATTGAATTCTTCAATAATATCAAGTTCAACAAGCTTTTGTGTATTATGGTAATTTAAACCATGACCGGCTACAACGCGCATTCCCAACTTTTTAGTGAGAATTGCAGCTTTGTATATTTTTTCTATTTCGGCTTGAATTTCACTTTCTACTTTCAAGTTTGCAAATCTTCCTGTATGTATTTCTACAGCGTCTGCTCCAAGATCTTTTGCTGCTTGTATCATATCCAGATCTGGTTCAATAAATACACTCACTTCAATTCCAGCTTTTTTTATTGAGGAAATTACAGCTTGGTGCTCATCTGTTAAATTCAATCCACCTTCTGTTGTAAGCTCTTCCCTCTTTTCAGGAACAAGCGTAACAGTATCCGGCATTATCTCAGACGCAATTTTCACCATTTCGTTGGTCGAAGCCATTTCTAAATTTAGTTTTGTCTGAATTGTTTGTCTTAGCAGTTTCAGATCACGGTCTTGAATGTGTCTTCTATCTTCTCTTAAGTGAATTGTTATTTGATCAGCTCCATTTTGTTCAGCTATGCTTGCAGCATAAACCGGTTCTGGCTCGATTCCCTTTCTTGCTTCTCTCAAGGTTGCAATATGATCTATGTTCACACCTAATAATGCCATTTATCTATCTCCTAATAAAAAGTTATAACTCTTTGTGATTTATAACAATATCTGCTTTGCTGCGTAAACCCTTTAGGTGTTTGATCAATTTCAATTCAGAGTCGATTCGTTTTAGTCTGTCTTTCAAAGCATCTTTAACTTTTTCAAAATCTGCTATTACACTTTCCTTTCTGCCGGTATTCATAATAATATGATAACCAAACTCTGTTTTTACTGGTTCACTGAATTCATTTTGTTTTAAATTAAAAGCTACCTCTTCAAAATTTTTCACCATTTTACCC
>CAZOCS010000120.1:0-7063 GCA_964578365.1 uncultured Candidatus Cloacimonadota bacterium
GTGACATCGCAACCTGTCCTTTTCTCATATTCCATTAGAATGGTGCTTTCATGGACATTCCCCCAATAGGCTTCCTCTGAATCAACCGGCTCCATTTGATCAGGATAGATGATTTCATGGTATACCTCAGCTGGGGTTTTATCAGGATCGACGCCGCAGACCGCGCCAGAGTTGCTAGCGCCAATACCTAACCCCTTTGCTTTCAGGGTTTTTTGTTTATCTGTTAGCATCGTTCAGTCTCATCGGTCTGCTTCTGCAAAGCAATGATCGCAATCTCTAAGTCATGCATCGCATAAGCAAAATTCTTTGCTCTGTGAGTCTGTTTATTTTGTGTTTCTTTAAACAGTCTCCGGCTAGATTGGAGTAATTTAATCGTTTCTTGCATTTAACCTTGTGCTTTTTGAGAATTGTGTTACACTATAACACAACGCAATTTAGAACACAACAAATATTGTGAGCGAAGAAAGAGAAGAGACGATTACATTTTCGATCAGAATTCCTGTGTCGCTTGATGCTAAAATTAGAGCGCTTGCGGAAGCCGATCTTCAAAGCAGGAACGCGTTGATAAACGATATTCTTGAGAAATATACGGATGATTACCGCTATCTGGCTGTCAAAAAGTTTGTAGGAGGTACTAAGAATGATGAATAAAGAGAAACCAGGTTCAAATGCGAACACAAAACTGATTGCCGCTATTCCAGATATGGTTGATGCTTTACGCATGATTATTAAGCATCAAGAGATTGTCGGTGGAAGTTTATCCAGAATGTCTACTACGCGACAAATTGCTAAACAAGCATTGGATAAGGCTGGCGTGTTGAAGGTTGATGATTGAACCGGCGTGGGCCTTGCCGGTAACCTTGGCGCGGAGCTTGCGCTAAAATAAAGGCCTGTTATCTCCATTAGTAACCGGGCCACTTGCCACGGTGGCCCGGTCTTTTTCATAAAGGGCCAACATAGGTACTTGTTATGAAAGAAAGAGGCAAAAAAGAGGTTTACTACAGTAAGACTGGGCGGTTGGTAGTATTGGCTATTGTCGCGATTGGATTGCTAAATTTCGCGGTGATGTATTGGTTTCTTTGTTGTAGTTAAAAATTATTTTAACCGGGAGTTGCCATGTTTAAAGAGGCAATCCGTGTAGCTTTGATCATCGCGTTTATTTTTGTAGGCGCTGTGATGGGCTATATTATTTGTTCAATTGGTCACCACGGGCACAAACCCGCTTCTCACGATAACAATAACAACAAAATGTACAACCCTGATCACCACAATGTTTAAGGATTTCCGTTCGAAGTTCACAGCATTTCTTATCTGGTTTTACATTTTTGTTTTCCCTGTGCTGACAACGTGTTTTGCCGTTTTTGGCCTGGCTTTTATTGCTTATTTAATTGCTATCCGATGACCATCTCAACACCTGAATTAATCAATATTCGAATCGAAGGCGCTAATGCTGACAGCCCCATTGCTGTTTTTAAGACAACCGACAAAAACCACTATAATGCGGTTTTTGAGAATACCGCAGTGACAAAAAAATTGATCAATTCCGCCGATAAGAATTTGGTTGGTGTTTACTACGGGATTGCGGGAGTTGTTGATTTCAAACGATATCGGACTAAGAGTGATTTATGGAAACAGGCTTTATCATTATCGCGTTAATTCCTATTGCGGCAATGATCTTTAAATATTTTATTGATCATCGGGGGGCTGGCAATGACCTCAGGATAGAAGTCCTTTTAGGACAGATAAAGGAAACTTTGGTTTGTTTGAAAGAATTAGAGAGGCGAGTAGAGGTTCATGCGGATATTATTACGGACGAACTAGCGCCAAAAATCTTAGAGCTTGAGAAAAGGCTAGAAAGCAATACATTCCCGCGGACACCTGATATCTATCGACCTCCTATAGTGGAAACAACCGAGCTTGAGCCCATTATCAACCCTCACACCGCGAAGAAAGATAAAGATCCGGTGGACAAGACCAAGAAAACCTACCCAAAGGTAATATCAGTCAGTAGGCGCTTTCCTAAGCGCTTCTTATGAGAAGAAGCACCGTTCTATGGACCCATCAGAAAAAGCGGTGGGAGGAGACCGGGAAACGCGTCGCGGATAAAGCAAAAGAGCCCAAGGCAGGGGAAATTTATAGAATAGGGCCAGAGTTTATAGCGAAGCCCGCAGCAAGGGTGAGGAAGAAATGTTAGAAAAATTCTATACGGATGAGGAAGGTATTTTGTGGTTTAAAAAGATTAATCCTGGGGACGTCGTTGATTTGATCTGCGATTGTAAGGAAGATCTTGAGGAATGGTTGGAATTTACGAACGTTGATGATCAGGAGACATTCAAGATTTTAGATAGGATCGATGAGTTCTTGAATACATGAATAACAAACTTAAAAGAGCAATAGACTACCTCAAAGCATATCAGATGCCTGAAAATGTTTCGTTTGACATAGAGTATTGGAAACACGAGGCCGACTGTGGTACGACGTTGTGCGCTGGGGGGATCTTAGCGGAGAGTGGTGAATTTAATCTTAAACTGATGAAAGTTAAATCTGATTATTACTTAACGACTTGTGAAGAACATAATCGCAAATGTAGCATACGCGCAATATCAACCGCGCTTGATATATATTATGAAGAAGCGGTTGATATATTCCTTCTCAGCTCATACGGATTGATGGCCCCAACCCTTAATGATGTGATAGAGCGTATGGAAGGATATTTAGATGCCAGATGAAAAAGACAGCGATTTCTGGTTTAAGGAATTCCGGGACAGTGAAAAGGCGCTTTGGACCAAAATAGGGAAAATGGAGGAAACGCTTTATGGGAATGGACAAGAAGGCATGAGATCGTCAATGCTCCTGATCAAGAACGATGTTGAGAACATTCTAAAGGATTTGAAAAACGACAGGGATGAGGTCAGGCGGAAGGAAAGGACCCGTTCTACCAGGGAATGGTCCATTGTTATGGTCGTTCTTGGATTGATTGCCGAGCAGATATTTTTTTATTTTTTTCTAAAATGAATAAAACGTTTCGAGGATATGGAAAGACTATATCCGATAACACGGGAGAGTTGCGTAATATATCTGAAATGCTTGATGAAGTTATTGAGTATTTTGAGCGTGTATAAAGTGATCATCTATCCAGAAAACATTAAATATCTAAATTATAACAATCAAATTAACTTACGTCCTTGTCGGCCAAAGTGCTCTGTATTACAAGCGGCAGTTATAAATCGTCCCTTTAAAATTAAAAAAGATGATGATGGATATGCCATTTGGTACGATGAAGGGAAGGCGGGAGATTGTTTAATGATTAATGAACTTGGTAACGCTTTTGTTTGCAAAAAACATATTTTTGAAGAGTGTTATGAATGGCTTAATAAGGTTAAAAATGATCACATATTTACAACAGACAGTACGAATGGAGTGATAAAGAAGTTCGCAACAAAGATGAGGTGAAGAAATGAATGACAATGATAACGAATCATTAATGGAAGGTTATGAAAAAACTGAAGCAATGTGGGAGGACTTTAGATCGTCGGGATTAGGTTCCGAGAAGAACAGAGAAGTAACCAGAGTGCAAAAAATGATTTTTTATGCTGGGATGGTCGCATACAACATGGAATTATCTAATTCGTTGATCAGGGATTCAAGTTCGTTACATATTATCGATCTTATTAAAGGTGGATTTTCGGCCCATCTTAACCAGAAAGAAAAAAAGGGAAAGTGGGCCTGTTAATTAAATAATAGAGGTAAAAATGAAGAAAGAAATAATGTGCGAAATCAGTTTAAGCGAAAATAAAAAAATCGAATTAACCAGTTTACTAGCGGAGGCGACTACTGCCTATGACTCTTTTAAACCTAACGATTTAGACATAATAGTGACTATTGGGAAAGGCATGTTTTGGAGCAAAGAGCTTGACAAAGAGGCGCGCGCCCTTGCAACAAAGATTCAAGATGAATTTAATCGTATAGCAGCTATAGCTGAATAAGAAAGAGGTAAAAAATGAACATGATATTAAGAAAATTTGTATTCGTTTTAACAACGGTTTTTGTGCTTGTACTTGCAATCTGCTTTTTAGGCTATTACGTATCGAGCGTTGCCCATGCCGAAAGCTATTGTGTAGACGATAAACTAGGAAATGATGGCAATACAGGTGTCTGTGAAGGTGTCAACTATCAACCATGGCGGACAGTTTCGAAGGTGAACACTGAGAGTTTCCAGCCCGGAGATTCAATAGAATTTATTGTAGGCGGTGTATGGCATGAGGATTTGGTGATCGGAAATAGTGGTGCCAAGGACAACCCTATTGTTTATCGAGCATTTGGCCAAGGTGTTGGGCGGCCTATGCTAGATCAGTCTGGTGGTGGGAATGGGACTACGATATCGGTTAAAGCATCGTACATTACGATTGAGGATTTGCATATTAAAGGCAACCTCGGGAAACGTAACGGTATTACAGTCGCGCCCCGGGGTGGATCGGTCAATGTCGTGATTGACGATGTGATTGTCGAAACAGGGCGTAACGGTATTGTTTATTCTAACGGTGGTTCAGGCGCTATCGTTCGGAACTCCCGTGTTTTTGATATCCGTTCAAATGGCATCCTCATTAAGGGATCTAAAGCTAACAAAATGACGAATACACTAGTTGAGAATAACTATGTATCAGGGCGTGGCGGAACAACATCTGGTAACGATGGTATTGTCATTCATGTTGACGATGCGAGGGAAGAAGCTGGCGCCGGCCATGTTGTTAGAAATAATTACGTCGATAGTTTTCCTGAACAAGGCTATGACATTACCACTGCATCGGACGTTACGCTGATCGGTAATACATCTCACGGAAATGGTGACGGAAGTATTGTTGTGGGTCATGGTGCCACAGGCGTAACGATTCTCGACCATCTAAGTATTAATGAACCTGTTACCTCATCCGCTGCATCCATATTGATCAAAGTCAAGGATGTGACGGTCATGAATAGCATTGTGATTGGGGAGCAAAACTCTTTTCTGTTGCAGATCGAGAATGGCCCCGATAGCGATGCTGAAGCCGTCATTGAAAATAATGTATTTGCGTGGTCCGGATCAAAGCCAGCCGTGAACATGCATTCGTTTAAGAGCGCTCGCTTTCGGAATAATATTTTTACGACGACCAGGCCACATTTCGGTGAGCCTGTATTCCATTTTAAGGACAACAATTTTGGGCCGGACCACCTTGGATTTTCGTCTGATTATAATCTTTATTTCTCGCCTCAAGATGATATCCGGTTCCAAGTAATACTTGGTGGGGATAAACCTCAGTTCAGCCTTGAAGATTACCGTGATACGTTCAACCAAGAGGCCAACAGCTTTCTCGCGAATCCGCTATTCGTTAATCTCGGCGCACCTTCGCCAAACTTTGATTTACACCTACGCCCGGAATCGCCAGCAATCGATGCAGGGGACCCGTCGTCACCGTTTGGTATGGAGCCTTTACCAAACGGTGGACGGGTTAATATCGGTCGATACGGTGGAACAAGTGAGGCGACAACGAGCGATGGTTTGGTCTCTCTACCGGTCCCTATACCGTTACCACCTGCGCCAGAACCAGAACCAGAACCCGATCCTGAGCCTATTCCTGAACCGGAAGAACCTGAACCTGATCCTTCGGACCCATTCCCATTACCACAGCCTGGAATGCCTGTGATCAAAATTATGACCTGCGGGTGTGATGATAATCAGCCGTTTTTGATGGTGGACTAGATGCATGATCCTTGTAAGCACGACGGAGAATGGTATACATCTGTGAATCCAGCCACGTATTTATCTAATAGCACAGAACCCCAGTATCAGATAGATATCTATTGTAGAAAATGTGGGATAGTTTTAGAAATTGAGGAAGCTATTGTTTTGATCAATAACCGTATGTTTGACTAATGAAATGAGTAAAATACCATAGGGGTAAGCCCTTCGTTTGTGAAGTCTTTAGTGCCACTAAGGCGAATAAATGTAGCAAACGCGGGGCTTTTATTTATAAAAGGTAGCCGACTAATGAAATATTTTTTCGACACCGAGTTTATCGAATACCCGTGTACGATTGATTTAATTTCCATTGGAATAATTTCTGAAGACTGGCGGGAATATTATGCGATCAATGAAGAGTGCGACGTTTCAAAAGCGTCACCTTGGGTAAAAGAAAATGTCCTTGCTTATCTTGATAGTGATAGAGGGCCGGATAAAGGCCTTGCTGGTGGCTTCTCTGAAAAACGCAAAACCAAGCAGCAGATCAGGGATGACATCCTATCGTTCACTAAAGGTGACAATTATCCTGAATTTTGGGCGTACTATGGTGATTACGATTGGGTAGTGTTTTGTTGGTTATTTGGAACGATGGACGAATTACCAGACCGTTATCCTATGTTTTGCCGGGATATCCGACAGTTAATGGAGTTTAAAGGTAGTAAGGTTCCAAAACAAACGGATGGCGTTCACAATGCGTTGTTAGATGCCCGATGGAACAAGATGGCTTATGAAACCTTAATGATTGAGTGATAGAGAAGAAGAAGGATATGGATTACAGAAAACTTTATTACCCGATTATTCTAGCAAACTCGATTCAGATAATTGGGATGCATTCGGCATCGGTTAACGGCGTTCATAGAGACGAGTTTAAAACCGGATGGAATAAGGGTTTGATGGAGCTTAACAGGATAACATGTGTTATTTGTGAACACTATCACAAGCTTCCTGAAGATTGCCAACAGAAATTGTTAGAAATGCTGGCTGACGAAGCTATTTATATTTCGTGCTTTGACGACGATAAAATACGCATTGATATTTTAGTCAATGACACATTTTACTACGCCACATCGGATAGCGAATCTATTGAAACTGAGGATTTGTTGATCATTCACGGTTTATGGGAGAAGTTTGGATATGATGGTTTAGTTGCTTGGGTATCTAAAAAACGTGGCGTTGAACCATTGAAAGAGGCTCAAACAAATGGATATCGAAAGGCATTATGTGACCTATGACACAAACTAGCGATAAAGCGAGATTAGTAATCGATAAGATGATTGAGTTATTCGA
>CAZOCS010000121.1:0-6979 GCA_964578365.1 uncultured Candidatus Cloacimonadota bacterium
CATTTTAAGTTACTAAATAATACATATGGTAGATTTAAATTTAAAAGCAAAATTTTGTAATAGCCGTCTTTTTTGCAAGAAAAATGTTTGACATAATATTTCATGCTTCAATTAAAAGATATAAATTTGTTATAACTTTGGAGGAAAAGTGTCTTTTAAGAAAATTAGAAAAGGTAATACGATTTTTAAAGATAAATTTAAGGAAAATAAAAAACTATATCATGATCTCGTGGAAAATGGTCAGCATCCTAAAGTTCTTTGGGTTGGCTGCTCAGATTCACGGGTTGTTCCCGAATTTATTGTTAATGCCAAAGCAGGAGACCTTTTTGTAACCAGGAACATAGCCAACATTATACCACCTTCTGATGCTAATGAAACAAATTCAAGTTCAGTTCTAGAATATGCTGTGTTGCATTTAAACGTAGAGCATATAGTGATCTGCGGCCATACGGGATGTGGTGGAATCAATGCGATGCTGAAGGGGATTCCAAGTGATTCTGTGATTAATGACTGGATGAAGCATGCCATGAAAGCTAAAGAATATGCAATACAACAATGTTGCGGTGATCTTGAGATCAATACCATAAAAGCCAATGTTTTGCTCCAAGCAGATCATCTTCTTTCATTTTCTTATGTGAAGGATAGAGTCGAAGAAAATCAATTGAAAATACACAAATGGTTGTATGATATGTGCTCAGGGGAAATCTCATTTTTCGATGAAATTAATCAAAATTGGAGTTCGTTAAATTAAGTTCCAAGTGAAATTTAATTGAAATTAATCTATATAATAGATTGTTTCTAAAAAATGCTTGACTAATCGACATATTAATAAGTTTTGAAAAAAATTTGGTTTAAAAAATAAAGGAGGAATCACAAAATGGCAGATAAGAAAGCGATAACTTCGTTAGCACACGAAGGAAGGACATTCCCACCATCCGAGGAAATGAGAAAAAATGCTCATATTACTTCTGAGGAGCAATACAAAGAAATGTGGGAAAGATCAATCAAGGATCCTGATGGATTCTGGCTAGACCAAGCAAAATCTTTACATTGGTTCAAAGAACCAACATTGGGTCTCAAATACAATTGGGATACCAAAAATCGTAGCATCGAGCACACCTGGTTTGAAGATGGTGAAATGAATGTAAGTTACAACTGTTTAGACAGACATCTTGGTACACCAACTGAAAATAAAACAGCAATTATTTGGCAAGGTGAAGCTGAAGATGATGTAAAAAAATATTCTTACAAAGAATTACACTTAGAAGTAAGCAAATTTGCAAATGTAATGAAATCAAAAGGAATTCAAAGAGGTGATAGAGTTGCAATTTACATGCCGATGGTTCCTGAACTTGCAATAGTAATGCTTGCCTGCACTAGAATCGGTGCAATCCATTCTATCATTTTTGGTGGATTTAGCGCAGATGCTATAAAAGGAAGAGTGAATGACTCCGATTGCAAAATGCTGATCACTTCCAATGTTTCTAATAGAGCTGGGAAACACATTCGTCTTAAAGATATTTCTGACGAAGCATTAAAAGATACTCCTACTATCGAGAGTGTGATCGTTTCACAAGTTGGAACTGAACCTTGTAATATGAAAGATGGAAGAGATTTCTGGTATCATGATGAAATGGCAAAAGCAGATGAGGTTTGCGAAGCTGTATCAATGAAAGCAGAAGATCCATTATTCATCCTTTATACTTCCGGTTCCACAGGAAAACCAAAAGGTGTTGTTCATACAACAGCTGGATATTTGATGTATACAACAATCACTCATAAAAATGTTTTCAATATTCATGAAGATGATGTTTACTGGTGTACTGCTGATATCGGCTGGGTTACAGGTCACAGTTACATAGTTTACGGTCCTCTTGCAAACGGTGCAACTTCTGTTATGTTCGAAGGTGTTCCTACATATCCGGATGCCGGAAGATTTTGGCATCTTGTAGAAAAATTTGGTATAACTGTATTCTACACAGCACCAACAGCTATTAGAGCTTTGATGAGACTCGGTGATGAATGGGTAGAAAAATACAAAATGCCATCACTCAGAATTCTTGGATCAGTAGGTGAGCCTATTAATCCTGAAGCATGGATGTGGTATTATGAGAAAGTTGGAAAAGGAAACTGCCCAATCGTGGATACATGGTGGCAAACAGAAACTGGCGGATTTATGATCACTCCTCTTCCTGGAGCTCATACACTTAAACCAGGTAGTGCCGGCAGACCATTCTTCGGTGTTGAACCTCTTATTTTAAGAGATGATAGAACTGAATGTGAAAGTAACGAAGGTGGAAAACTTTGTATTAAAAAACCATGGCCAGGTATGATGAGAACAATGTGGGGTGATCACGACAGATTCATCGATGTATATTTCACAATGTATGATGATATATATTTTGCTGGTGACGGCTGCCGTAGCGATGATGATGGTGACTACTGGTTACTTGGAAGAATTGATGATGTTGTTAATGTATCCGGTCATAGAATCGGAACAGCAGAAGTTGAAAGCGCTCTTGTAAGTCATAAAGACGTTGCAGAAGCTGCTGTAACTCCTGTTCCACATGAAATTAAGGGACAAGGCCTTTATGCTTATGTTACCTTAGTTGGTGGTATTGAAGAAACTGATGAGTTGAAGAAGGAACTCATTATGCATGTTCGTAAAGAGATAGGACCGATAGCTGCACCAGAAGCAATTCAATGGGCACCTGCTCTTCCAAAAACACGTTCAGGAAAGATCATGCGTAGGATCTTAAGAAAGATCGCTGAAAATAGTGCTGATAATCTTGGAGATATTTCTACTTTAGCAGATCCAAGTGTTGTTGAAAGCCTTATCGAAGAACGTAAACTGATCAAATAAAATTATATTATGTAATATAGCCGGAACTATATTTTTTATAGTTCCGGTTTTCTAATAAAAGGAGAAGAAATGTCTGAAAAGAAAGTAATGAATAGAAATTTCGTAGTATTTGGAGCTATTGTTATTCAGCTTTGTTTAGGTGCGATCTATGCATGGTCTGTATTTACTAAACCTTTGGTTGAAGCTGGATGGACAAAAACTCAAACACAAGCCGTATTTGCTGCAGGTCTTGCACTGTTTGCAATAGTAATGGTAATAGCCGGAAGACTAATGCCAAAATTAGGTCCTAAAAAACTTGCTATGTCGGGAGGTGTTGTACTTGGTCTTGGTTATTTATTAGCAGGGCTGTTTGGTGGAACTGATTTCTGGTCAATTTTCATTTTTGTAGGAATAATCGGAGGATCTGGTATTGGTTTAGCTTATGTTGTACCAATAGCTGTTGGTATGCGTTGGTTTCCAGACAAAAAAGGTCTCATTACAGGTTTAGCTGTGGCAGGTTTTGGTTTTGGGGCGACTCTTTGGGTTAAACTTGCAGGAACATGGGGTAACTTAATTGCATCTTATGGTCTTAGTAAAACTTTCTCAATATATGGAATTATATTTTTCCTAGCAGTAATTTTGGGTAGCATTTGGATGAAGTTTCCACCGGAAGGATGGAAACCGAAAGGATGGGAACCCACAGAAGTAGAGAAAAAAACAAGTGCTTCCGGAAATCAAATGAAAAGTGGAGATATGCTTAAGACTCCTCAATATTATATGATTCTATTAACTTTTGTCTTTGGAGCTAGTGCTGGTCTGATGAGTATAGGATTAATGAAGCTATTCCCCATGCAAGCTTTGATGGCTAACGGTATTGATAAAGTAGTCGCTTCTGGTATTGCAGGAACAGCAATGGCAGTATTTTTCTCATTAGCAAACGGTCTTGGAAGAATTGCCTGGGGTGCGATCAGTGATAAACTGGGACGTAAAAGATCTATAGTTATAATGATGTTAACTCAAGGTATCTTCGTAATTTTATTCCAATGGATTGCCGGTACACCTGCTCTGCTTTATTTGGGTGCAGCTCTCATTGGTTTCAATTTTGGTGGAAATTTTGCATTATTTCCAACAATTACTGCAGAAACATTCGGTGCAAAGTATATTGGGCAAAATTACGGATGGGTATTTCTTGCTTATGGAGTTGGTGGAATATTCGGACCGATCTTAGGCGGCAAATTAGGAGATATGAATAACTTCTCGTTAGCTTTTATAATTTGCGGTATTTTATGTATCGTTGCTGCTGGTATTATTTTAGGAGTTAAACCACCTAAACAAAAATCAGCATAATTTTAACGTTCAATATAAAAGAGGCTGCTGGTGTAGCCTCTTTTTTGTTTTTAAATTTGAATTCAATTTAAGTTTAAATAATACTAGTAATCACAAAAATTGTAATTTCTTGACATTAAAGCTTGAGTTCTGTTTTGAGTAAAAAAAAAAAATCGGAGTAAATATGGCGATTAAAAAGTTAGAAACCCTGATCGAAATGGTAAAAAAGAAGCCAAAGAAAAGAGTTGTTGTTGCATATGGACAAGATGAAGCGACAATTCTTTCAACAAAAAGAGCTAACGAATTAGATTTTGCAGAATTCATTCTGGTAGGTGATAAAAAAGTTATTAAGAATATCTGTGTTGATCACGATATTGATCCTGATATTTTTAGGATTATTCATGAACCTGACGAAATGAAAGCTGGTAAAAAAGCTATAGAACTTGTGAATAATGGTGAAGGTGATGTGCTGATGAAAGGTATGATCTCAACAGATAATTTACTGAGATGCATGATCGATAAAGAAAATGGTATTATGATCCCAAAGGCAACTTTAACATCTATTTCCATTGCAGAAATTCCCAATTATCATAAGCTGCTAATTTTTGCAGATGCAGCGTTTATTCCCAGACCGAATATAGAACAGAAAATCGCAATGACAAATTATGTGATTGAAACTGCCAGGAAGATTGGCATCAAAAGGCCAAAAGTTTCTATAATATCATTTTCGGAAAAACTTTATCCAAAAATTCCTACTGCTGTAGATGCTGCCTTCATTTCCAAAATGGCTGACAGGCAACAGATCAAGAATGCTGATGTCGATGGACCACTTTCCATTGATCTGTCAATTGATCCTGACAGCCTGCAACACAAAGGGGTGGCCAGTTGTGTGCAGGGAAATGCAGATTGCCTCGTTTTTCCATTTTTGGAGGTGGCAAATGTTTTCTATAAATCTTTAACTTATTTTGCCCATGCCGATATGGCTACAGCAATTGTTGGAACTAAAGTGCCAACAACTCTTTCATCGAGAAGTGACACAGTTCGAAACAAACTTTATTCTCTTGCTTTTGCCTGTTTGAGGGCAGATAAAGAATTACAAAACAATATTGAAATTGAGGAGATTTAATGAAGATTGCACTTGCTTCCGATCATGCCGGTTTTGAACTTAAAGAAAAAATAAAAGAATTTTTAACCGAGTATGACGTTGTCGATTATGGATCGGAAAATTCAAATTCAATGGATTATCCCGATACAGGATTTGAAGCAGCAAAAGCTGTTTCTAATGGAGACTGCACAAGAGGAATATTGATATGTGGAAGTGGACTTGGCATGAGTATTGTAGCAAATAAAGTTCCTGGAATCAGAGCTGCATTGTGTCAAACAATGCAATTTGCACAACTTTCAAGGCTTCATAATAATTCCAATATTTTGGTTTTATCAGGAAGATTTATTTCAGAATATCTTGCAAAAGAGATTATTGATGTTTGGTTCAAAACAGAGTTTGAAGGTGGAAGACACAAAAAAAGATTAGATATAATTTCAAATTATGAAAAGGAGAAATAATATATGAAGTTTATTAAGAATAACGATCCGGAACTTTATAATGCAATGTATAAAGAATTAAAGCGCCAAACAGAGAATCTGGAATTGATCGCATCAGAAAATTTTGTTTCCAGAGCTGTACTTGAAGCTGCGGGTTCTGTTTTAACAAACAAATATGCCGAGGGTTATCCGTATCGCTATAGCAAAAAGACCGGGAAATTAAAATATAGCCTTTATGGAAGATATTATGGTGGATGCGAATGGGTAGACGAAGTTGAACAACTTGCAATTGAAAGAGCAAAAGAGATCTATGGAGCAGATCATGTGAACGTGCAACCCCATTCTGGCTCTCAAGCAAATATGGCCGCATATTTTTCTCTTGTGAAACCCGGTGATACTGTTCTTAGTTTAGAACTTTCTCACGGTGGACATCTTACACACGGGCATCCGCTCAGTTTTTCCGGTGCTTTGTATAATATTATTCCTTATGGAGTGAATAAAGATACAGAGCAATTTGATTATGCTGAGATCAGAAAACTTGCCCGGGAGCATAAACCTAAAATGATACTAACCGGTGCTAGTGCATATCCACGTAAAATTGATTTTAAAAAATTCCGTGAAATAGCTGATGAAGTTGGTGCAACTTTATTTGTTGATATGGCACATATAGCCGGACTTGTAGCTACTGGTCAACATCAGAATCCTATTCCATATGCAGATATTGTAACAACTACAACTCACAAAACCTTGCGAGGACCACGTGGTGGAATGATACTCTGCAAAGAAGAATATGCTAAAGAAGTAGACAAACAAGTTTTTCCCGGCATTCAGGGAGGACCACTTGAGCACGTTATTGCTGCTAAAGCTGCAGCATTCCAAGAAGCACTTCAAGATGATTTCAAAATCTATCAAGAACAAGTTGTAAAAAATGCAGCTGCATTGGCAAAGGCCTTAGAAGATAAGGGACTCCGTTTAGTTTCAGGTGGCACGGATACACATCTCATGCTGATAGATCTAGGTGATAAAGATAGTGGAAATCCAAGTGGAAAGAAAATGGAAGGTGCTCTTGATAAGGCTGGTATCACTGCTAATAAGAATACGGTTCCGTTTGATACTAGACCTCCATTTGTAGCTTCAGGTATTCGGTTGGGAACTCCAGCTATTACTACAAGAGGAATGAAAGAGCAAGATATGGAGTATATTGCACAATTCATCTCTCAGGTTTTTTCTAATCATGACGATGAAGAAAAGTTAGCTCAAATTAAAGAA
>CAZOCS010000122.1:0-6886 GCA_964578365.1 uncultured Candidatus Cloacimonadota bacterium
CTATTTAGTATAATCCCTCTGTTGTATCTGTTCTTTATCCCTGCTATTACAATGGGTCTTCTCTCAAGAGAAAAAAATACCGGAACAATGGAGCTTCTGGCAACACTTCCAATTAAGGACAGCCAGATAATAATGGGAAAATTCTGGGCTTCGGTCCTCCTAATCAGTGTTGGCTTGTTATTAACTTTAGTTCATTTTTTAACAATTTTATTGCTTGGCACGAACATAGATTTTGGAGCGATCTTCTGCGGCTATATTGGTCTGTTATTCCTGGGAGCAGTTTATAGTTCTATTGGAATTTTTGCATCCAGCATTACCAGTAACCAAATTGTTTCGCTAATAATAAGTTTCTTTATAATTTTCTTCTTTTTTGTAATTAAGTTCTTTCTATTCTTCATCCCGGATTTTTTAGTAGGGATCTTTCAATTCTTAAGTATAGATTACCATTTTTCTAATATTACTCGTGGTGTTATCGATACTCGAAACATATTATATTTTGTCAGCTTGATAGTGCTGTTTCTTAAACTTGCACAAACATCAATAGAAAACCGGAATTGGAAATAGGAGAATGATATGAAAAAGAAAATAACAATAGATCTAATAATTCTCATTGCAATACTAATTTTTGTTAATCTCATCTCAATATCTGTATTCAAACGTTTCGATCTTTCAAGAGGGAAAATCTATTCTCTTTCAAGTTCCAGTAAAACTTCTGTTAAGGAATTAGATGACAGACTTATAATTAAAGCTTATTTTTCTAAGAATATGCCGGGTGAATATGCCGATTCACGCCGTTTTGTTCAGGATATTCTCTCTGAATATCAAGCTTATTCTCAAGGGAACATGAAGTTTGAATTTCTTGATCCGGCAGATGAGCAAGAATTAAAAAGGGAAGCTCAACAAAATGGGATTATGCCTGTTTCTATGCGAGTTATTCAGAATGACAAATTAGAGATCCGAGAAGTATATATGGGTCTTGTATTCCATTATCAAGATAAGGTAGAATCTCTACCTATGATAAAAAATACGCAAGGTTTGGAATATGATATTACCGGTAAAATAAAAAAGATAACTGCAACAGGACTTAAGAAGGTTGCAATTTTTGATCCTGACGAGAACAACAAATTTGCAACGATCATCCAATTTCTTTCCGAGAGTTATGAAATCTCTAAAACAGATCTTACCAGACCTTTAGGAAATGATATAGATGCTCTTATCGTTGCAGGGATCGAAGACTCTCTTGAGATGTCTCAACTTGTTAATATCGATCAATATTTAATGCATGATGGAAGTATTATCCTTTTCCAAGATAGGATCGCTGCTGATATTCAGCAATTATCTGCAACTCCGATAAATTCCAACCTTTTCAGACTTCTAAATAATTTTGGAATTACAATTAAACCAAATTTGATCATTGATGCACAATGTGGTCAAATTACAGTTCAGCAGCAGCGCGGCATGTTCCGTATGCAAACTCCGGTTAATTATCCTTTCTTCCCTATAATTAATAATGTGAATAAAGATAATCTTATGGTTAAGAATCTTGATTATATGCAGCTTATTTTTGCTTCTGAGATCGATACTACAAATATCGGAGAAGACATTTCTTTTGAACCGTTATTATATACTTCAGAAAACAGCGATGAAGTTACAATGCCGCAACTTGATATTTCATATGTACTATTCATGAATATTGATTTGAAGAAAGTGCTGATAAAGAAGCCAAAAGTTATGGCTGGAATTTATAGTGGAAAATTTGTTAGCAACTTTATTGATCATACAAAAGAAGAGAATGCAGTAGGAAGCACGGAACAAGGCAAAATTCTGCTTGTTGCTGATTCCGACTTTATTAAAGAAAATGCTGGAGCCGGTGTACCAGGAAATAGAGATTTTGTTTTAAATGCAGTTGATTATATGGTTTCTGAAGGTACTCTCATTGAGATAAGATCTCGTGAAACACAATTCATTCCATTGAAGGAAATAAAACCTGGAACTAGAAAATTAGTACGATGGACCAATATACTATTCCCTTCTCTGTTATTGATCTTATTAGGAATTCTGCATTATAGAAAAGAATTGAAACGAAGAAAACAGATTGGAGAACTTTATGAATAAAAGACAAAAACTATATATTGGGATTCTAGTTGTTTTAGTAATTGTATTTCTTATAACAAAGATGGGTAATAATGTAGAACAACGTATCCGCTTTTTTCAGGCTGATTCAGCACAAATTAAAACAATTGAAATTTCAAATATAAAAGATACATTAAGGTTATCAAAGGAAAATGATAGTTGGAAAATAGTTTACCCATTCGAAAATCAAATAAATAAATATCAAATCAATAATATCTTCAGTAAAGTACTAAACGTAACAACATCAAATCTACCAATTTCTGAGAATGAAAGTTCATTTGATACTTATAAAGTTAATAGTAGCCAGGGGACATTGATAAAATTCTTTGATGAAAATAACAAAGTACTTGATGAGGCAATTATAGGCAAAAGTTCATCAGGCAATTCAACTCCAGCCAGAAGACCAAATGATGTTAGGATCTTTAAATTAGAAGAAAATCTGAATTACATCATCACAACAAATACAAATGATTGGAGAGAAAAAACAATATTAGAAATTGAAGATTACAATATTACAAAGATTTCCGTTCTAAGTGACATCAATGCTTACGAGCTTACTTCCGCTGATTCCGTTTGGTTTTATACAGATAGGAAAAGCAATTTGACCGTAGATCTTAATAACTCATCACTTGTTGATATTCTGGATAAATTAACACTGCTTAAAGTTAATGGTTTTGTAGATAACAGATTTACGGAATACAAAGAAAAGCTTGATTTTCCCAGCCTTGAAATTGGGATAGATTTATTAGATGTATCAAACCATTATATTAGGTTGGCTATTGATAAAGAACCTAAATATATTATGCAATTTGATAATGATGAGAATTTTCTGTATTCAGTTTATCAAGATTGGGTAGAAAAATTCACTAAAGAGGCAATAGATTTTAAATAACTAATTTTGAAATTAAGAAAGTATATTTTAATTGAGCTCGTTCTTTAATGAACGGGCTTTTTCTATAAAACTATTTTTGAATTATACAGAAGACAGCCTATTTGAGAATGCAAAATCATTAAACAGAAGTAATTAGAAATTATTTGACATTATGACTCCAAAAACAGAAATTTGACTCTTTTCTTTTATAAATTATTTGGAGAGAAGATAATTAGTTTTTTGGGAGTTCTATGGACATAATAAATTTTGGGGATTGCATAAAAGATGGCAACTACAAATTACACTCCAAATTTAAGAGCGTTCATAATTATACAAAAAATAATGAACTTGTTTCTCTGGTTTCTACAAAAGTTGGCACAGGACCCAATAATATTGTCGTAAACATATTTCCGCAACAAGCACAGCAGAATCTGAAAATTAACGGTCAATCAATTTCAATTGGGAATAATGTACTTAATATTGATCTAGTAGAATCACAAATTATAGATAATTATTATCTTAGTAACCTATCAGATTTAATTAATAAGATTGAGCTACTAACAGATGTTATTGAGGATACTATATCACATGCAAGCTTAGGATTCTTACTATTCCCCAAAAATGAAGTATTTTTAAAAACAACTTTTGAAAAAGCACTACTTGCACATGCAAAATTTACTGTTCAAAATATTTCTTTGGAAAATCTCCCAACAATTGTAAAAAACATGAAAGGAGTCGGGTTCGGTCTTACTCCCAGTGGAGATGATTTTAATTGCGGTGTGTTATATGCTCTAAATTATCTTAATAAAATTATCAAGAATGATATCTCTGAGAGAATTGAAGAATGTTTCCAAAATTCTATTGGTAACAACCTGATTTCAAATGCCTTTCTCAAGTATGCTCATTCAAATAATTACTATGAAAATTTTCAAGGATTACTAAAAGCACTAAAACAAAATAAGAAAAACTTAATTTCACATTATGCTAACAAAATAATTGGCTCCGGACATACATCCGGATCTGATATGCTAACAGGATTTATTCTAACTATAAAAGGAGTTCTAAATGATAAAAAGTTTAGTTAAAAAGGGTGAGTATTTTGATTCTGTGAGTCTTATGATCGTGGGAAAAGATGTAGCTCAAATGGATTATGTACAAGATGCCACTGTTGTTATGGCAACTCATGAAAATAAATCAATTCTTAAAACTGCCGGACTCTATCTGAACGAATTTGAGCAATATGATGATACAGATTTGCTTATTGTTGTAAAATCTGATCATGAAGATAAATTTGATGAGATCTTTGCAGAAGTTGATACTCTTTTAAAAAAAATAAGAAATAAAAGCGATGACCAAAGTAGTTTCAATTCCAGAAGTTTGGAGAATGCAATTAAAATTCAGCCGGAATCAAATATTGCCCTTATCTCTTTAGCAGGAAGATATGCTGGTAAAGAGGCTATGAAAGCATTAAAGAAAGGTTTGAATGTAATGCTTTTCTCTGATAATGTTCCAATAGAAACCGAGATCGAACTAAAAAAATATGCCCTTGAAAATGATCTGCTCATGATGGGCCCAGATTGCGGAACAGCGATCATTAATGGTGTACCATTGGCATTTTCTAATGTTGTAAACAAAGGTAATATAGGCATTGTAGCAGCATCAGGAACAGGTTTGCAAGAAGTAAGCTCAATTATTTCTGAAGAAGGCTTTGGCATTTCCCAAGCAATTGGAACCGGAGGACGTGACATAAAAGAAAAGGTTGGCGGGATGATGTTCATATCTTCTATTGATGCGTTAAGAGATGATGAAAATACAAAAGTTATAGTTCTAGTTTCAAAACCTCCACATCCTGCTGTTCTTGAAAAGATAAACAAAAAACTTAAAAAGATCTCCAAACCCGTTGTCAGTATTTTCCTGGGTGCCGATAGTGATCTGGTTAAAGAAGGAGGTGCTATTGCAGCCGAGACATTGGAAGAAGCAGCACTATTGGCTTGTGCAATTTCAGATGGAGTTGAAGTAACTAAAGTAACCGACTTTCTGAATGAAAGAAAGAAGAGCTATGATGCTTATGTTAGCAAAGAGGTAAAGAAGATTTCCTCAGGAAGGAAATTCATACGAGGTTTATACAGCGGAGGAACTCTTTGTGATGAGACTCAAATTATCCTCAATAAAGATATAGAGAACATTTACAGCAATAGATCAAATGACGATAAATTTGCTTTAGCAGATTCCTGGATAAGTAAAGAACATACCCTGGTGGATCTGGGTGAAGATGAATTTACGGTGGGACGTTTACATCCAATGATGGATTTTGATCTGAGAAATAAGAGGATATTGCAGGAAGCAAAGGATAAGGAAACTGCAATAATTTTATTTGATCTTGTGCTGGGTTATGGAGCTAATGAAGATCCAATAAATGAGATACTTCCAATAATTAAACAAGCTCAAAAAATTGCACCTAATATTTCATTTATAAGTTCTGTGACCGGAACTGAACTAGATCCTCAAAACAGAGCTAAAACCATAAAGGCATTAGAAGAAACCGGAGTTGTTGTAATGCCATCAAATGCTGCAGCTGCAGAAATCGTTAACCTCATCATTAAAGAAATTAATAGATAGCGGATGATATATGAGTTTTAAAAAGTTATTTAATAAGAAAATTGAAGTAGTAAATATTGGACTTGATTCATTTAAAGACGATCTTGAAAAACAAGGAGAAAAAGTCGTAAATGTTGAATGGACTCCTCCAGCTAACATTAGCGAAGAAATTTTACAGATATTACAGAAAAATAAAACAAAGATAGAAACAGCAAATAACAAAGTTTTAGAGATCATTCTGAATGGAAAACCTTTCTTGGTTGGATTGGATATTGCCAGGAATGTGATACCCGGAATGAAGGAAAATCTTCTATTACACTCCGGTCCTCCAATCACATGGGATAGGGTTAGCGGACCGATGAAGGGAGCCCTGATCGGAGCAATTATTTATGAAGGCAAAGCCAAGAATTTTGAAGAAGCAGAAAAACTGGCAGCTTCCGGAAAATTCGATTTTTCTCCTTGTCACGAACACGAAACAGTTGGTCCTATGGCTGGAGTTGTTTCGGCTTCAATGCCGGTTTTCGTTCTCAAAAATGAGGCGTATGGTAATTATGCTTATTGTACTTTGAATGAAGGATTGGGAAAAGTACTTCGCTATGGAGCTTATGACAATGAAACTATTGAGAGATTGAAATGGATTGAAACTGAACTATATCCAACTTTAAAGAAAGCTGTAGAATTTATCGGAAAAATTGATCTTAAAAATATAATCGCCCAAGCACTGCACATGGGAGATGAAGTACATAATCGTAATCGAGCCGGTACATCACTTTTTTATAGAGCAATTGCACCGGCAATTGTTCAAACTTGTAATGATTCGGAAATTACAGCAAAAGTGCTTAATTTCATCAATGGAAATGATCATTTCTTCCTGAATCTTTCAATGCCTGTTGGCAAAGTTACTTTAGATGCAGCCAGGAATATTGAGAACAGCAGTATTGTGATAGCGATGTGCAGGAACGGAACTGATTTTGGTTTACAGCTTGCCGGCACAAAAGATTCCTGGTTCGTAGGAGAAGCTTTAGTACCTGATGCTCTATACTTCCCTGGTTTTACAAAAGATGATGCAAATCCTGATATTGGAGACAGCTCCATTACAGAAACTGTCGGGCTTGGTGGATTTGCCATTGCAGCATCTCCTGCTATCGTTCAGTTTGTGGGTGGATCTGCTAATGATGCGGTTAACTACACTCTGGCAATGTATGAAATAGCCTTTGGAGAGAACAATATGTACCAGATCCCATATTTGAATTTCCGTGGAACGCCCACTGGAATAGATGTAAC
>CAZOCS010000123.1:0-6794 GCA_964578365.1 uncultured Candidatus Cloacimonadota bacterium
TTTGCCACATCCCGCATCCAGTTCAAGTCGGCTCCTGCGCAGAAAGATCTTCCTCTTCCCCGTAAAACTATAACTCTCACTTCTTCATTTTGGTTCATTTCTTCAACAACTTTTATCAGCTCTGAGATCATTACCTCATTAAAAGCATTATGCACTTTCTGCCGATTAAAAAAAACTGTGCCGACTTGATCCTTGATTTCAATTTCTAAAGTTTGATAGTTCATATTATTTTCCTAATTAATTATTTAATTTACATCCTAAATACACCGTTTTTCTGATCCGGATATTTTTTATTGAGTGAAATAGCAATGGCCATTCCTAGTATATTGCGGGTATCAACCGGATCGATAATGCCATCATCCCACATGCGGGAGGTGCTGTAAAATGCGCTGCCTTCTTCCTCATATTTATCCAGGATAGGCTGCATGAATTTCTTAGCTTCTTCCTTATTCATTTCCGGCATACCGCGATGTTTCAGTTGAGCCTGTTTTACTGTAAGCAATACATTTGCAGCCTGCTCTCCACCCATCACTGAGATCTTGGCGTTGGGCCACATGAATAAAAATCTGGGATCATAAGCTCTACCCGCCATAGCATAATTTCCAGCGCCAAATGAGCCACCTACAACAACAGTTAGTTTGGGAACATTCGCATTGGCAACAGCATGAACAAGTTTTGCTCCATCTCTGGCTATTCCTCCGTGTTCATAATCTTTTCCAACTATAAATCCAGTAATGTTTTGCAGGAATAGAATGGGAAGTTTCCGGGATGTACAAAGCTCTATAAAATGAGCTCCCTTCAAAGAAGTTTCAGAAAATAAGACTCCATTATTTGCGATAATACCAACTGGGAATCCCATTATCTTGGCAAAACCTGTAATTATCGTTGGTGCATATCTGGCTTTGAATTCGTGGAATTTGCTGCCATCTACTATGCGAGCAATTATCTCTTTTGAATCAACCGGTTTTTTCAGATCAACCGGAGCAATTCCGTATAATTCCATGGGGTCATAAGCAGGTTCTTCGATTGGTGAAATATCCAAATCCTGTTTATCTTTGATTTCTAATGATTCAAAAATATTCCGGCAGATCTGTAGGGCATGAGCATCATTTTCGGCTAAATGATCTGCCACACCGGAAATAGTAGTGTGAACTTCTCCGCCTCCCAATTCCTCGGCAGAAACATCTTCACCCGTAGCTGCTTTTACCAACGGTGGTCCACCGATAAAAATCGTCCCCTGGTTTCGTACGATGATCGTTTCATCGGCCATTGCCGGAACATAAGCTCCTCCAGCTGTGCAGCTTCCCATTACAATGGCAATTTGCGGTAAGCCTGCAGCAGAAAGCCTGGCTTGATTAAAGAAAAACCTGCCAAAATGATATTTATCCGGGAAAATCCTGGCTTGATCGGGTAGGAACGCTCCTCCCGAATCTACCAGGTAAACACAAGGCAGACCATTTTCCATGGCAACTTCCTGCATCCGCACATGTTTCTTGATAGTCTCTTTGGTATAGGTTCCGCCTTTTACTGTGGCATCGTTGGCAATGATTGCGGTTTCTTTACCGTGGATTACACCGATTCCTGTTACGATCCCCGCTGATGGGAACTGGTTGTCATATTGATCGTAGGCAGCCATGGGAGATAATTCCAGGAAAGGTGTATTCGGATCGATCAGTAGATCTATCCTTTCACGAGCCAGAAGTTTTCCTCTATCCTGATGTTTTTTTCTTGCTCTTTCACTGCCGCCTTTCTTCACTTCTTTCAAAACATTATTGGTTTTATCCAATAGCTTTAAAAATTCTTTTTTATTAGCCAGGAATTCAGGTGAATTTGGATCGATCTTCGATTCTAGTTTATACAAGATTACATCCTTTTTTACATTGATTTATACAAAATTTCTGTTACATCCATCACTTCGATTTCTGAGTTCATCGACTTTAACGTTTCTTCGAACATCTGCAGACAATACGGACAGGCAACGGCAATGACATCTGCTCCAGTTGCGATCAATTGCTCAAGACGAACATTTACGATACGTTCATCTTTGTCCCATTCCATCCACAATCCGCCACTTCCTGCTCCACAACACACGCTTAAATTTCGATTAAATTCTTCGACTTCCACAAGTTCCAAACCGGGAATACTTTGCAAGATATTTCTGGGTTCTTCATAAATTTCATTTTTCCTACCCAAAGTGCAGGGATCGTGATAAACGACTTTTTTATTGAATTCTTTTGCGGGTTTGATCTTTCCATCATCAATAAGTTTAGATAAAAATTCGGTAATATGCTGAGTTTCAAATTCGGCTCCAAATTCAGGGTATTCATTTTTAAAAGTAGAGTAACAATGAGGTGAACTCACAAGAACTTTTTTTACTCCTGAATTCTTAAATTCTTTAATGTTTCCCTTACAAACCTGTTCAAAAACCTGTTCCGAACCGATTCTACGAACTACTTCTCCACAGCAATTTTCTTTCGTTCCTAAAATACCAAACGAAACATCAACTTGTTGTAGGATTCCTGCAGTCGCTCTTGCAACTTTTTGATTCCGTGGATCATAAGCCGGCAGGCAACATGGAAAGAATAAGTATTCCATCTCTTCCTGAAATAGTGGAACACCGATATCTTTTGCCCAGTCCGCTCTTTTCTCGATTGGTTCACCAAAAGGATTTCCTACATTCTTAATTTTCTGAACTGTCGATTTTAAAGTATCCGGATAAGAACCAAAATCGACCAGCAATCTTTTGGCAGCTCGCAGAATGTTGGGAGTATCTATTCCATGAGGGCATTGATCATGGCAGGCTTCACAGCCAACGCATCGATAGATTTTATCGATCTCTGCAGCCAACTCATCCTTATCTTCGCTACTGGCAACCATTCCCAATGCAGTATCCAATGAAAAGCGATAGACCGGAAAATCGTAAAGATCGACCTGATACCAAGGACAGATACTTGTACATTTTCCACATTGATAACATTTGTAAATGTCTATCGCACCTTCTTCGATAAGTACTTCTCTGATCTCTTCGTTGATTTCTTCTTTCAAGATTTTCTTAGCCAAGAAGTGCCTCCATCATATTCGATATTTGCAGATCCTGAAGATTTTTCTGTTGAGATGCTCCTGATGGACAAATCGTGATGCAGCTTCCACAACCCACACATAAAGCTTCTTTCACTTCTACCACTCGTTTTCTCTCATGAAATATTCGAGCCTCATAAGGACAAATAGGAATGCACATTTTGCAGCCGGAACAAACATCTTCGTCCACAATTGCAATTTGAGGATCAATTGAAAGCTCCGATTGAGAAAATATCTGCAGAACTTTGGAAGCTGCTGCCGAAGCTTGCGCCACCGTATCCGGAATATCTTTGGGAGAATGACAACAACCAGCCAGCAAAAAGCCGGGAACCATCGATTCTACCGGTCTTAATTTGGGATGGATCTCACTGAAAAAGCCATTTTCATTTGTTTGAATTCTAAGTTTATTAGAAAGATCAACGGCTTCCATAGTAGGAATGATAGCAGTTGCCAAAACTACCATATCTACTTCGAGTTTAAGTTGTCTGCCGGTTAGAGTATTATACGACCAGACAACTAACTTATCTTTTTCTTTGATGACACGTGCTGGTTTTCCACGAATATAAAGAACATTTTCATGATCCTTAACTCTGGTGAAAAACTCTTCATAATCCTTTCCAGCAGTTCTCACATCAATATTGAAAACTATTGCTTCTCCATCAGGAACCTGTTGTTTGTAAAGATGAGCATGTTTGGCGTTGTACATACAGCAGATCTTTGAACAATAGGGCATATGATGCTCAGGATCGCGAGAGCCAATGCAAGAAAGAAATGCGACTCGTTTTGGGATTTTCCCATCCGATGGACGTAGTATTTTTCCTTCAGTTGGACCGGAAGCAGAAACCATTCTTTCAAACTGTAAACCAGTGATCACGTCATCATATTTATCTGCACCATATTCTCTGAAATGTTCTTTGGGATAAGTACTATAACCGGTTGCCAGAATAATAGCACCAAATTCATCTTCTATAAATGAATCCTGCTGCGTAAAATCGACAGCCTGCAGAAGGCACACTTTCTGACAAATTCCACACTTTCCATCCCGATTAAAATAGATGCAATTGTCTCTATCGATAACCGGTTTATTGGGAACTGCTTGGGGAAAGGGAGAATAAATTGCTTTTCTTTTTCCCAGTCCTTCATCAAATTCGGATAAAACTTTGGATGGGCATTTTTCCGTGCAATCACCGCAGCCTGTGCATTTATCATGATCCACATAAGCAGCTTTACGACGGATCTTAACTTTGAAATTTCCAATATTTCCTGTAACTTCTTCCACTTCCGAATAAGTTAGCAGCTCAATATTTTCATGTTTTCCAGCATCTACCATTTTGGGCGTGAGAATACATTGCGAGCAATCTAAAGTTGGAAATGTTTCTGAGAGTTGCGCCATGTGCCCGCCGATGGAAGGATTTTTTTCTACCAGCGTAACTTTATTACCAGAATTGGCAATATCGAGAGCTGCCTGAATACCAGCAATTCCACCACCAATTACCAATGCTTTCTGGGTAACAGGAACTTTTATCGGTTCGAGGGAATTATTCATTTTGATCTTTTCGATCATCGATTTAATTATGGAAATCGCTTTGGGAGTAGCCTTGTTCATATCTGAATGAACCCAACTGCATTGCTCACGAATATTGGCGATTTCTAAAAAATATCGATTCAACCCGACAGATTCAGCAGCTTTCCTGAATGTTTCTTCGTGCAAGGAGGGGGTGCAGCATGCAACAACAACTCGATCAAGTTTATCTGATTTGATCGTTTCCGTGATCATGTTCTGCCCGGGTTCAGAACACATATATTTGTAATCTTTGCAGATAATTACATCTGGATTTTGGCCAATTTCCTCAACAACTTTTTCAATATTGACCGTCGAACTAATATTCTTACCGCAATGACAAACGAAAACTCCGGTTTTATTCATTTAATTTCCCAAAAAAATAACACAATTCTATTTTTAGTTTTATCTATTACAATTCAGCAATTTTCTCTTTCAACACGGGAATAACTTTAAACAAATCATCCACGATCCCGTAATCAGCTTCATGAAAAATAGGAGCGTTGGCATCTTTATTTATGGCTACAATTGTTTCAGCACCTTTCATTCCAGCAACATGTTGGAACGCACCGGAAATACCAATCGCAATATAAAGCTTTGGCTTGATGACTTTGCCAGACGATCCAATCTGCCTGTCTTTGGGAAGCCAATCGGAATCGACAATTGGTCGCGAACAACCCACAACTCCACCTATGGCAGCGGCAAATTCTTCGATCATCGCCAGGTTATCCTGTTCTTTTATTCCTCTTCCTATGCCGACCACAATATCAGATTTGGTTATATCCACACCTCCGGCAACTGCTTCAATATACTCTAAAAATTTGCGATAATCGGGAGTTTCGGAAACTGGTGAATCCAATTTTTCTATTTCTGTCTTCAGGCTACTCTCGGTTGCAGGAAAGCATCCTGCCCTTACTGTTAGCATATAAGATGAATTTTCTCTCAAAAGCACTTTGGCAGCTAATTTCCCATCGAACATATGCCGTACAACTCTTAGCTCTTTTCCGGAAATCTCCATATCAAGACAATCGGTAGTAAAGGGAATATTCAGTTGGGTTGCCAGTGCTGGACAAAGATCCATTCCAAAAGCAGTGTGCCCGATCAAAAAGAGAAATGGATTATTTTTTTGAATAAGATCTGCAAGTGCAATCTGATAAGTTTCTGAGTTAAATTCTTTAAAAACTTCATTATCATAAACGAGAACTCGATGAGCTTGAGATTCTATTTTTTCTACAATTTTTTCAGTATTATAGCCAAGAATTACTGCCGTTACTGTGGAGTTGTTCTCTTCCGCAAGTTCCCTACCACAAGCTAAAAGCTCAAAACTGATATCTCTGATTTCGTTCTGACGATATTCAATTAATATATATATTTCTGACATTCCTTCCTCCTAAAGTAAACCTTTTTCTTTGAAAATTCCAGCAAGTTTGCCTGCTGATTCTGCAGCGGAGCCAGCCAGGATTTCAACTTGTTTGGAAATGGGAGGAACATACAATTCTTCCAGAACGGAATTACTGATAAATTCAGCTTGCTGCAGTTCATCTTTGCCGATTATCTGAATTTCTTTTTTAGCTGCTCGTCTAATCGCGATAAGAGAAGCATATCGCGGTTCGTTGATCCCGGTTTGAATAGTGAAAAGAGCCGGCAGGGCAATATCGAGATGCTCGATGAGACCCCCTTCCAATTCACGTTGAACATCTGCTCTGTTATCGTTCACATCAAAATCAATGACTAAAGCCGCATGAGGAATTTCCAACAGTTCAGCCAACGTAACACCGATCTGAGAATAGGCATCATCTGTGGCAATACAGCCGGCAAAAATAATATCGAAATTCAAATCTTTGATGAGTGTTTTTAAGATCTGGGAAGTCTTAAAAGCATCAAGTTCTTCGAAATCTTCAGCTTTGATCCTGATGGCGTTATCCGCACCTTTGGCCAGAGCAATCCGTAAAGTATCTTCTGCATCTTCATCACCAAGAGAAATAACTGTGATTTCTCCACCGAATTTTTCTTTCATCAAAACTGCCTGCTCCAGAGCATAAGTATCAGATTCATTCGTATCGAATGTAAGACGATCTTTCTCGATGTCCTTTCCGGTGGAATCAATCTTCACTTCTGCTTCAGAAGTTTGCGGAACACGTTTAATACATACAAT
>CAZOCS010000124.1:0-6676 GCA_964578365.1 uncultured Candidatus Cloacimonadota bacterium
GTTGATTCTCTTAAAAAATGAATCGGAGCTAAATGCTATTTCACCATTAACATTATATTTGAATATTCTCTAGTATCTGTTATCAATTTGTAGAAAAAAACTCCTGAAGAAAGTTGTATTCACTGCTAATAACAACAGCAGCATAGAGCCTAAGATCAAATTTATTTTTTTCATTTTGCGTCCTAATTTTATCCAGCTTTATTTGAAAATTAATACACAGAGAGAGTGATGGGGAGGGGCCCCTCACTCTCTCTGATTGTCGGCCAGCGGGAGGGGTCCCACTGGTTAACATTCATGAACATTTATTAAACCACAATTATTATTAATGCAATTTAAGTGCCAATCATATTACAAATCTTATATTCTTCCTAAGCATGCTATATGAGCACTTTTACCGCATTTATGGGATTATGATTTGCTTGATGGGAATGAGGATTGTGCGACATAATTTGGTCTTGTGGGACAGATGTGTCACTGTCTAATATGGTATAACTTATAAATTTGTTGCCAATATTAATAATCTGAATCGTAGACAACTACTTAATAAAATGACACCCGATAGAGTTTGAGTTACGCAGGGCGGCTCTCACAATTATAGAAGCATTAACCACTGCATTACGCAATGAGATCATTTCACGATCCAATCTTGCTTTTTTGTAAAATTTAAAAATACGATGTGAGTAATATTCCAGGTCAGCCATTGCACGCTGCAAACCTTTGGTTGTACGGATTATACCGGCATAGTTCCACATTGTCATCTGAATTGCTTTCCAATCCTGGACCAAAAGTAGAGGATCAAATTCATCTACATGTTCCGGTTTTTTCCAATCTGGAATTGAATCAAACCTGCTGCTTTTTATCTGATAATCTTCCCTTATAATATCCTTGGCAGCGAGTTTCGCCCATAATAATCCTTCCAACAAAGAGGCTGAGGCAAGTCGGTTTGCTCCATGAACACCAGTGCAGCTAACCTCACCGATGGCATAAAGATTGTTAATAGATGTTCTCCCTGATAGATCTACCTTTACCCCACCGCAGAAATAGTGAGCAGCCGGAACGATCGGAATAGGATCTTTGGTGATATCCAATCCACCTTCACGACAGGTTTGGTAAATTTTGGAAAATCTTTTTTCCAGTGGAACTTCACCCTTGTAATAGGAGGCAATATCGAGCAGCATATATTCCGAACCGGTTCTTCCCATCTCCGCAAAAATAGCACGTGAGACGACATCGCGCGGGGCAAGATCCTTCAACTTTGGTGCATAGCGTTCCATAAATTCTTCACCTTCGTGATTGAGAAGTTTTGCTCCCTCTCCCCGCAGAGATTCAGAGATCAGAAACCTCTTGATATCTTTATGGAAAAGTGAAGTCGGATGGAATTGGATAAACTCTGCATTGATGATCTCAGCTCCTGCTCTGTAGGCCATGCTCATTCCATCTCCGGAAGCCAGCTGAGGATTTGTTGTATGCTGATATAAATTCCCGATACCTCCCGTAGCCAGGATCACCCGATCAGAAAAAAATGTAACGACCTCTTCCGAAAGGTTATCCAAAGCATAAACACCCATTACTTCGCGATCATTATATAGTTCCTGAATATCCTGTGAGTGATGCTCGTTGGTGATCAGGTCAATAGCTGTGTGATCACAAAAAAAAGTTATACCGGCACTGTTTGCATGATCAATTAAACTAGACTCGATCTTATCTCCGGTATGATCTTCAAAATGCAGAACCCTGCGAACAGAGTGAGCAGCTTCATCAGTATAATCTAAGTTCCCATCAGTTGTTTTGGAAAATTCCATGCCAATTTTGTCGATAAAGAAATCAAAAACAAGCTTGGGGCCTTTATTTGCAAAGAGCTCAACAGCTTCGATATTATTATAGTTGCAGCCGGCAGTGAGAATATCCTCTTTCAATTTTTGAGGACTATCGTCTTTTTTCCAGGCGATGATTCCGCCCTGGGCATAATTTGTATTAGTTTCCGCAAGTTCTTTCTCTTTGGTCAATACAGCAACATCCAACCCGGCTTCTTTTAGATAGATAGCACTAGAGAGTCCGGCGATCCCGCTGCCAACAATGATTACATCAAATTTCTTTCTCATGATATCCCGCTTGTTATCTTGATCATTTTTTCAAGTGCTTTTTTAGCATTCACTTTCTTATTTTCATCGATTATTATCTGATTCTTTAACCTGGCTTTTCCATCAATAAACTGATCGATATTGTTAAGGGTCTCATACAGATTTTCTAGGTTGATCTTCGCCATATTTCCACAAATGGATCTCCTGATGGGAACAACTGCTTTATCGGGAAATTCCTGGGCGATCCTCTGGATAAAATGAAATTCTGTTCCCACGCCCCAGATCGATCCGGCTGGTGAATTTTTGATCTCATTATAGATCTTAGCTGTTGAGCCGGAAATATCGGCAGCTTTTACAATCTCTTCATCGCACTCGGGATGAACAATAATTCTACCTGCTGCATACTTCTTTTTAAAATCTTCCAGATCACCCATTATAAATCTCTTATGCACATGGCAATTCCCATCCCAGATAAATATTTTGGGAGAATCATCCAGGTTATCAGATGTAAAAGATCCATCTTTCTTTACTTTAATTATGGCATTTTCTGCCAGACCGAGTATACGGGCGGTATTGATCCCAAGATTGTAATCGGGTGCAAAAAAGACAGAACTTCCCCGCTCAAAATAGTACTCAATTATTTTTTTAGCATTGGAGCTAGTGCAAACTGAACCACTAAATTTTCCGCAGATCTCTTTAACCTCGCTGGATGAATTCATATAAACTATGGGAGTGATCTTCTCTTTTATGCGAGTGGCTATTTTCTTGATCACACTCTCCATCTGCTTACCATCAATATGATCCGCCAGAGGGCAACCGGCAGCCGGATCGGGAAGCAAGACATTCTGATCAATATCAGCCAGGATCTCCGCCCCCTCTGCCATAAATCTGACACCGCAGAAGAGAATAAACTCAGATCTTTTTTGGCTGCAGTCAACTGCAAGTTTATAGGAATCTCCCACAAAATCTGCCAGGGCAACTACCTGGGGTGATTGATAATGATGGGCCGGGATCAAGACCTTGGATCCCAGGTTTGTTTTGAGCTCTTTTATTTTCTTCAAGTAATTCATCTCTCTCCTCTTTTCAAAGAAAAATCGAAGACTTTTACACTATGGGTAAGCTCACCCACAGAAATGTAATCGACCCCCGTTTGTGCAACTTCGAAAATTCTTTCCAGTATCATATTCCCCGAAGCTTCGGTCTCTGTTTTTCCATTTATATATTCAACTGCCTTTTGCATTGTTTCGATACTCATATTATCCATCATGATCCGATCGACACTGCAATTTAGTGCCTCTTTCACCTCATCAAGATCTCTGGCCTCAACTTCTATTTTATATTTATTGTTCCATCTCTTCCTGACTTTTTGCACAGCCTTTGCGATCCCGCCGGCTGCATCGATGTGATTATCTTTGATCATAACCATGTCCCAAAGTCCCATCCGATGATTCTCTCCACCACCGCAGCGGACTGCATATTTTTGTAATTCACGCAGACCGGGAAGAGTTTTTCTGGTATCGAGAATTTTTGATCTTCCAGCCGCTTCTCTTACAAATGCATCTGTTTTGGAAGCAATTCCGCTCAAGTGGGACAGGAAGTTCAGAGCAGTTCTCTCAGCTTGTAAAACTGCTGCAACATTGCCAAATATTTGGGCAATGATCATATTTTTTTCTATCCCGGAACCATCAGATATCTTTATTTTGATCTTGATAGAAGGATCAACTGTCTTAAATACTTTTTCAAAGATATCCATGCCGCAGAGAATTCCCTTATCTTTTGATACAAGATAAAAATGGTCCTGTTCATCCTCAAAGATCGCAGAACCGGTTATATCCTCACGATCATTAATATCTTCATAAAGAGCGGTTTTTATTATTTCGGTTATATCTTTTTTTATCTCTTTTTTCATATTTTTTTTTGTGCATCCTTCGCGACACAAATTTCTTCTTAAGTTCAAGGTGTCAAAACAAATCTAGATCGGGCTTAATTTTATGATTGTAATGAGGCAAGTTTACATAAGATATTCACAAAATAGTAAAATTTTCCTAAAATCTTAATGCGTTGATACATAATGAGATAGTTAATTTTGGAAAAATTATTCACATTTTATACACTTGTTATACACACGCTCTGACAGGCTCTAATTTCTTACGGGTTAGTCGGTTATATTCCTTCCAAATGGAAGCTCTATTATCCAGCAAAATTTAGGTGTTAATTGGTGTGGATAATCTATAAATTTATAAAACTGTTTTCCAAAAAATCGAGCCAGTTGGTCTGTGAGAATTGCAGCTGTTGATAATCACTCTTGCGGATATCAAAAAAACCCTGTGTCTCTGCGTCAGGAAACCAGATAATTGCAGTTCCGACATCATCTGAGGAATAACCTGTAGGGAATTCATCTGTTTTTTGAAAAATAAAACAGGTTTCTATAGCTGTTAAAATTTCAATGGAAACGGTACTTAGAGAATCATTCTCAGTATTATTATAAACATTTGTAAAAAACTCTTTAATATCAACATCCAGGGCCGGATTGGTAAATCCACCAGCATTAAATTCAATACACTCCTGACGGCTCTGTATAAATAGATCATCAGAAGCCTGGGATGCCCACTGTGAGGTAAACTCACCAAGCGTTGACAGCAGTATTGGGAATTCTGAAGTTTTCAGTACCGAACATGAAAATTGTTCCACTCCGGACTGGTCGTAATACCAATGATATTGATATCCAATCTCCAAACAGATATTTTCTGTGTTAGTTAGTTCTTCCCACATCGAAAATATTTGCGAATAAGGAAAACCATCTGAATTTACTCCACCTTCCGAACCGATAATGTAATCGGTATATTCTGCAACTTCTGCAGCAACCTCCATGGTCTGCATATTACAGGCATCGAAGATCAGGATCTCCAGATGTTCGTTAATATTTTTGATACCTCTGCGCAGGGATCCGTCGGCAATGCCAATATCATTACCCGCTTCAACATCGGGGCAGAAGTAGGGATACCAGCCATTCCCGTGCGACCAGATAACCAGCGCCTGTCTTTCCGATGGATATTTATTAAAACCCCAATTGGCAAATCGGGTAAGTTCATCCTCATCACCACTGTCTATCTCTCCCAGATAGGAGATCTGCTCTCTTATTCCGGGATAGATCACATATCTGTAAGCAGCCGGTGGAGAACTGTATTCATTATAATCAATTTGTACAATAACGTTAATATTTTCAGAAAATTCCCCTTGCATCATATCTGCCAGATCATCCAGGGCTTCATATTCCAGACTGTTATCGGCAGCCATGTAGATCAGGATGGTCCAATCACTCTCATCTATTATACTGCAGCTTAAAAGTGTTAAGATAATAAATAACAGCAGAATAATTTTTTTTATATTACTTAATATGAAACTTATCATAATTATTTATAAACTTTTGCTGCTTCGATACCTTTGAGAACTCTTACACCACCCTGGGTGAGAGCTTCCATCTCCTTCTCACCGGGGATAACAAAACTTTTTGCAATAAAGGAAGTTCTCTTCTTTAATTCCTCTACAACATATTCGTTATAGACAAGTCCACCCGTTAAAAAGATACCATCAACTTTACCCTCTAACACTGTGGCGCAGGCGCCTATCTCTTTGGAGATCTGATAGAGCATAGCATCAAAAACGAGCTTTGCCTTTTTATCACCCTGATTGATCATAGCTATAACCTCGCCACCATGATCCGTTCCCAGATAGGCCATCAGCCCACCCGTTCTGGTAAACATATTAACCAATTCCTTGTGAGTGTATTTGCCGCTGAAGGCCAGTTCGAGCAGGTCACCGATCGGCAGAGCACCGGCCCGTTGTGGTGAGAATGGTCCCATGCCCAGTACAGCATTGTTCACATCCACCATCTTTCCTTTTTTTATGGCAGCCACACTGATCCCGCCACCCATATGGACCCCGATCAGATTTACATCAGTGAACTTTTTATTCAACTTTTTTGCTACACTTATTCCACAGTAACGAAGATTAAGAGCATGCAGGAGGGACTGTCTTTCGATCTGGGGACAACCGGAAATTCGGGCGATATCCTCAAACTCATCGACTGTGACAGGATCAACTATAAAGGCGGGAACAGAGAGATCGTCCGCAATTGTTTTGGCAATGAACGCACCCAGATTGGAAGCGTGGATACGCCCCCATAGAGTCGGATCTTTCAAATCTCTTAGCATCATGTTATTAATTAAATAGGTTCCGCTGGAAATTGATCTTACCAGTCCGCCCCGACCAACAACAGCTTCTATAGAGTTAAGTTCGATCCGGTTGGCAGACAAAGCCGTCAGCACGAGTTCTTTTCTGAATTCATACTGTTCGATTATGCCGGCAAACTCTGCTATTTGTGCAGAATCATGACGTAGCGTCTCTATAAATACAGGCTTCGCATCATCAAAGAGAGCGATCTTGGTTGAAGTTGAACCGGGATTAATAGCTAAAACACGATATTTCATAAATAAACTCCGAATAAATTTTTTTGTCATTTTGTTTAGAATCATCTGTCGAGTCAAATATTTTCTAACTAATTCATTTTTAAATAATATTATATTCTTTTATTA
>CAZOCS010000125.1:0-6643 GCA_964578365.1 uncultured Candidatus Cloacimonadota bacterium
CGAAATAATTCCAATTAAAAACAAAATTTTTTTAAACTTTTTCATTTTTCCTCCGTTTATTATATTAAAATACTTTATTAATATAAAGCAAATTTTTTTATAAGGTTTATAAGTCAAGTACTTTATATCATCTTAACATAGAAAAGAAGGTGACCATTAGCCACCTTCTAATTAAATATAATGAGCTGTTTAGTTTTCTAATTCAAATGGTATAACTGCTTGCAGGGGATCGTCTTTTATTGATCTAAATAATTGCCAAGCTCTATGAATACTCTTCTCTTCCTTGATTTGATTTGATATTAATGTTTCCGCAATATCTACATCAAATTTGTCTTTGATAATCTCTTCAAAGAAATTCTTTTGTTCTGGGAAGTATTCGATCGTGAAATTCTCTATATTGCTAAGCTCTGCTGCTTTCAAGATTGCATCACTGATCATACCGGTTTCGTCGATAAGATTGTACTGTAATGCATCATCTGCAGACCAAACCTGACCTTGAGCAAATTTCTCTACTTCATCCATTGTAATTCCTCTTCCATCAGCGACTCTCTGCTTGAATTCCATATACGTATCTTGAATGCTAATCCTCAATGATCTTACCATAGATTCATCCAACTCTGAATATAAGCTCATTGCATTTGAAAATTTTCCTTTAGAAATATCTTGTTCATGGATTCCAATTTTATCTGTCAGTTTGGAAATATTAGGCAGCATTGCAACAACACCTATAGATCCGGTTATGGTGAATGGATCTGCAAATATGTAATCAGATTCTGCAGAAATATAATACCCACCGGACGCAGCAACATTTCCCATTGAGATCACCACTGGTTTTACTTCCCTTAATTTCTTGATCTTTGCATGAATTATTTCAGAAACAAGTGCACTTCCACCGGGACTATTAACACGGATCACAACTCCCATGATCTCATTATCCTTTTCAATTTTATCTAAGATCTTATTCAGTTTACCGGCTGTGATATTAACTGCTTCAAATCCTTGTGATTGCATAACAATTCCACCCTGTGCATAAATAACAGCTATATTAGAATTTGATCTTTTAAATCCAGGGATCTTATATTTGGAAAGTGATATCAGATTTCTTTTAGTAATACCAAGCTCATTATATAAGTCTTCTTTGAGTGAGAGTTCATCAACCAGATTATAATTGAGAGCATTTTCCTGGTTAATAAAAAGTTCTTCTCTCTTTTCATATATTCTTATTATTTCAGGAATTTCAATTTCACGGTTTTCAGCAATTGTAGCAAGAACCGAATTATAGACGTTTGAGAATAATCTATCCAAATTCTTTCGAACCGGTTCAGATAATTCATTTCGTGAAAATGTTTCTCCTGCACCCTTGTATTTTCCCGCATGGATAACGTTGATCTCTATGCCGATCTTATCGAGTAAATCTTTGTAAAAGAGTATGCCACCACCAACTCCGGTTAGCAGTATCCCCGCTGATGCAGAAGGATTAAGGTATATTTTGTTAGCAACAGTTGCTAGAAAATAATCTTTGTTCATACCGATATCTAGATAAGCATGTATTTCTTTTCCAGTACTTTTAAAATTCTCTAATGCATTCATTATCTCATGCAGGTGTGCATAACCGCACGCAATGAATCTAGGTTCAAGTAGAATTCCTTGAATATTATCATCTTTAGCAGCTTTATTAACTTTGTGTACAATTTCATGAACTGATGATTTTTCTGTTGAAAATGAACCGGAAAAAGGACTGTCCTCAAATTCCTTATAATCTATTATCACACCACTGATATCCATTCTTAACCAAGACCCAGCAGTTATCTTTTCCGGCATTGGTCTTTGTAATCCCTTTCCCATACTTCCGAATGTCCAAAACATTGTGAATATTATGATAATAATTATTACTACCGAGGTTAAACACCCAAGCGAAAACCATTTCGATTTCATAATTAACTCCTTTATTTTTTCTGATTCTTTAACTTATATTTAATTCTTTTAACTTTCGAGATAAATTACTTACTTGCAGATCGAGTGCTTTTGCAGTTCTAGAGATATTCCCATCATTCATTTTTAGTTGAATTGAAAGATATTTCGTCTCGAATTCCTTTCGTTTCTCTTTAAGAGATAGAGCTTCATTCCAAAAGTTGGAATCCGGTTGTTTTGTAATTCCAAGATTATTTATATCCTTGGGTTCGATAATTACTTTTGGGATTAAGATATATAATCTCTCTATGAAGTTACGTAGTTCCCTAATATTCCCTCTGAATTCCCATGAACGAAATTCCGAGATCGTTTCGGGTAAGAATTCCTTTAACGGAAGTTTCAATTCATTGGAAAAATAATTAGAAAAGTATTCAACTAATAGTGGAATATCCTCTGGGTGTTGACGTAGGGGAGGAGTTGTAATAGGAATAACATTCAAGCGGTAATAAAGATCTTCTCTGAATTCTCCCTTTTTAACGAGATCTTCAAGATTTTTATGCGTTGCCGCAATAAGCCTTATATCAATTTTTTGTGTTTTGTTACTTCCAACACGTTCAAACTCACCTTCTTGTATCACTCGTAGTATCTTAGATTGCGCCCTGAGGCTCATATCTCCGATCTCATCGAGGAAAAGCGTTCCACCATGAGCTTGTTCTATCTTTCCGCTTTTACTGCCCACAGCGCCGGTAAATGCTCCTTTTTCATATCCGAATAATTCACTTTCTATTAGTTCTGATGGTATTGCAGCTGAATTAAATTTCGCAAAAGGTTTGTCTCTTCTATTACTTCGATGATGAATCGCATAGGCAACCAGTTCTTTACCGGTTCCGCTTTCTCCTCTAACCAATACCTTTGATTCACTTGCAGCTATGCGATCGATAAGTGATAGAAGTTCTTTTATAGGTTCACTGTTTCCAATAATTTTATATTTTTCATTCTCGTCAGTTTTTAATCTGCTATAATCTTTAGAAATGTTATAGAATTCAATAGCTTTCTTCAAAATTATCTTTACTTTTGTTAAACTAAGTGGTTTTTCAAGAAAGTCATAAGCCCCATACTTCATTGATTGAACAGCTTCCTTAATACCGCTATGACCCGAGATCATGATCACAATAACATTTTCTCTGAGTTTCTTCATTTCTTTAAGAAGATCTATCCCATTAGCTCCGTCAAGCCGTACGTCCAGAAGAATGATATCCGGTGTCATACTTTCAAACTTATTCATTCCTTTTTTACTATCGAGAGCAAAATCACATTCATACCCTTCATCATCTAAAATATTTTTTAATGTAAGACATATGTTCATTTCATCGTCAATAATGAGTATTTTCATTTATTTCTCCTGAATCTTTACAAATTTGTTCGGAATCTCTATATTAAAACAGCTTCCTACATTTTCTTCACTGATCACTTTTATTTCAGCGTTATTTACATCAACAAGTTTCTTAACTAATGCAAGCCCTAGTCCAGTTCCTTTTTTCTTATTTGTAAAATATGGTTCGAATATCTTATTTCTAAATTCTTCTTTGATTCCCTTGCCCGAGTCAGAAATGCTGATCACAGTTTTCAGTTCATTTTGAGTTATGTTAATGAGTATATTGTCTTCTTTTTTAGAAGCATCAATAGCATTTTGAATCAGGTTTGTGACGATTTGATAAAAATGCGTTCTATCAAATAAAATAGTACAATTTTCGCCTGATACTCCAATTTTAAATTTATGTTGATATGAATTCATTATTTCATCAATAATGGTTTTTGGATTAAATTCAGAGATCTCTGGATTAATATTTTTAGCAAAATTGGAAAAAGACCGTGCCAGAAGTTTAAGATTATTAATTTCCTGATTAATTATGCTGACTGATTCGGGAAAAACTTCATAAAATTTTTCAACATCAAGTTCATATTTTTCTTCTAATCTTTGAATTGAAAGTTGAATAGGGGTAAGCGGGTTCTTTATTTCATGAGCTAGAATCCGTGAGAGTTCTTTCCACATTGTATCTTTTTCTGCTTGCAGTAATTTATTCTGAGTGCTGTTTAATTCACGTGACATACTATTAAACGAATGCTTTAGTTCACGAATTTCTTTAATACCTGTTTCTGGTAAGTAAACAGAAAAATCACCATCACGAATCTTCCTTGTAGCTTTTTGTAACTGGTTTAGGGGTTTTGTTATTCTATATAAAAAGGCAATGAAGATTATTATGGATAATATCATTAAGAGCAGAAGATATGCCATAGAGTATATCTGTGCCTCATGTTTCATCATTTCTGCATCAGCCAGGTTCTGCCGGAAATTATTTAGTAATTCACGTGCCTTTATGCTGTCTTGTTTTGTATTAAAGGTTAGCTCAGATATTGAAGTATCAAATTTCATTTCAGTAAATAATCTGTTAGATTGCTGGTATTTTTTTACAAAAAAATTATTTATTATAAATAAACTAGATAAATACAGCAGAAGAAATAACAGAATAACGCTTGATCTGATTCCAGGACTAATCTTCATTACTTTCACTTGCTAAATCTGCAGTAAATTTAGGTTCATTATATTTCCATAACATCATAAGATCGAAGTCTCTATCCAATGCTCTTAAGCGGATTTTTGGAAGATGTGCATCCATAGTTATAGTACAATCCCGAATGTTTTCATCTTTAAAACTGTATTCAATATTTGAAATAATAATTGTTAACTCATCGTAAGAATTAGTTGAGTAAGTTAAGTCTTGGTCCTCAAGCTCAATATTAAAAATTTGTGTAAGAGGATCGAATATTATGGAGTGTCTGAATTCCTCTTCATGGATTATCAAGTCTCTATGTCGGATTTTTACTCTGAAGTAAATATCAATGCTCTGTCCCGATTTAAATATCTCTTCAAAATCGTTTACAAAGGCATTTTCCAATTTACATTCAAGGAACATTCTATCATCTAGGAAGGAAGTTGTATAGGCCGAAAAACTTGCTTCATTACCCTGGTAGGAAGAGAGAAGTAGCATAGAAAATGCAGCTAACCCACTTATAACTTTTTCAGCAAGAATCTGAAACATACTTCTTCCTCCACAAAAAAAAGAGTCTCTAACAAAAAAATTGTTAGAGACCCTGCATTATTTGTCAATAATTAAAATCCGAACCAAGGTCCGATCGATATAGTATAGCCATCATAAGGTGTTTCAGGTGAGTTAGTAATTTCAAAGTTGTCTTCACATGATACAGCATCCCATCCACTTGTATAAGAGTGTGAAAGCATATATCCACCTTCTGCACGAACACTAAGCCAATCAAGTACTTTGTACATTAATGTTACTTTTGGTTGGAATAATATGTAACCTTTCTCAAGTTCAATAGCATTATTTGCAGAGGAGTCCATGTCTTCATTCAAGCTACTCCAGTCATATGATCCATCTGTTTGTGAAATTTGAAGATTATGTCCACCCCAACCAAGCATGAATCCGAGAGATGTAACTAAGTTTTTTGTAACTGCAAGACGTTTATCTAAAGTAACGCCGCCATAACCATTTGAATATAACATTCTACGAGTAACATCGATTATATCGTCACCATCAATATCATGACCCTTCTTTTTGTCTATTGTGTATCCAGCACCCATACCACCGAGGAACCAGCCTTTCCCAACGTTGCCGTTACCTCCGCCACCATGCATAAGGATACCTTTCTCATCAAGTCCATTGAATCCATAAGCATCTAATACAAAATTTATATCTTCAAATTCGTTATTATCAACAAACCATACTGGAATCCAACCACCGCCACCATGACCGACTGATAATTTCTTTTTCTTCTTAATCTTCATGCCGTCTTTTGTGATAGTCATTTCTTTTGGTTTAAGAGTAGCCAGTGTAAGATCAGCAACAAGGATCTCCTCGTCTCTATAGATCTTAACTTGAACTACATCACCAATGTTCTTACTTCTGATAAGTTTCACAAGATTGCTTTCGAATTTGGCTTTCCTACCATCAAATTCCATAATGATGTCACCTTTTGTAATACCAGCCTTTTGAGATGGTCCGTCTTGAGTTACACCAGTTACAAAAACACCATAGCAATACGGATAGTGCATTTTATATGCATCTTCAAAATCCATATCAGATAAAAAGACACCCATTTTTGGAGTCTCTTCTGATGTTTTGCCAACCAGAATGTTGATGTTAACTTCTTCTAATGCTTCTTCAACCTCTTTCATAGCTTCATCAATTTCCATTTGAACTTCTTCACTTACTTCTTCAGATGAATGCTCTTGAGCATATAAAGCTACCGAACTGAAAAGCATAACCACCATTCCAACTAATAAGATCTTTTTCATAATAACCTCCATTTTTTTACTTTGTTTTACTTTTAGATCTTTTTGTATTTCTATTTTCTTCATTTTTCCTCCAATTAGCTTCTGATAGATGCAAGTGGTGTGCCAATAGGAAGGTGAGATGCTAAAGAATTTGAAAATAATGTGTTAGCTAATTATTGAAAGAAATTTAAAAGATAAGAATTGATATATTTGATAAGAACAGGACTCAAACTTTATCAAAATGATAAACATGTCAGTTATAAAAAATGATATTAATTATTAATTAATAATTTAAGTAATAATTAATAATAAAAAATATTATATAAATACCTTAAGGACCCTTTACTTCAATCTTTCTACCGCATTTGTTGCAAAAAA
>CAZOCS010000126.1:0-955 GCA_964578365.1 uncultured Candidatus Cloacimonadota bacterium
AAGAAAAACAGATGGGTTATACAAATGCCGGTAAATCTACACTTTTCAATAGGCTCACAGATGCCGGAGTTTTGGTTGAAGACAAACTTTTTGCTACACTGTCTTCAACCTCAAGAAAGCTTTCGCTTTCCAAAGGACGAAATATGATCCTCTCTGATACAGTGGGTTTTATTTCCGATCTTCCTCATCATCTGGTAGCATCGTTCAGAGCTACTCTCAAAGATGTAGTTGATGCTGATCTGCTATTACACATAGTTGATTCAGCAGATGATCTTTTTCCAAGTTACATAGAGGAAGTACAAAAAGTTCTTTTGCAAATTAAGGCGGAAAATATTCCTCAAATGTTTGTTCTTAATAAGTCGGATGAAGCAGATCTTATCAAATTGAAATTCTACTTAGAAGCTCATGAAGACTCGATCTCTATTTCTGCCAAAAAAGGTGAAAATATAGAAGAGCTTCTTGAGATGGTTGATAATAAGCTTCATAGTGCCGATAAACATGTTTTATTGATTCCGCATACTGAACAAAAAGCTGTTAATCTCCTGCATAAGTTAGGGCAGGTCGAATTAATAGAATATCTGGAGGAAGGAGTTAAGATCACTGCAATAATTAATCAGGAAGATATGCATGAATTTGATAGGTTTTTACATAAATGAAAAAGAGTACAAAGAAACTATACACGCGAAAGCGTCCTGCTCATCCTGATGAAGCACACACAACCAGCAAACGCTGGTTCAAGAAGAAGGGACGAAAAGCAGTACGCAAGCACTTGAAAAGAGAAATGAAAGATTCTAATTTGCTATTAAACAAGGAGAACAAAAATGAAATACAGAAAATTTGATTTGAAAAAAGATAGAGATGCAGTATTTGATATATTAAATGAATGTGGTTGGGTACATAATAAAATGAAATTATATAATCTCCGGCAATCCCTCTCCATTTTATATCTTCAGGA
>CAZOCS010000126.1:965-6616 GCA_964578365.1 uncultured Candidatus Cloacimonadota bacterium
TACGTTAGTGATTGATGTAAACGGTAAAGCCGAAGTTATGACAACCAGCTCCATAGGAACAATTCGTTACCTGGAAGAGAAGTTAAAACTGAGTGCAATAACAGGTGTTACTGCCAGTCTTGTGGCCAGGAAGCAGGGATTTGCAGGCAAACTAACAGCTACTAGATTGGCCTTAGATGCAGAGAAAGGTGCAGAGGTTGGAGCTTTGTGTATTTTCGATCAGGGGTATTATAATAAACTTGGTTTTGGAAACGGAAATTATGAGCAGATTTTTTGCTTCACTCCTGCCACTTTAAATATAAAACGCAAACCTAAAATTCCTGTTAGGTTAACAGAAAAAGACTATAAAAAGATCCATAATAATCGTGTGAAGAGGCTTCCCAACCATTGTGCAGTAACTTTACCTGAATATACAACAAAGGTAGAATTAGGGGAAAAAGAAAAACAGATGGGTTTTGGATATTTCGATGAAAACGGAAAATTAACTCATCATGTGTGGCTGCATGGTAAAGGAAAGGAACAAGGTCCACTATGGGTACAGTGGTTAGCCTATGAAAACCTGGATCAACTTATGGACCTACTGGCCTTTCTCAAGAGCTTTGAAGAGCAATTCATGATGATAAGGATGGTTGAACCTACTTTCGTTCAAATGCAGGATTTCATAGAAAGGCCATATCTAACGAGAGGGATGACTCAGAAATCTGAGCATCAAAATAAAATTGTCTCAAGTGCTTACTGGCAATTAAGGATTCTTAATTTGCAGAAATGTATGAAAAAAACTCATCTGAATTGTGAGGACTTCAGTTTTAATCTGCAACTTTCCGATCCTATTGGAAAGTATATTCCTGAAGATATAAAATGGAGAGGGATTGCCGGAGATTATATAATTTCATTGGGTAAGAATCCCACTGCGAAAAAGGGGAAACAGAAAGACCTTCTAACTCTAAAGGCATCTGTGAATGCATTTACAAGGATGTGGTTTGGCATTATGTCTGCAACCGCTCTTGTATATTCCGATAATATTGAAGCACCTGATGCACTATTGAAGCAGCTCGACAAAGCTTTTCTTTTGCCGGAAGCACATGTTGATTGGGGGTTTTAACCGTAATGCAAACATCAAATGTTGGCTTTGCGAAGCAAACCGACATGTGTTTTATCTGTTTGCAAAGTGTAATTGGAGTGATATGAAATGAAAAAAATAAATAAATATACAGAAGCAAATCGCAAAGCTTGGAATCAGGTGATGCCATACCACAAAAAGGTAATGGATGAAAAATGGGATATAATGTTTGCTGATCCAAATTTTATTTTCCAAAAAGATCAGGAATTGGATGAACTGAATAAAATTGGGATCAAAGGCAAAAGGATCGCTCATCTTAGCTGCAATAATGGTATTGAATTGATGTCCCTAAAACGAATGAGAGCAACTCGATGTGTGGGATTTGATATCAGTGATAATGCTATTAAGGAAGCTAAAAACAGAGCGAAAAGATTCGATATCGATTGTGAATTTATCAGATCAGATGTGTTGGAAATCCCTGAGGAGTTTTTTGGAAAATTCGACATGGCTTACATTACAGTGGGTGCTCTTGTCTGGATTCCTGATCGTAAGAAATATTTTGAAAAAGCAGCAAATCTGCTTGTAGAAGGTGGACAACTTTTCATCTATGAACATCATCCCTTTGGAAATGTTCTGCCGTATGATGATGAATTTGATGGTGATTTAAAGATCATTCACAAATACTTCGATAAAGAGATCTGGGAAGAATTCGGTGGTATCGATTATTATGGTGGAGAATCTTACAAATCATCTCCATCTTATGAATTTCCTTACACAGTTTCAGAACTTTTGAATGTGATCGCAGATTGTGGATTTTGTTTGCAGAAATTCAATGAATACGAAAATGATATTGCTTTGGGTCGAAGTTACATGGAAAAGCAGGAAATAAAATTTCCATTAAGCTATATTTTGATTGCGAAGAAACTATGATATACAAAACAAAAAAACTCAAAGCAAGAAAAGTTGTAACTTCAAATATATGAATGTATTTAACTAAGTGAAAAGTAGTTAAAAAATTAGAGGGATATTTACATGAAAATTAAGAAGATCAAGAAAAGAACAGAGCGAAGCAGGATCTGCAAAGAAATTATAGAGTCTCTTCCAGACTGGTTTGGTTTAGAATCTGCTAACAAAGAATATATAGAAAGATCAGCCGAAACGGATTTTTATGTTGCATATATGTTTGATAAAGAAGTTGGATTCTTCTCGATCACTTCTCACTTTCCTCAAACCAGCGAAATATATGTTTGTGGGATCTTACCGGAGTTTCACCGATTGGGAATTGGCAGAAAATTAATACTGGCAATTGAAGAAGATCTAAGAAAGAAAAAAAAGAAATTCCTAACTGTGAAAACTCTCAGCTCATCACATCCGGACAAAGGATATGCCAAAACCAGAGCGTTTTATACGGCATGTGGTTTTACTCCTTTGGAAGAATTCAAAGAATTGTGGAGCAAGGAACATCCCTGTTTGTTTTTAGTGAAAACATTGTGATAATAAGGCATTAGCTAAGTTTTATTGCTGAATATAAGTTTAAATTATTAACTGTATGAAATGTTGACACAAAAATTGAAATAGTTTACATTCTGTACGCTGGCGGACAGTAGTGTGCTGTTGCGGACGATTTATTTAATGGCAAAATAAGCTAAGTGGAATTGAATTAAGCAGTTAATTGATTGGTACATATCTTGCTATAATTATAAAATGTAAAAGTATTATAATGGAGAAAATATGAGAATAAGTGTTTGCGGGATTGCATGTGAAAAATGCCCTAGAATGCAGAAGGGAATTTGCCCAAATGGGATGGAAGGTTGTACGCCAAAATTGACAGGACCCTGCAAGATCAAGCATTGTGCAGTGGAGAAAAAAGTACGATATTGCTTTGAATGCAAAGATTTCCCATGTGATCTAACAAAACTGGGACCATTAAATTATGGTTATTGCCAGTATATTGCTGGAACAAATTAAGGAGAAGATATGGAACGAACAACTTTAATAATAATTATTGCTGCATTGTTGTTAGTTGGATTAGTTATTGCGATCTTTGCAATGATCAACAGAAGAAAAGAAAATAGAAAACTGAATTATAAAGTTTTTTTCATAATTGGGATATGTTGGATTCCGTTAGGTATTTCAACTGGTAACTATTTATTCTCAATTGTTGGATTACTGTGTTTGATTGTAGGATTAGCTAATAGAAAGAGTTGGAAAAATCAACCTAAATGGGAAGAATTGTCTCCTACCGAAAAGAAAATTAAAATTGCTCTGATAATATTTTTATCATTGATCTTAATTTTTGGAGTAGTATTCTATTTTATTATAAGAAGTCAAATGTTATAAAAAAAACTTAGTTAATATTTATTAGGGGAAAAATGAAAAAAATATTGTTAATAATTTTTTTACTTATTCTTGTTTTATTGAGAGCCAAAGTAGAAATTGAGATTCCATATATGGATCAAAAACCTAAAATAGATGGCATAATATCTGCTGATGAGTGGTCATCAGCTGTTAGTTGGGATGAATTCTATCAGACTTCACCCGGTGACAATATACAACCATCTGAGAGAACGGAAGTTTATCTGGCTTACGATGAAAATAATATTTATTGTATGGCAAAATGCTACTTTGAAGATATGAACAGATTACGCGATAATCATTGCAGTCGTGATCAAATTTTTACAACTGATAGGTTTTATTTTTTTCTTGATACTTTTCATTCTAATAATCAAGCATATTACTTTGGTTGTAATGCAAATGGGGAACAGGCAGATGGAATTGCTATGGATGATATTGACCCATCGATAGATCTATACTATCAATCTGCTGGTGGCAAAACTTCCGAGGGCTTTTTTATAGAGTTGTTATTACCTTTAGAGAGTATAAAATACAAAAGTGGAACCGATGTCACTTGGGGTGTGTTCTTCAAACGTCATATTACAGACGGTCCAGAAGAAGTTTGCGGTTTCAAAGTTCCTCGTGGTGGAGGGAATTTCTATGATAATTATGGAATTCTTCGTTTTTCTGAACTTCCAAATAATGTTAATCTCAAATTGATCCCTTCTTTAACCGGGAATTATAATCAGTTCAAAGATAATATTACTCACCAAGAAGAAACAGATTCTGATCTTCAGCCTGAATTGAATATTTTCTTCGAACCAAATTCTAATTTAACTTTTACAACCACAATAAATCCGGATTTCAACATCATCGAAGCAGACGGATTGGAAGTTGATGTAAACACGAGATATCCTAGATTTTATAGTGAAAAACGTCCATTTTTCATTGAACAATCCAATCCATTTCGAACAGATCTAATAATATTTAACACCAGGAATATTATTGATCCATTATGGGGAACTAAACTTTCAGGATCAATTGGAAAAACATCGGTTTATGGTCTGGTTTCTGTTGATGAGGATGCTTATGGTGATAGATTTGACTATGCTGATACTTTGAATGCTAATGTGACATTTGCTTTCTTGAGTTTCAATAAAAAATTACGTGAAGGAAATTCGTTCATACGTGCTGCAGGAACTTTGCGACATTTTGAGGATTACGACAATTTCCTTGTAAGTTTGGATGCAAACAATAGATTCAATAATGAAATTGAGGCAGATTTCCAGCTTGTAGCAACTTCAAATGAATTTGTAGATGGTGATGAAATTGAAACAAAAATTGGATACGGTTATTCTGTGGATCTGGATTATTATAATGGAACCTGGTTTTTGAATTTAGAATCCAATGGAATCACAGAAGATTACACAGCTGATCTTGGTTATATTTTCGATAAGAATAACATTTTCACAAAAACTAGAATTGAATATCAAATTCATGGAAAAACAGATAAAGATCTTTTGCGTTATTTAGAGATCGCATCAACCCAAAATGTGAAAACAAACCTCGATTTCAGTAACATAAATTCTCATTATTGGGAAGTTATGTGTGGTGCACTGTTTAATAATAGTTTTGATTTTTGGACCGGATTAGAAATGACAATGGAAAATTATCTCGGTGAAGATTATTATATGTATTATCCTTGGTTAAATCTAAATTATGAACCATTTAGACAACTGAAAATGAGTTTTCTTATTGTAGATGGGAAGAATCTATATTTTGGTGATGATAAAGGTGAAACATCAGATTATTACAAATATGAAACTACATTAAACTTACGACCTGCGAAATTCTTTGATCTTGAATTTAACCATAGATACCATGAAACTGAAGGGAAATATATTGCCAGAACCTACGAAACGAAAGCAAAAATCCAATTTCATAAGAGTTTTTGGTTTAGAGTAATAATGCAGATCACAAATCATGATATGATTGTATACGGTGAAAATCCCAGAAGAATAAGTATTTATCCGCTATTTACTTATAAGCCAAGTTCTAAAACTGCTATCTACCTGGGAGCTTCTGGAAATGAAGAAAAGATTGAACAATTACCATCAAGAGAATATTTGCAAAACTATGAAGATACTACTTATTTTTTGAAATTAAGCTATACAATTGATATATTGTAAGGAGTAAATATGTTATCAAATCCAACAATTGAAACATTGATGAATCATAGATCGATCCGTAAATATAC
>CAZOCS010000127.1:0-6553 GCA_964578365.1 uncultured Candidatus Cloacimonadota bacterium
TTTTTCACAATTGCTCTGGCAATAGCAACCCGTTGACATTCTCCTCCGGAAAGTTGAGCTGGTCTGGATTTAATTTTATCTGTCAATCCCAACCATTCCAATGCATCCAATACAGCTTTTTTACGTTCAGATACAGACTTTCCAAGAAGTATAAGCGGAAATTCAACGTTTTCATAAACTGAATAAACCGGCAGCAGATTATACGTTTGGAAGATAAAGCCGATATGTTCGCTACGCAATCGGGAAGATTGTTTTGCTGATAATGATTTAATATCCCTTCCCATTACTTCTACAGAACCCTCAGTTTGTATATCAAGTGAACCGATGATATTAAGTAAGGTTGTTTTTCCCGAACCGCTGGGTCCAACAATTCCCGTAAATTCACCTTTCTCAAATTCCAGATCGATGCTTTTTAAGGCTGTGAATTTCCCTCTACCTATCGGATAGTTCTTTAACATTTCATTAATTTTGATATGAGCCATAAGCACTCCTTTATTTATTTATTAAAATTTTGATTCTAAAATTACTTGAATCGATTTACTATCTCTATTACCGTTAATTTGGAGATTATCATTTTGATTTGAATCCCAAAAGAGATTCAAATAAATTGATAAATAATCATAATTACGATTGTAGGAAACATAGAAATTAGAATATTCGGATTGCCAGTTATATGAAATAATGCTACTAATTAGATCAAACATTCCAAGTGGATAACTTATCAATAATGAACTTGCTGCTGATTTATCAGTAGGTTCCCATATATCTTCCTGCAGATCTGAGAAATATTGATGCTCAAATAAACAGTAGATTCCGTTTCCAAATCCGAATGTATAATCTGCACCAATAGAGAATAACCGCAAATAATTACTATTTTCAGAGTTCTGGAAGACATCTAAACTTGATTCAATCCAAAACCCTAATGTCATATCCCAGCGCAGATCAAGCCCGTATTTTGTTTTTGTATCAAATGTGAGTAAATTGGATTTACTATGATGTGTAGAAAAACCCGCTTCGCAATATTTGAACGGATACTGTACCCTTCCACCAAATTCTAGATTATCTTCTTCGTAAAAGAACTTATCAAACGATGTTTCATTGCTGTCTCCCCAGATTCCCCACAACCAGATATTGGCGTTATTAATAAAGTAATATCTGCCTAATATTGCCTTCACGCCTTCGGTTGTTTTTGTAGGATCGTGTGGATTTATGTTGTCAAACCATTGAAGAGAACGTAATATCTGAGCAGGACCAAAATTTATCTTTTGTAAACCTATTCTTAATTCAGTTTGAGATGTGGAATATCTAAGCCAGCCACGATATGGTGTTCCTGTGATTTCTCGAACACTATCATTTGAGCTTTTGTAATTCAAATTAAAATTGTATGAAAATTCTGTATCAAACAAGTAATTTTCCTGCTGATATAGGTCAAAAGCAATTTTTGGTTTATAGTTTAACTCGATCCCAATTTTACTTAACTTGTCTCGCAAAGTAGAAGTTGAAGTTACATGATGTGATAAATTCCAGTCAATGCAATTGAGTTGAACTGCAACTATTATAATTAATATGATTACTTTTATCTTATTAAATTCAAAATTCATATTTTTTTCCTGAAAGCTTCGAAGAATTTTTTATCAAAAGCGATTACAGAGTTTAAAGGTGCGTTCAGCATTCTCTCAACCGATAGTTGATAAATAGATAAATTATCAATGATCTCGTCCAGTTTCTCCGGATGATCCTTCAATTGTAAGATCAGTTTGGCATTTTGCTCTGATATGCTCATACCAAAGAGCAAAACAATTCTAGCCATAACTTCAGGCTTTTCTATATTAAATACAGATTCTTCTTTTCCCTGTCGAAAAATTGAAGCCAATAGAGGTACAAACTCTTCTAATGAATTACTTTGAAATTTATGGCGTAATAACAAGTTGTCATCCTTGTATAAAGCTTCAGTTATTACCAATATAAAATCTATGTTCTCTATTTTATAGCTGCCGGATTCATAATACATTTTATTCAGTTTGTCTATAGCATTCAAGCTTGTATCTTTAACAACGGTTTCTATTTTACTCCTTATATTTTGGGATAGGATATCGGCTAGAGAATCTAACAATTCTTCTTTTGATTTGAAATAATGATAAAAAGCTCCTTTGGAAATCTGTAAAGCTTCTATAACCATACTCACAGTAGTATTTGTATATCCATGTCTATAGAAGAGTTCCTGAGCTTTCTGCAAAATTTCTTTGCGTCTTTCTTCAGCTTTCTTTACAATTCTTGCCATATATTCTACATCCCTCACTTCTTACTGACCGACCGTCGGTCTATTTATTGAATGTATAGTAATTTTGTAAAGTTTTTTTTTATCTTAGATTCTAAAAAATTAGATAATTTGCTTTAAAAGAGTTATCGAGTTTCACATGGTTTTGCATTTTGTTTCAAGAGGTTTTTCATTTTTGGGTGGCAGGGGTTTTGCATTTAGCTTTTTTCGAGTCGATTCATGGAGATAATTTCAACAGGGAAAGTGGCAGGGGTTTTTCATTTTTATGAAGAACCACTGCCACCTTTGAGATTCATGAATATTAATCTGAGTCCTTATCTTTGTTACTAACGACGTATGACGAAGCGATCCTGTTCATCTCTTCTCTGCTCAATACAAATCCGGATTGGGATTTATAGCCTTTAAGCTTTCCAGATTTAATCTTCCTGTAAATAGTGGATAGTGATTTCCCAAGCACCTTAGCAGCCTCCTCAGGTTTCATAAAATCATTTTTGTTCATTGTATCAGGAATATACAAAAGTTGAGTGTTCTTAACTTCAGATTTTTCTTCAGGAGGTAAACCTAAATGTCTGACCGTCCACTCCTGCAATCGTTTCATGACATACTCTTTGTCGGTACTGATCTTGTAAGAAAATTGTAACCTTGTAAGCAGACGAACAATTCCATAATTGTTAAGTGCACGTTTATGAATTAGTTCTATATCTGCTTCAATGATTAAACCTTCATAAAGTCTAATATCCTCATTTACTATATTTTCTAACTCATGAAAATTGAGATCAAGAGCTAAAGAAATATCAATAATTGGTACAACTTTCCCAATTTCAGTTTTTATTACTCTTAAATCCACATAATATGATCCAAATGGTATTTTTTCCATTGGTATCTTTTCCATAACTATCTCCTTTATCTATTTAACTAATATTTTTCAATGTCTGATCAGCCATAACACACATCATGATCAGGGCAGGTATCAGATGATCTCTTAATTTGATCCCGTCAGGTCTGTCCTGTTCGCTTATCTTCTTATCATACCAGATATCTAATATCCTGTGCTCTGATAGAGAAAACTTGTCAGCAACAATAGGAACCGCATCCTTGATCTTGAGTCCTGCAGCCTGCAATGATCTGATCTCCTTCTTGATCATAGTATTACGCTTCTTTCTTCTGCTTGTCACCTATCTTTCCTTTTATCCGAGCATTTAGTATCATTATCCTTTTCAAGACTCTCAATGGCGTTCGTACGCAGCTTCTTAGTGAGCTTTACCGTACCGTTCTCATTATATTCTAAATCCTTATCTACAACTTTTTCATCTTTTTCGTTCTTCATGATCACTCCTTTTAATTGACAAAATACTTAATGAAATTATTTGAGAATTTGCTTGTATAACTAAGTGGCTGTTCGGTCCCCTCCGGCAGCTGCTTTTTTTGTATGTCGATAAAAGCATTGCGGAATGCAATGTCCTTAATATGACGAGCTTTCTCAAGGCTCTTTATAGCGTCCGTACATAGCTTCTTTGTGAGTTTTGATGTGCCGTTTTCATTGTTATCATTCTTCATGATCACTCCTTATTAATTGACAAAATACTTAGTGAGATTATTTAAGAATTTGTAATGTTCTCACTAAGTGGCTGTTCGGTTCCCTCCGGCAGCTGCTTTCTTATTTAACAGCTGCTTAAGAGTATTATAAACAACACCATAATCATTATACATTTGTTTAATAAGGTTATCAGCCTTATCAGCGATCATTTTTATAATAAATCCATCATTTCCACCAGCTTCATCTTGTTGTGCAATTAATATCTCATATTCACACATGGAACAATGAACTTCCTCAAGCTGCACTATTGAATTATATAGCTTGTCTGTCGCTTTCTGGATTGTGTTCAAATGATGCTCAATTACAACATTATCAAAATCAATAACCTTAGCTTCAATTACCTCTTCCTCTTTGGTCTCAACTACCTCTTCAATTAAAAATTCTTCTTTGGTTTCAACGGTTTCTTCCGGAATGTTTACCATTTCCTTTCCTCCTTTATTATTATTGACTTTCATTTACAATAGTTCCTCAGCATACCTATCACACCACGACGCTCTCTGGGAGTAAGAACTAACCAGTGTATCTTTTTAAATCGTTTCAAACAGTGCATATTCACCATTTTCATAGTCCAGCCTGCTTTCTTCATAATGGCATACATCTGTTTGCCCTGAGCATCCAATTTAAACTCTTCCGGCACATTATCCGTTTTTATACCGAGAAGCTCATCTCTGAGGGTATACAGCCTCTTTATTGAGAGTTTCTTGAGTGACCTGCCATATCCCCAGTCATCCATCAGATCATGGAACTCATCATAAGACCATTTGTGCTTACCTGTAGCTATCTTCATGATGGAGTATCTGAGTTGTGAATCGGTCATCAGGCTATAGTCCCGAATGTAAATATTCCAAGTATGGTTCCGGCAAGATAGTAGAAGAGTTCATAATCTTGCAGCATGGCAGCAGTTGTTCTCATTTTGGCTTTCTTAATGCTGTATTTAACACTTGCAGTCACTTTCTTCCTGGTGTAGACTCTCTGCTGACCATGACGGATCTTTTTGACCAATCCCCAGTCTTCAAATTTCTTCAAATATCTGCGTACCGTATTGATACAGACTCCTGTTGCTGAAGAGCAGGCTGAAGCATCGAAGGGACCACTGCTGTTATAGATAAATTGTTCAACTTTATCACGCTGTTTTGCACTGCTTTGTTCGGCAGCCAGACTCATGCTTCAACTCCCAGCAGAGCAGTAAGCTCTTCATTGCTCTGAATGAGTTCTGCATGGTTGATGATCTTAATAAGGTTTCGCATATTACCTTCGGATTTATGTGCTATCAGGTTAATATTAGCATCATTGATATCCACTTCGCATACTTCCTTAATTGTCCTGGTAAGATCTGCTTTGTCATTCGGCTGGAACTGGAGCGTGTAAGCACAGCGGTTGAAGAAGTAAGGTGAAGCTTTCCTTATCCCGGCATAGGCATTTTGCATACCGATGCAGACGAACGTTCCGATTGTAACATCAGCTATATCTCTTAGTGTATCAAGTATTCTGGGTTGTTTAACTGCATAGTCTATTTCATCAATAATGATCACAGGTGGCTGATCATACCCGGTGTTAATTGTATCACGTAATATCCCAAACAACTGATGTGAGTTCTTATAGTAGGGAACCTCCTCTGCTTTACCCAGATTCTCGTAGAGTTTTCCGATCAGATCAACCAGAAAACCCTTCTGTCCCATAGTGCTGTAAAATCTCATGAAGATAAAACCGTTCTCGGCTGCAAATTTTTCACCGAACCATGACTTACCGAGTCCCCAGATGCCGTATATCAGCATCAATCCTCTTTGCCTGATCACATCACGTTTACGCACCATATCAACATACTTCAGTGCTGCTTTCACATTCTTTGTTTTTGAACATACATTTTTCATTAGTCCTCCTATCCTAATCCTAATGTTTTAATGTCTGTATCTAACTTGATCTTCTTCTTTTTCTTTTGATCAACAGGCTCAATATCCTGCTCAAGCATCATCTCATCCATTGTTTTGCTTTGTTCTGGAAGGGCTGGTTTCTGAGTGTTGAACAGGGAAGTATCTTCAGCTGTTATATCTATAAACTTCTGATCAGAATTCTGAACATCAGAGAGTGTTTTGAGTAATTGATCCTTAGTCTCTTTAACTATGCGATTCTGATAACGGATATTTTTCTTGATCTGTTTTTCACTGACTTCCCGGTTATCCGATAAAATAGCCATTGGATGCGTTTTCTCATTTGGTCTGGCTGAACAGATGAATTTACCATGCTCATTATAGACCTGAATAAAACTGATATTATTCGGATCATAACGGAAATACATCTTCTCTTTAATAAGATCAGCAAGCTTTGGATGCCAGTAGTTCTGTTTGAGAAAGGTTATTCCGTTTCTGTTAACTTGTTTCAGATCATGTTTCAGCATTAGAAAATCCAATTCCGAAGGTGAGATCCTGCGTTCTTCAGGGCAGGGATGTGTCAGGAGGATCTCTTCCGGTGTTTTGCCGTTCAGTCCTTTATGAGGTTGTTTGTGATAGTATTTGTTTATATAGTAACTGATCAGTGCCTGAGCTTCAGGATAAGTGAGAGGTCGGTCATCAACCAGTTTCTTCATGAAAGGTTCATTGCGGTGCAGGTGAGCAGGCTTATCAGAGATACTGGCTCCGGTGTAACCATCCAAAAACCTTTCAAAACCATCATTGAAAGTT
>CAZOCS010000128.1:0-6485 GCA_964578365.1 uncultured Candidatus Cloacimonadota bacterium
AGGTTTATGACAAACTGCTGCAACAATTCATTCAGAAATGCCAAACCCCTGCAACTTTCGTAAATTCTCAATAAATGTCAAAATACTTGCAATAATTCTCATTAAATCTCATTAATCCCGAAATATGACAAACCTGTTGTAAGTCGGTAATTTTCTCGTAAGTCTTTATTATTCTAAATAGTTAACTATACTTCTTAAGCAAGTGTCGTTTATGACAAACCTCTTGCACCCCCATATTCAAAGCCGAAAGTTGCAGCAGTTTGTCATTTTTATGCCAAACCCCTGCAACTTTTTATCATAGTAATTGTAATATTATAATTTGAAAAGTTTGACATTCTCATATGGCATGCTATTCATTGTGATATGTTTTTCAATAATATTAAATTATCAAATAATGATTCGGGATACCTAAGATTAACGGAGATAATATGTATAGAATTACGAATAATCAAAACCTAAAATCAATAACCATTCCATTAATTATTTTCCTATTCTTGTTTATTCTGGGCTCTACTCTTTATACAGATACCATAATAGATACGCTCTACAGCATACAGTATCTGGATGGTGGAATTCTTTATAATTGGGATAGTAATATATATACTCCAAATTCAGGTGACACTTATTTTAGCTGTGGAGATTATGGCTATACTGTTTTTGGTACAGGTAGGGGATATTTGTCATTCGAACTGCCGGATATCCCTGAAGGTTATGAACTTCAAAATGCAGAAATATTCGTACATCAATTTTATTCAACTGGAAATGATGTGGGAGGACAATTTCCAATATGGGATATCATTCCTCCACCTGATACGACTAGTTGTATTGTAGATCATATTGATTATGGAAATCAACTTGATGTAGGAGATTGGACAGCTGGTGATCCTGGAGATCCTCAAACACTCAACTCGAATATCGGTGTTATCAGTGATAATGCAACATATGAGTTCAAAAACCTGGAAGTAACAACATGCATTCAGGAAGATTATACAACCGGTAGAGATAAAACACAATTCCGTCTTCGCTTCATGGTTAACAACGACTGGGATCAATATGGTGATTTTTTACGATTACATACAAGCAACTCATCATTTAATTATAGATGGCCATATATCATCTATACTTGGTGGGATGGTGTAAATAGTTCAGAAAATTACGAATTACAAGTTATGAATTACGAATTGAACACTTACCCAAATCCTTTTAATTCGACTACAACAATTTCTTTTCATTTAATCAGCGAACAAAACGAGCAAATAATGCTGGATATCTATAATATCAAAGGTCAAAAAGTTAAAACTCTTGTTAATTCCAATTTGGTTCAAGGAAATCATTCTGTTATTTGGAATGGAATTAATGAATTAAATAAACCTGTTAGTTCGGGAGTTTATTTCTACAAATTGAATGTAAATGGAAAATCTGAAGGAACGAAAAAGATGCTACTGCTTAAATGATGCAGTTATAAAAATGCCAAACCCCTGCAACTTTTAAAAGGTAAGCCTGTCTATAAAATGCATGCAGTTACGGCAAGATAGTAGAACAGTTCATAACCTTGCAGCCATTTTGCAGATTCACTTGTCTTAGCCTTCTTGATGTTATCCTTAACCTCAGCTGTTACTTCCATTCTGATATAGATACGTTGATTGCCGTGTCGTATCTTTTTAACAAGTCCCCAGTCCTCGAATATCTTCAAATACTTGTGAACCGTATTGATACAGACTCCGGTAGCGGATCTACATGCTGAAGCATCAAAGGAACCACTACAGTTATAGATATACTGCTTGATCTTATCACGGTGCTTGGCTGTATTATCCTCAGTTCTCAGGCTCATTCCTTTGCTCCCAGGAGTGCTGTAAGTTCATCATTGTTCTGAATGATCTCTGCATGGTTAATGATCTTAATCAGGTTGCGCATATTACCTTCAGACTTATGTACAATCAGATCGATATTAGTATCATTAATATCTATCTCACAGACATCCTTTATTGTTTTAGAGATATCGGCTTTATCATTCGGCTGAAATTGGAGGGTATAAGCCCAGCGGTTAAAGAAGTAAGGTGATATTTGTTTTATGTCATTGTAAGTGTTCTGCATACCGATACAGATGTAAGTTCCGATAGTATCATCGGCAATGTCCCGGATAGCATCAAGGATAAGTATTCGCTTCATGGCATAATCAATTTCATCAATAATGATCACCGGAGGTTTATCATATCCTGTATTGATCGTATCCTTTAATATCTCAAATAAACTATAAGTATTCTTATAATACGGAATCCCTTGAGTTTTACCGAGATTTTCATAAACTTTCTTGATCATAGCGATCAAAAAATCCTTTTGACGCATGGTACTATACAATCTCATAAAGATAAAACCGTTCTCAGCTGCGAATTTTTCTCCGAACCAGGTCTTGCCGATCCCCCAGATACCATAGATGAGCATCAAACCTGTTTGTCGGATCACATCACGCTTTCTCACTCTGTCTATATACTTTAGGGCTGTCTGTACATTCTTCGTCTCTGAACATACATTTTTCATCTTCTCCTCCTATCCTAATCCTAATGTTTTGATATCAGTATCTAATTTTCTTACTTTCTTTACTTTTGGTTTTGTTTGAGACGCATCATCATGCGTCTTTACTTCTGAATCCTGCTCGATCATCATCTCTTCCATTGATTTGCTCTTAACCGGAATTTCGGGTTTTACATTATTAAATAGATTTGTTCCTTCACTGACTGATTCTATGAACTTATGATCATCTTTCTGGATATTGGATAATGTTTTGAGTGCCTGCTCTTTGGTCTCTCTAACGATTCGATTCTGATATGATATCTCCTTTTTAACCTGCTTTTCAGTTAACTCTTTATTCTCAGATAAAGTTATCATCGGATGTACCTTCTCATTTGGTCTGGCAGTACAGATGAATTTACCGTGTATATTATAGACTTGGATAAAGCTGATATTATTGGGATCATATCTAAAATACATCTTCTCTCTGATATGATCAGCCAGGTTAGGATGCCAGTAGTTCTGCTTTAAAAATGTTATGCCATTCCTGTTAACCAGTTTCAGATCATGTTTCAGCATCAGGAAATCTAACTCAGAAGGTGAGATCCTGCGTTCTTTCGGACAGGGATGAGCCAAATAGATCTCTTCTGGAGTTTTACCATCCAATCCCTTATGAGCCTGTTTGTGATAGAAATTGTTTATATAGTAACTTATCAGAGATTGTGCTTCGGTATAGGTGAGAGGTCGCTCATCAACCAGTTTCTTCATAAATGATTCGTTACGCTGCATATGGGCAGGTTTATCAGATATGCTTGCTCCTACATAGCCGTCTAAGTACCTTTCGAAAGCATTATTAAAAGTCTTGAACCAGCGCTCAATGATCTTAGCTCTGGCATTATAAGCTCGAGCAAATATTTCTTTAGTTCCCAATCTTTGGAACATACCACCCAACAGGTCTTCCAGATTCGGATAATTAGAGCTCTTGCTCCCAGTAAAGTAACGGGACTTGAATGCTTTCCCATTATCTATATAAACAACTCTTGGAACTCCACCGTAATTTATAAAAGCATTTCGATAAGCATTAGCAATATTTTGAGTATCTTCTGTAGTTGCAATAGATCCACCTACTATCATTCGACTGGCCCAGTCCATTACAGCTACAAATATCATTCTTTTCGGCTTTCCGGTTTGAGGATCAAGAATACGGAAGTTAAGTGTATTACCGTCTGCTATAAATACATCACCCGGCATTAGAAGAGATGAATCTCTCTCAATATATTTTATCAGATTATTTCTGAGGTGAGTCTCTCCATTACGCAGAAGATCGACTATGCGTTTATTGTTCTTTTCATATCTCTGCATCCAGCGTCTTAAGGTTGCAGGAGATGAGGGAGAGTTGATATCACCTTTGAGTGCTTTTGTCTTGAGTGTGTTGATAATAGTGCCTATATAGACTTTACCTTGTTTCAAATAGTATTTCAAGAGGTAGTTCTCTTCTGTTTCCGTAATGGTAACTGCTCCGGGTCCGACCGAGTAGCTGGGAACCAGATCAAGATAATCGTATCCACCTTTTTTATACTTACCGATCCAGCGCTGTAGTGTACGTAGTGAAACATTCTCATCGGCTTTATAGTTACGCAGTTCTGTAACAATATCACCAAAATTGTAGAGCTCGACCGTGCGCTTATATGCCTCTGTTTTACTGATGGAAGCTTTGACCACAAGATCAAGGGCGTATTTGCACAGTTGAGCTCTTAATTGACCAATCCTTTTATAGGAGTCCGGAACTTCCGGTTCGGGTCGGGGATTATAGTCAGGCTGAAACAGTATATCACGCTGTTGTTTTTCTAAACAAAGTTCTGAAGTAGGAGCGGGGACGGATGACGAGTCCGCCCCCTTGTGGTTGAGTTCCGGTTTATTTTCCTGTCCGGTCAGGTCTAATCTGCATTCTTGAACAGAATTACACTTATTTTCACATATATTACAGCATCCGTCACAATCGGGATGAGATGATATGCATTGATTACATAGATCTTCGTTTTTAGTCGTAAGTGTGTCGGAAGTTCCATTTGTGTCGTAAGTAGATTTATTGATGTCGGAAGTCTTTTTTAGAGTGTCGTAAGTCTCTGTTTTTACTTCCGACATTTTGTCGTAAGTTGTCGGAAGTTCTTCATGATTGTCGAAAGTTTTTATTGGATTTTTTGTCGTAAGTATGTCGGAAGTCTTGTCGATGTCGGAAGTCGGGTAAAAAATTTTGTAAGTGATGCCACCACGCCCATTACTAGGGACTTCTTTAGTTCGTCCTGCATAATAATTACTTTTTATCCGTCTCTGGATCGTTCGTTCTGAGACGTTAAGTCGTCTTGCTAGCTCTGCAACACTCAACCACATATTCACTCCTTATTAAGTTCTTGGGAAAATCCACTGGTCGGTGAGTTTTCCGAATAGCTCAAAACTGCCTTGTGTCTGTTTTATAATATTAAAAGGTCTAATCACTCGGAATATCCGTTTTGGGTCATTGTGGTTCGTTTTTGGAGTTTTGTCTGTTGAAGTATCTTTCTACAGCTCCAACCTTTTAGTATTCTACTATGGAATGTCATTGATACGTCTTCGTTGAAAATGATAATTTTCATTTTCCCTCCTAATTATGATTACCGAAGAGTTACAATTTGATATCCGGTGAAATTTCCGGTAAGGTTCGCGATCCGTCCGGGTTGTATCCCAGATCATCAAGTGCCTTAACGACTAGGCAGTCGATCTTAGGCATATTCTTTCCCGGTAAATATTGTCTTATTGTTCCGTAGTTAATACCGGCAAATTTACAAAACTCCTTTTGACTTTTGAAATGACGTATTATAATGCATTTCAGCTCATTTTTGTTAATATCATTAGCTGGTGGTTTTTGTTTAACTCTTGACATCTTTTATCCCCCTTATACTTTTTTCTCGTTCGCTATTGGGAACAAAGAAAAAGTACGTAGCGTAACTTGTCAAATAAAAAAAAGTACAGAGAGTAACTTTTATGATTAGTGAAAGGCTTAAACTCCTCAGAAGTAAGGTACATAAAAGTCAAAAAGAATTTGCTGAATCATTAGGCATAAAGCGTTCTGGTTACAGTCATATTGAAAATAATAGACGTGAAATATCAATGAGGGTTTTGCACGCTGTAGTGAAGGCTACAAATTGTAACATTAACTGGCTTCTCACTGGAGAGGGTAGAATGTTTAAGACTGAATTTGAGCGCAATATACAAACTTTACACGTAGAATCAGATATTGCAGCTGGTGATCCTGTAAAAATGAAGGGTTCCGGATTCGGTGGTGTGTCATTAGCTTCACCATTAGTTAATAATGTAGATAATTATCATTATTACAGGGTTAATGGTCGTGACATGGAACCTAAAATCTGTAATAATGACTTTATTATAATAGAAAAGGATACAAACTGGACTGATAAAAAAGGTAAGATTTGTGCTGTTAATATCAAAGGTAAACCTAATTTGAAAATAGTGACGTATAATCCCGAAAACGATAAGATAATTCTATCAACTAATAAGCTCGGAGATCAACCAGATATAATTGATCCAAAGCAATTGGATACAACTTTAATTGGAAAATTATACTCAATGTATAGAAGTGGAAAATAGGGTAGAAGTACGACCAAATCTGTTTAAGACTATATTTTAATTCATTCTGATTTAACAAAATAACTGCTCACGTTACCCAACAATAATTATTATTCACTCTTCTTCTTCAGAGTATATTAATTTCTTTGAGATTTAGATTTTGAATGAATGAAAAATATAATGTGTAATTTTATTTTCGTGTTGTACAATAACTACCAGAAAAAAGTTATTGTACAACAAAATTACTATAACTATAGGTTAGTTATGTACAACTAAAAATGGACGCAGCGTGCATATGTTACAGGCAATTGAGGAAACATTAAGTTCGGTGTAGAAGTGACTTTGGGGTAAGT
>CAZOCS010000129.1:0-6468 GCA_964578365.1 uncultured Candidatus Cloacimonadota bacterium
TCCAAAAAAATATATACTGTACAAAAATGATGCTGCAAATAATTTTATTTCATTCATCGCTCGGTTAAGAAATAAACCGGACAGATATATTTCTGTGTATTCCCAGAAAATTCATAAAGAGGAATTTGGTAGGGACTGGCTTAGAGAAACACGCAAGAACATAAGCTGGAAATATTATGATGAAGACGAATTCTTCGATAAAGATGTGAGAATGGAAAAATTCAAACTGGCCGGATATCAGGGTTGGCGCTTAACCGGAAGATGGCAGAATAAAAAACATTCTGTTGGGGGTGCTTTTCAAAGCTATGCCATTTATGACGAAACAAATGGATTGGCCTATCTTGTAGATAATTCGGTATATTATCCTGATGGGGAAAAGCTGGAAGCTCTCTATGAATTAGAAATAATAAGCAACACGTTGAAACTTAAAGAAACAAAATAATTAAGGAGATTACAATGAGAAAACTAAGTATCTTATTTATCCTTTTAATAATTTCAGTGAGTGTTTTTGCATTTGAACTCAACACCTTGATCGATACTCCTACTGCCGGAATTTTACAGCAAGGTGAAGCAGAGATCTCGGCAAAGATATACAAGAATAACGGATTGTTGATAGGAACAAGGGTAGGGCTTTTTCCACGTTTTATGTTTGGTGTGAATTACGGTGCAGAAGAAATCGTTGGTAATGAAGATCCTCAGTGGCATGATAGAGTTGAGTTTAATGCAAAGATTAGGCTAATGGACGAGAGTAATAGTTTGCCGGCTATTGCTATTGGTTACGACTCTCAGGGACATGGTAATTATAATGATCATCGATATGATATAAAATCTAAAGGTGTATATCTAACTGCCAGTAAGAATTTCTTCTTTTTTGGAAACATCGGTGTTCACGGTGGAATTAATTACAGTTTGGAAAATGAAGATAACGATGATGAACCAAATATTTTTTTTGGTTTTGATAAAACGATCGGAGACATGATCGTATTGTTAGCTGAATATGATACAGGATGGAATGATAACGAAGCTGATTTTGTAAAAGGTAGAGGATTCTTCAATGCTTCGGTTGACCTGCATTTTACGGAAGCACTAATTCTTAAAGTATCGTTTTATGATTTAATGCTGAATAATATTCATACTCAAGGCTGTGATAGATCGATCACACTCCTCTACAATATGACTTTCTAATTTGCATGAATAAAGCTTTTTACCTTCTGCTCATTCCAATTATTTTTGCAGGATGTGCAGCTAATAAAAATATATCTACACAACCAAATTTTGTTGCTGAGAATTACTTTCTTTTTGGGCAAGCAGCAATGCAGCAGCACGATTTTGAAAATGCAATTCTATTATACAAGAAAGCAGTAGAAACCGATTCTACCAATGTTTACCTTAAAGAAACATTAATGGAAGTGTTAGCATTAAAAGCATTTATTGATACTACGGCAAATTCTGAGATAATTCAAATTGGAAAAAACTTCTGTGATAATGGTGTAAAATCGGAGAAAATATATTCAATTATTGCCGAATCTTACCGCAATGAGCAACAATATGAAATGGCAGATAAATATTTTAAAAAAGCTATTAAAACACAACCAACAATGCGAAATCTTACTGCATATTTTGTATTTCAGCAAAACACGAAACCACCGGGAAATATTAAACTTCTTAAAAGAGCAATAAAATTTCCATGGGAAGAGGAAAGGCTGATACTTAGAATTGCCGAAATATACAGTGAAATTGACTCTGTGAAGAGTCTTGAAATATTTACGGATGCTTACGAGAAATGGAATGATGAAGTTAGCCTAACACCGCTTCTTACATCTTATGAAAAGCAAGGTTTACATGACAAAGTTTTAGAATTGATCCAGTTCCATATTGATAATAACAGAATTCTTTCTGATCCACTAAAAACCTATCTGATAGGAAGATATTTCTCACTAGGAAAGTTTGATGAGATTTTAACAAATGAAACTTTGTGCTTTGAAGTTGGAACTCAGGATATATTAAAATATCTTTTCTTCTCTGCAATTAGAAAAAACAATATTAATATAGGAATCCGTGCAGGTCTTGCAATAGAGGAATCGGGTGAATTAACAGAAGAATTTGCATCGTCTTTCTATACTTATCTCGCCGATCTTTATCTGTCTGCAGATAATTACACCGAAGCTGCAGCAACATTGGTAAAGGCTGACGATATTAATACAATTCATAGTTATATTTTCGAGATTGATTCTTCTAAGGATCTTGAACGTAAAGAAAAAATATATAAACTTTTGCAAAAGTATTCCAATATCTCTAAAAATAAAACAAAAGCAAATTATCTATTGGCGATTTTTCATACGGAATTTGAAGAAAAGGAAATTGCACTCGAGTTATTAAATAAGCTCCCCGATAGTTTTATTAACGATAACGAACTCAATCTTATGGTTGCACTTGCATATATTCAAAATGCTATGGACATACCAAAAGCAAAAATTCTTCTTTCTGATATTGAGGGGATGCAGATCACCACAAATGAGCTTCTGGCCAGTTTGCTGTTTGGAACAAAACACGATTCAATTGCTTATTCTATACTGAAAGAGGAAATTGAAACCAATCCCAAACCTGATGTTTCTACATTTGCCACTTGTTCAATTCTTGGTGAATTGTATGATACTCACGAAAATGTATTGATCCTTTTAGAACAAGGAGTTGGTCTATATCCGGAGAGTCCTGACCTACTAAATGCTGCAGGTTATTTTATTGCTAATTATGAACTCATAGAAAAATATCATGAGGCCGAAGGATATTTAGAAAAAGCTGTTTCCCTAATGCCGGAAAGTGAAATGATATGGGATAGTCTTGCCTGGCTCTATTTTAAGCAGAATAGATTTGATGAAGCTCTAAAAGCGATGGAAGTCCCCCTATCCAAAGAAATAAACAACAGCGAAATCGCTTATCATATTGGTGAGATATATCTTAGTTTAAATAAAAAGAAAAGAGCTGAATATTATTTTAATTTAGCAATTGAATTGGACAATGAAAAGCAATCTGTTCAGTTTTCTAAAGAAATTCTAAATAAGTATTAAGGAGATAATATGAAATTTGTATTTAATAAAACTAACACAATTCTATTGATAATTGCTATCATAACAACTACTGTGGGATATATTATCATGGGAACCGGAGATAAGACGATTTCACCCATTCTACTGATAATTGCTTACGTAATTCTATTCCCCGCATCTATAATTATTGGAACCAAGAAGAAAGAAGAGAAATAGATAAAGTTATTCACTTTTTTTAGAGAGGATCATGAAACATAAAGTTAGGAAAAAACATCAGAATAGTAAATCATGTTTTGTGTGCGGATTGAAGAATGAGTTCGGTATTCATACTCAATTTTATGAACTTGAAAATAACGAGTTGGTCGCAATTTTCACACCCGGTGAAAACCATCAGAGTTATCCCGGCAGGTTGCATGGTGGTATTGTCAGCACTATTTTGGATGAAACCATCGGCAGAGCCATCATGATCGAGAATGAAAATATTTGGGGTGTTACTATTGAATTGAATGTTAAATTCAAACAACCTGTTCCCTACGATGTAGAATTGAGGGTTGTAGGCAGAATAACCGAACAGAATAAAAGGTTCTTTTTTGGTTCAGGTGAATTGCTTTTACCCGATGGTTCTGTTGCTGTTACAGCCAGTGGAAAATATATGAAACTCCCATTGGATAAAATTACCGATTTCGATCATGAAGAACAAGAATGGAAAGTAGTTACAAAAGAAAGTGACCCAACAGAAATAGAATTATAAGTGAAATAAATGGCAGAAAGAAATAAGCAATATCTCTCAGAAGAATTCATTGCTAAGATAGATAAATTCAATCTCCGTGCTCGCTTAATTGTAGAAGGTTTCATTACCGGATTACATAAATCTCCCTATCACGGATTCAGTATAGAATTTTCAGATCACCGGCAATACAATCCGGGAGATCCAATAAAGAATGTAGATTGGAAAATATACGGCAAAACTAACCGCTATTACATCAAACGCTACGAAGAGGAAACCAACCTTAAGTGTTACATTATCGTTGACCACAGCTCCTCTATGGGCTTCTCATCGGCAAACTCTTCCAAGCTAGAATACACCAAGGCTCTGGCATCTGCTCTTTCTTACTTAATGATATCACAACAGGATGCTGTGGGATTACTCTCTTTCTCTGATAGAATTACAAATTTTATACCTCCACGTTCTATGAAATCATATTTAAACATCATATTTAAGGAACTTCATAATTTAAAAGCGGAAGATAAAACCAGCACCGTTAGTGTTCTTCATTCTTTAGCTGATAGAGTAAAAAAACGTGGACTTATCATTCTTATTTCCGATATGATAGACGATCCGAATAAGATAATGCAAGGTCTTCTGCATTTCCGTCATCAAAAACATGAAGTTATTTTGTTCCATATTCAGGATAAGCAGGAAATTGACTTTGATTATAAACGTGATACTGAATTTATAGATTCTGAAACCGGTGAGAAAATTACAGTTTCACCCTGGCAGATCAGGAAAGATTATTTACAAGCTTATGAAGAAAATGTTAAGTTCTTAAAAGATAAATGTCATGAATCACGAATTGAATATAATGCTATAACAACCGATACACCATTTGAGGATAATCTACTTCAATATTTGATCAAACGCTCTAAAATGATGTAATTATTGATATTGGTAATAGTATAATAGACTCTTTCAGGTTTTCCTGAAAGAGTCTATTATTGTTCGTTAACCATTTTAAGGGGAAAATAGTTATTTTTGCAAGAAAAAGTTGCCCCAACGAAAAACGTTGAGGCTAACTCCTCTTATTTCATAGAAGAAAAAGTTGCCCCAACGAAAAACGTTGAGGCTAACTCCTCTTATTTCATAGAAGAAAAAGTTGCCCCAACGAAAACGTTGAGGCTAACTCCTCTTATTTCATAAGTATCATTTTCTTTGTGCTGGTATAGTTTGAGGATTTCATTTTATAGAAGTACATACCACTTGATACTTGGTGGCTGTTTTTATCTGTACCATCCCAAACGATAGTATGGTCTCCAGCTACTGTTTCTTCGTTGATAAGTGTTTTCACTTTTTGTCCTTTTATATTGAATACTTCGATAGAAACATTACCTGCTTCTACCATGTTATAAGATATTGTAGTTGTTGGATTGAATGGATTTGGATAGTTCTGACCCAAAAGTTCTATAGTAGGTGTTACAGTTATATCATCAGAAGAAACGCTCTCTTCAAAGTTAATATCTATAGCTGCATATAAAAGCGCACTACTTGTTAATGTACCACCGTTAGTAGTTTGACCTGCAGCAGAACCGTAATCGGTATCATCCATAAATACAAAATTAAGTTTTGCATGTCGGTTACCGGGCACATCGCTAAGAATTTCAAGTTCATCACCAAGAGAAATGCTTACAGGAAGCATCCCTTCAAATTCTGGTGCATAATTACCTTCAAAATGACCCGTAGGATCTACAACTGCATCAAGCGGATTTGCATTGATGTATCTGATATCTGACCAGGTTTCACCACCATCTCCAGAAATACTGATAGCTAACTCAGGTTGTTCTACCCAACCATCATATCCTTCTTCTTCATAATAAGCCGCTTGAAGCTTTGCGCCATCATACCATACTAGCACAACCCAATCTCCATTTGCAACCATTTTACAATTACTTTCATGGAAATAAGCATCTTGCCATCCACCATCTGAATTATAGAACCAGCTAGGACAGCTCATTGCAAGTACAGGTTCACCATCTTCATAGTACTCATCCACTTCACCATCTTCATCAAGGTCAAAAGCAATGGCCATAACATCATCAGCAGGATCAATACCCTGAATATCTAGATCATAAAAGTCAAATTCATGTGTAACTGTATCAAATGAGAATATCTTTGGATATTGATATGCTGCCATATAAAGTTGACCATCTATATTTTCTTGTGAATTATAGTTCATACCACTCATCCAAACAACTTTAGAATTATTATCTGTGAACGCACCATTATAATGACTAAGGTCGTTTGATGGGACAATAAACATATCTGATGGAGTTGTTCCATCATCATTATACCAAAGATAAGTTACACCATCTTCATATAAAGGATTAACTAACGGTTGTTTGATGTCTTCAACATATTTTGTAAATGTTTCACCGTAATCATCACTATACATAGCCAAAAGAGAATCACCCACAGCTCCGAAGAAAACAACTTGTCCATCATCTTCACTTACTATCAGGTCTTTATTTACACGATCAACATCATTGTAGTGCATGTCGTCAAAATATGGAAATGTTTGTACTGTCCAATCAAGATCTGATGTCATCATTAGATCCTCATCTGTAAAATCTGCATACAGATAAAGGCTATTGTAGTTACCACTGCCACCTGAGTTATTTGTAAAGTTGTTTCCATAAGCATGAACTC
>CAZOCS010000130.1:0-6399 GCA_964578365.1 uncultured Candidatus Cloacimonadota bacterium
TATTATGATCGATGAATATCAGGATACAAATTACGCACAGTTCAAAATAATCAATCTTATCGCCAAAGAGCACCAAAACCTTTGCGTTGTAGGTGATGATGATCAAGCTATTTACAGCTGGCGGGGGGCAAATATAAGTAACATTTTAAACTTTGAGAAAGATTACAAAAATGTACTTACAGTAAAACTTGAACAGAATTACCGTTCCCCAAAATCGATTCTTGATGCTGCCAACTGCCTTATAAAGAACAACTCGGAAAGACATCCAAAAGAGTTATGGACGGATATTACTTCCAAAGAAAAACCAAAGTTGCTCAAACTTGAAAATGAAAGACAGGAAGCCGAATTTGTTGCAGAAATGATTTCACAACTTACAGCATCGGGCAAGAGTTTAGATGATTGTTTAGTACTCTATAGAACCAATGCACAATCACGTGTTTTTGAGAATGCATTTTATCAACAAAAATTAAAATATCAGATAGTCGGAGGAGTTAATTTCTATCAGCGCAAAGAGATCAAAGATATTGTAGCTTATTTGCGAATACTGGTTAATCCAAGTGATTCAAACAGTTTTCTTAGAATTCTTAATTTTCCATCTCGTAAAATTGGGAAGATATCAACAGAAAGGATTGAAAGATTTGCCCAAGATAATGAAATGACTTTATTTGATGCTGTTCAAAATGAGATATCTTCTCTGAATGGGAAAACTGCACAAACGGTAATAACATTTGGGAAACTTTTGAAGAAATGGAAGAAACTATCTTTAGAAATTCCAATAACTCCTTTGGTGAAGAAGATCATTGATGAGCTTGAACTTATTGAGCTTTATGATAAAAGTGATGATCCAAAAGATATTGCTCGCGCGGAAAATTTGAAGGAATTCGTTACTGCAACTCAGGAATTTTCTGATAACTTTGAATATGATACAGAAAAAACTCCTATGCTAACTGATTTTTTACAAAGTATTTCATTGCAAACCGATATGGATAATTTGGATGAAGAAATTGAAACTGTAAAGCTGATGACAATGCACAATGCTAAAGGATTAGAATTCGAACATGTCTTTATTGTCGGCATAGAAGACGGTCTTCTTCCCCACTCACGATCTATAGACGACGTGCAAAAATTGGAAGAAGAACGTAGACTTTTGTATGTAGCTATAACACGGGCAAAAAAATCTGTTCATCTCACATACACTCGTATGCGCAACGTTTTCGGTTCTACTTCCATGGCTGTTCCCAGCCGCTTTTTAATGGAGATCGATGATGTTCTAATTGATTCTGAAAATAGCCGTTATTATGATCTAATGGCACCACGCCCAAAAAGGAGAAATAAAAATAGGAAATCCGTTGTTACCGAAAGTCAGAAATATTTTAAGATTGGACAAAAAATTTACCATAACAAATTTGGTAAAGGTGTTGTTCTGAACGTTGATGGTTCTGGAAAAGAAGCAAAATTATCAATATCTTTTTCCGGAGGTCAACTCAAGAAAATAGTTGGGACATATGTAACAACGGGGGAAATATGAAAACACTAAAAATTATAATGACAATAATGATAATATTCGTGGCAATAGATCTCTCTGCCACAAAATATGCGGTGAGATTTTCCAAATTGGTGCCGGTGTACGTAATTTTGCTTTAGGAAATTGCGGGTTAACAGATGTAAATTCTACCAGTATTGCCTACTGGAATTCTGCTTTACTTACACTTGTTGAAGAAGATAGATTCGAGCTTATGCATGCTGAAGAATATTTGGGACTTCTCTCTTACGATACTGCTGCTGCAATATGGGGAAAAACAAATAAATTCTCTGTGATACTTACCAGAATTGGTGTGGATGATATACCGTTAACGGAGTTATACGATCCTGATGAACCAATTTCCGGAAGCAACCGGCCATACAAGTATAGTTCCGTTAATAACTCAGATATAGTTGTCTATTTTGGTTTTTCCAGAAAGATCGGGAAATATAATTTTGGTTTCACACCTAAACTTGCCTATCGTAATCTTGCTGATGAAAATGGAGTTGGATTTGGAGCAGATATTTCTACCTTTTTCTTATTATCAGAAAAAACGATGTTAGCTGTTAAATTGAGAGATTTCTTTTCTACTCAGATCCTCTGGGGAAATGGAACTCATGAGATCGTAAATCCATCCTTAGATTCCGAGGTAAATCATAGTTTTGTACTTCCAGTTTTTAAGTGGAATTCTACTGCTTATCTTCGTATGGAAATATTCGCAGAGGGAAGAGATACATCTTCTTCTGTTTCTCTCGGACCTGTTAGTTTAGACTATCATCTTGGTTTTGAAGTTGATCTTCATTCCGCTGTTGATCTTTATATGGGCTACGATCTAACCAATATTACTTCCGGTTTAAAACTCAAAATAAAAAATTGGGATATAAACTACTCGTTTGAGTATGATAATGAACTGGAGAACTCACACAGAATTTCTGTAGGACTACACTTGTAATATGAAAAAGATCGCAATTTTAGGAATAACCGGTTCTATTGGAATTTCTGCTACAGAAGTTGTGAGGCAACATCCAGATGATTTTGAAATAGTTCTGGCTGCATCTAATAATAATTATTCCAAACTATTCGAGCTTGCAGTTGAATTCGATATCCCGGAGCTTGTTATAACTAATTCTGCTCTTGAACAGAAAATTACAGATATTCCAACAACTTCTTACCTGACTTTTGGTGAAGATGAATTACAAAGAAAAATTGAATCTGTTGATTGTGACATTATTCTGAACGCAATCTCCGGCTCAGCCGGATTGCGTTCATCAATTACAGCTATTTCTAAGGGTGTAGATCTTGCCTTGGCTAATAAAGAATCGCTGGTTATGGCCGGACATAAGATCATGGAGATGCTGGAAGATTCCAAAACAAAACTTATACCAGTAGATAGTGAACACAGTGCAATTCTGCAGGCAATTGGAAGCTCCACTCCTGACGAGATCCATTCCATCATTATCACAGCTTCGGGTGGTCCGTTCAGAGATCTTCCCTTGAATGAATTTGAAAATATCACCCTGGAAGACACACTTAAACATCCAACCTGGGATATGGGTGCAAAAATAACTATTGATTCTGCTACAATGATGAATAAGGGCTTGGAAGTTATTGAAGCACACTGGCTATTCCATAAATCTTATGATGATATTAAGGCAGTCATTCATCCACAGTCGATCGTACATTCTTTTGTTGAATTTGTAGATGGATCGATTTTAGCACAATTAAGTTTTCCTACTATGCAAATTCCAATTCTTTATGCTCTCACATATCCTAATCATATTAAATCAACGATCCCCAAAACAAATATTTTAGATCTTCCTAACTTAAATTTTGAAGAACTATCAAATGAAAGATATCCACTTTATAACATTGCCGTTAATGCCGGAATTCAAGGTGGAATTCTGCCGACAGTTCTAAACGCTTCCAATGAAGCTGCGATAGATCTTTTCTTAGATAGGAAGATATGTTTTAGGTATATAAATAGAATTGTAGAGAAACAGATCAATAAGTTTCATAACTTCCAGGATCCAAGTATTGAAGAGATCATTAATATCAATAAAGATGTATATCTTCTAACTAAACAAAATTACAAAAACTTGATCTAATACAGATCCGTTTCTTTGTAGACACAGTCTCACACTAGTTTAAACTCTTTTTATTATTCACTCAAAATTTGCTTTCAAATTTATTTATAGGATAGAAATATGCAAAAAATAGGTTATGGTTAGTATTGCAATCCTCTGGATTCTCGGATTGATCATTGCCAAACATACTATTTTGCCGATTTCATTTCTAATGATCACAATTCTTATCCTACTACTTTTATCTTTTAATAAAAGGTTTCGGTTCATTAGTTTTTGCTTTGCTGTGATCTTCTTGGGAATTATCCGATTTGATATCCAATCAAAAGCCCCTCAGAATAATATTAGATCAATACTGAAGAAGTATTCCACTATTACTCAGCCCATCCAGGGAAGAATAGTCTCTGAAGTAAAGAGTAAAGAAGGAAACTATAATTTCATATTGGAACTGCATAAGATAAAGGAAAGCAAAGTTACAGGCAAAATTAAATTTTATACAAGAACCGACAGCTTAAAATATGGAGATATAATTTCTGCAATTGCTACAATTAAAGAGCTCCCCGGTTCAACCAATCCTGCATCATTCGATTATAAAGAATTCCTCGAAGCAAAGAGAATATTCGGTTCCGGCTGGTCTATATCACCGATAAAAAGAATAGGAAACAAAATTAATATCTTTCGAAGTACTGTTATCAATATCAGGAAATACCTGCGAAATAGAATAGAGAAAAGGTTTGGAGAACATACCGGTTTTGTGAAGGCTATTGTGATCGCAGAAAAAGATGAGATCGATGATAGACGTAACATAATGTGTAGAGCAGGATTGAGTCATTTACTTGCTGTAAGCGGTTTACATGTTGGATTGATGACCTTAATCATATTATCTGTTCTAAATGTATTCATATCCAAAAGAAATATAAGCAGAGTAATTATAATGTGTCTTCTGCTTATTTATGCAGCAATATGTTTATGGGCACCATCCGTTACAAGAGCTGCAGTGATGATAACATTATTTCTTTTGGCAAAAATATTACAGCGTAAACCGGTTGCAAATAACATCCTTTTTGCAAGTCTGCTCATCATAACTGTGGTCAATCCCAATCAACTGTTCTCTGTAGGACTTCAAATGTCATATCTGGCAGTTTTTGTTCTATTAAATGTTTTACCAAGAGTCCGGTTTATAAAAGTAAAAAAAAAAGAACTCCAATTGCTGAGTTGGAGCAAACGCATATTGAATGCTATTTTAGTACTCATCTGCACATCGTTCATACTAAATATATTTCTTGCACCGCTTACAGCGTATAATTTTCATCAATTCGGATTTAATGGAATTGCTGGTAATCTTCTGGGTATCCCGCTTATTGGAATGATCCTCCCCCTGAGTTTGATCATTGTCTTTCTGCCTGAGTTCATCATTCCAATGTTTCAGAATAGCTTCCGCTTATTGATGTTGATATTCGAGAAATGGATCAGTTTCTCTGCTTATCTTCCACTTCACTACGATTTTATATTTATCTCAATATTTCATCTGATTCTACTTTATCTTATACTTTCAGCATTAGTACTTGCTTATAAAAGTTCTCGTAAACAGCGCAAATGGTATTTCATTTTTGCCATTATATTATTAAGTGTTTTCTTCTTGTTTGGAAGGCAAAATTCCAATAAACTCAGCATAACTTTCTTCGATTGCGGATTGGGAGATCTTGCTCTTATCCAAACTCCCCAGAATGAAACGATACTTATCGATACAGGTCCATCGGAGAAAGGAATGAATTCCTTCACCAGATCTGCTCTACCATATTTACAAAAGAATGGAATAAAAAATATAGACTATGTTCTTATAACCCATGCTCATAATGATCATTATGGTGGTGTATTTAAAGTATTTGAAAACCTTGAAGTAAAGAATTTAATTGCAACTGATGAATTTCAGAATAGGAAAATCTGGGATAAGTTCACTAACAATATTGAGATCGAACAGTGTTCTGTTTTAACGGTTACGGATACAACTCACATTCGTTTTGAGAAAGTAAAATTCAAGATCATTCACCCTGATAGATCATATAAAGATAATAATATCAATAACCTTTCTATTGTTACTCGGTTAGATTATAAAGATCTTTCCGTACTCTTCACCGGTGATCTAGAGCATGAAGGAGAAGAATATCTATTAAAAAATTATCTTGAATTTATAGATTGTGATGTATTGAAAGTTGGACATCATGGCAGTAAGACTTCCAGTTCTCCTACATTTATTAATGCAGTTGATCCGCAATATGCAATAATTTCCACAGCTAAGAAAAATAGATTTAACTTTCCGCATATAATCACTTTTGAGAAATATGAGTTCTTAGGTGAGAATTTGATGATAACCGGTTATGACGGTGCTTGCCAAATTGTATCTGATGGTAACAGTGCGCAGATCACAACTTTTGTATCAAATAAAAATATTATTGATAATGATTTGAAATAATTGTGTATTTTTTTTAACCTACAAAAAAGCCCCGATTACTCGGGGCTAATTTATCCAATGAAGATTCACTTCATAAGAAGTGAGAAGTTGCTCCTCCGATATAAATCGTCAGGGCGAATTTCTCTTACTTCATAAGGAATGAGAAGTTGCTCCTCCGATAAATCGTCGGAGCGAATTTCTCTTACTTCATAAGGATCATTTTCGCTGAAAATAATTCTTTTAAAAGTTGCCCCGACTAAAAGTCGGGGCAAAGCAGTTAAACTGCTATTTCATCAGAATCATTTTCTTAGTGTTGTTATAATTCTGTGCTTTCATCTTGTAGA
>CAZOCS010000131.1:0-6356 GCA_964578365.1 uncultured Candidatus Cloacimonadota bacterium
CCAACTCCTGGTTGAATAATATTCACAAAAATCAAACCAATAAAAACAGCTAATCCACCCAAGAGGGGAGTAGCTGTTTTATGAACTTTGCGTGCATTTGGATTATCTAGAAAATTTATTTTATATGCGAATTTAATTATGTAGGGTGTGATACTGTAAACAGAAAGAAAGGAGAGTGCGATCACACTTAAACAGACATAAATAATATTCATATTACCTCATTAATTACTATTGTATCATTACTTATAAGACATTGTCCATAATGCAAAATACAGAATTTTGTCAAATCCTTTCTGCCGCTCAATATTTGAAGTATCGTCCAAATGAGACGGCAGAATAAATTAACAAATTGACAGGTAAATAGGTGAGCAGTTTTTTACAAACGAGGATATACTATGAAAGTTTTTAAAAATAGGAAAGCAAGACATAATTATTTCTTTATTCAGGAATTAGAAGCAGGTATTGTTCTAATTGGTTCCGAGATCAAATCTATTCGGGAAGGAAAGATCAGTTTTAAAGATAGTTATGCCAGCATAGAAGCAGGTGAGATCTGGCTTTTCAACCTTCATATAAGTCCTTATAAATATGACAGTAATTTTGCACCTGATCCAGAACGAAAACGAAAACTACTTTTTAATAGACGTGAGATAAAAAAAATTAAAAGCCAAATCGATGAAAAAGGAATAACTCTAATTCCTGCAGAAATTTATATAAACAATAAAGGATTGGCAAAAATTAAAATTGCTCTTGCAAAAGGGAAAAGACAATATGATAAACGTGAAGACATTAAGAAAAAAGATGTCATGCGTGATATTCAACGCAATATGAAAAATTAGATTAATTTGAGATAAAAAAAAGGGAGTTCGAAATTTCGAACTCCCTTTCATATTTTATGAAGAATTTAATATCTTCTCTTTTCTTTAACACGTGCAGCTTTACCTTTAGCTTCTCTGAGATAAAATAATTTAGCTCTACGCACTCGACCAAATCTTACAACATCGATCTTATCGATATTTGGTGAGTTAAGCGGGAAAATACGTTCAACACCAACCCCATTACTTATTTTTCTTACAGTGAATGTCTTAGAAATTTGTGTACCTCTTCTTTGGATCACTATTCCCTGAAAAACCTGTATTCTTACTTTTGATCCTTCCTTGATCTTATAGTGAACTTTAATTGTATCACCAACTCTGAATTCCGGAAGATCTGTTCTGATCTGTTCTTTTCCAACTTCATTTAGAATGTCCATTTTTCCTCCTTTATTTTTCGGAAGATAGCCTGTCTAACACAATAGCAACTGCGCTTCTAACAGAAAGGTGATTATAATTTCCCTTTCCTTTTATAGGTTTTAAAACATGATCTGCCTGCTCGTGAATCTCTTTAGTCAATCCGTTACCGGTACCAAAAAGAAGTAGAACAGGTCTTCTAAGTTTCGTTAGATCATCAAATTTGATCTGCTGTTTTAAATTCGCTGCTGTTGTGGATACTACAAGACAGTCGTCTTCCTGTAAACTTATCTTTTTTACTGCAGTTTCAATATCAACTGCATACTCAATAAGAGATAGAGCTTGAACTCTATCATTATTGTATTCTTTTGCAATATCGCTTTCCCAGAATTTTAAAATTCTGTTTAGAAGAAGTTTTTGCGTATCTAATGGAGTGATAACAAAGAATTTTTTTAAGCCGAATGTTTTACAACTTCGGGCAATATCATGAATGTCCAGATTGGTGATAGATGTGGTTACCACATCACCATATTTATTGTATACCGGATGATGAACAAGCCCAAGATAAATACTCGGCTGCATTAATCCTCCAATAGATCCGGACGGTTCTTCTTTGTTATTTCTAATGACTTTTGCTCACGCCATTTTTCAATATTATTATGATTCCCGGATAAAAGAATGTCTGGAACTTTATGACCCATAAATTCGGGTGGACGTGTATAATGAGGACAACCCAAAAGACCATCCTGATGTGAATCTGAGAGTGCAGAATCTATACTCCCCAGTACATCGTCCTGCAAACGTGCTACAGCATCGATCATAACCATTGCAGGGATCTCACCACCGGAAAGTACATAATCTCCAATTGAAAACTCATCTGTAATAAGAGTATCACGAATCCGTTGATCGATCTCTTTATAATGTCCGCAAACTATGATCATTTCATCGATCTGACTGAATTTATTAACAGTTGATTGATTAAGTAATTTACCCTGTGGAGTAAAGTAGATAACCGGGATATCCCGATCACCTTTGATCTTTGTGATAGCTTCATAAAGCGGTTCTGGTTTCATCACCATTCCAGAGCCACCACCATATGGATAATCATCCACTTTGTGGTGTTTATTAAAAGCAAAATCGCGAATATCTGTTAATTCAATAGATAATGCATTTTGTTTTATTGCTATCCCGACCATACTTTCCTGTATAAAATTTTCAAACATTTGCGGGAAGAGAGTTAATACATCAATCTTCATATTTTCAATAATCCTTCGATACTTTGAACTGTTATGCTGTTTTCATTTATCTCAAGAATGAATTTATCCAATAAAGGTATCATCAATTCTTGTTTATTATTCAATTCACAAACCAAAAGGTCATATACTGAATTATTTAATATTTCAACAACGTTACCGATCACCTTAGATTCGAAGACAATTTCTTTTCCCAAATGATCATCATACCCAAGTTCTTCATGCAAAGACTCAATTTCAATCTTTGGAAGCATGACCTTTACATTACCTTCATCTGCTGCAGATTGGGCGGTTTCATTATCATCAATTTTTATCCGGTAGTTTTTTGCTACTTCTTCTACCGTCACATATCTCACACTATTATTTTTAAAGACCAAAAAAATATTTTCCAAAAAATTTGGATGGAAATTCTTACCAGGCTTGAAAGGGATGAATCCTTTCTCATCAATAAGTTTTCCCAGTTTGCCTATTGCAACAAGGTCTGCTAATTGCATCTATTCTAATATTTCTAGAACAGCTTTCTTTCCTTTTCTTGCAGATACAGCTGTCATTATTGTGCGTATTGCACTTGCTGTACGGCCACGTTTCCCAATAACTTTCCCAATGTCACTTTTAGCAGAGCGAAGTTTATACGTAGTAGATTTCTCACTTTCCACTTCCTCAACCTCGATAGCACTTGGGTCATCTACTAAAGCTTTGACGATGAATTCAATTAGTTCCTTCATCTCTATTTCTCTTCAGTATCCTTTTTCTTAGGTGTTTCTTTCTTCTCAACTTTTTCAGCAGGTTTTTCTTCAGCTTTCTTTACTGCAGGCTTTGTCTCTTTCTTCTCAACCTTTTTAGCAGCAGGTTTAGTTTCTTTTTTCTCAGTTTTCTTCACAGTAGCTTTCTTTGTAGTAGCTTTCTTTGTTGTAGCTTTCTTTGCTGTAGTTTTCTTTGCTGTAGTTTTTTTAGCTTTAGTCTCTTTTTCTTTTCCTTCGTCTGCTTCGATCTTCAAATTATGCCATTTTTCTAATACTCCGGCTTTGCGAAGTAAAGATCTCACAGTATCTGAAGGTTGTGCTCCTTTCTGTAACCATTGGATAGCTTTATCTGTATCAACTTTAAGTGTAAGTGGATCAGTTTTTGGATCGTAGTGTCCTAGAGATTCAATATAAGCACCATCTCTTTTTTTACGTGAATCTAATACTACAATTCTGTAAAAAGGTGTATCAATTTTACCCATTCTTTTAAGCCTTAGCTTAACCATGTCGACTCCTTATTTCTTATTCAACTTTTTTAAATTACTAAAAAGGATTAATTTTTTTTTAGCCATTTATCGTCAAGCATTTTCTATATGCCAGACACACTGTTTTAACTTATTGAAATGTAAAAAGTTATAAAACAGTTTTGCCACTTAATCCCCATTACATCATTTTCCAAGATCTAGAACGGCAACATACCTTTGTTCATTAACTTTGGATTACTAAATTGCTTCATCATTTTCTTCATCTGCTCAAATTGTTTGAGAAGTCTGTTAACGTGCTGAATGGAAGTTCCGCTTCCTTTAGCTATGCGTTGTCTGCGGCTTCCATTTATGCTAGACGGCTTCTCTCTTTCTTGCGGTGTCATTGAGAAGATGATAGCTTCAATATGCTTAATATCTTTTTCATCAACCTTCATCCCTTCCATTGCTTTTCCATTCAAACCAGGAATCATTCCCATAAGTTGGTCCATAGGTCCCATCTTTTGTAATTGCTGCAGCTGGGAAAGGAAATCAGTAAAAGTAAATTGATTTTTCTGGAGTTTTTTTGCAAGCTTTTCTGCCTCCTCTAGGTCAATATTTGCTTCTGCTTTTTCGATGAGGCTTAATACATCTCCCATTCCCAGAATTCTGTTTGCCATTCTATCGGGATGGAATTCTTCCAGATCAGATATTTTTTCACCGGTACCTACAAATACTACCGGTTTATCTGTAACTGCTTTTATAGAAAGAGCTGCACCACCGCGTGCATCACTATCCATTTTTGTCAGGATCACACCGTCAAATTCGAGCTGATCATTAAATTCCCTTGCAACGTTAACAGCATCTTGTCCGGTCATTGCATCAGCAACGAAGAAAATATAATCTGGCTTCAGGAGCTTCTTGAGATCTTTCAGCTCTTTCATCATTTTCTCATCGATATGCAATCTTCCTGCAGTATCAAAGATCAGAAGATTTGTATCGGAATTTTCTGTTTCCTTAAGCGCATTCTTAGCGATCTTAACAACATTCTTCTGCTTTTCATCTGCATAAACAGGAATTGATAGTTGCTTTCCTAAAACCCTTAATTGCTGGATAGCAGCCGGGCGATAAACATCACAAGCAACGAGTTTAGGGTTTATGGATTGTTTGCGGAAATTACTGGCCAGCTTGGCACAGGATGTAGTTTTACCCGATCCCTGCAAACCAACCATCATGATCTTATTAATTTTATTATCGTGTAATCTGACCTTGAAATTCTTACTTCCCATTAGATCTATAAGCTGATTATGTACGATCTTTACAACTTGATGACCGGGAGTAAGACTTTTCATTACTTCTGTTCCTACCGCTTTGGTACTTACATCATTAATGAAGTCTTTCACTATTTTAAAGTTTACATCGGCTTCTAATAGAGCACGACGAACTTCACGCATTGAGTCTTTTATGTTTTGCTCATTGAGTTTCCCATGACCTTTTAGTTTGCGGAAAATGGAATCAAAGCGTTCTGTTAAACTATTAAACATAATTAATTATTTTTTTAAACTTTGTATTTGTTTTTTATAATCATCAGAACCAAAAACAAATGAACCTGCAACCAAGATATCAGTTCCTTTACTAATAAGTTTTGGAGCATTAATATTATTTACACCACCATCAACTTCAATTTCTAATTCAGGATTTGCTTGATCTGCTAATTTACGAAGTCTTTCAATTTTGTCATAGACAAGCGGAATAAAGCTCTGCCCACCAAAACCAGGATTAACACTCATAATAAGAACAAAATCAAGATCTGCTATTATGGGAAAAATTGTTTCTATTGGAGTTGCGGGATTCAATGCAATACCAGCTTTTACACCATATTGTTGAAGTACTTTTAGTTGTCTGTGAATATGAGGTTCAGCTTCCTGATGAAATGAAACATAGTCGATATTCCATTTTCCCAATGTCTCAAGATAAACATCCGGATTATTTACCATCAGATGCACATCAACCGGTATTTGAGCAATATCTTTGATCTGTTTGATTATCGGTAAGCCAAAAGTAAGATTAGGGACAAAATGACCATCCATTACATCTAGATGCAAAATATCAGCGCCTGCTTCTTGAATATTATTTATCTCTTCTTCTAAGCGAACAAAATCTGCTGAAAGAAGTGAGGGAGCTATTTTTATCATAATTTACCTACGTTTACACCTTTTTGGTTTTGCTTCATGAAGAAAACAATATTAGATAATTTCACATGCAATATCCTATTGATATCACTAATAAGCTGCGATCTCCTTAGAACAAATTCCTGCATCCATACATTATTGGTAACAGCAATGAAAAGCACACCATTTTCTAATTTGACAATAGAAGCACGCTCTGCCAACAAGTTACCAACTATCGTTTTCCAACCAAATGCAACAGCTATAAGGTCATGGTTTTCTTCACCGGCAATACTAAAGACCAAGTCTTTAACAGCATTACCGGTTTTAAAAAATCTCATGAAAAATCAACTGCTATAATATAAGGAGTTTAATCCTTTTTGAAATAAAGGGTGAAACCCCACCAAGCAAAAACTGATACAGACACGATTGCCCAGTATGAAGTTCCGAGTGCATTATATGCATTTGGAAAATAATTTGATAAGTATGTTATTGCAAATATTGC
>CAZOCS010000132.1:0-6296 GCA_964578365.1 uncultured Candidatus Cloacimonadota bacterium
GGAAATACATACATTAAAGAAGCTTCCAAAAACTGCTCCAAATATAAATGTTATTAGATAGAACATAATAAAAATGCCCGGTTACCCGGGCATTAAGTTTCTTTATTTCATTCCCGAACTGATAGCCAGTCCCAGGTTGAATATCGGTAGATAAATGATAACAATGATATATCCTACCAGTCCAGCCATGATTATGATCATCATGGGTTCAATAAGTGATGTAAGCCTTTCTATAACAGAATCAACCAGCTTCTGATGGAACTCAGCTGCTTTTTTTAGCAGACTATCCATCTCACCAGTTTCTTCACCTGTAGAAATAAGTTGAAGAAGAGTTGAAGGGAATACTCTTGTCTTTTTGAAAGCACCTGCAACAGTGTAACCTTCTTTCACTAAACCTCTAGCTTGCTTACAAGCCCTTTCAATTACAGCATTCTGTACAACTTTTTCAACCAGCTCCATAGTATCCATAATTGGAACACCGGCATACATTAGAATACTGAACGTTCTTGCAAATTTACTCATAATAGAGTTTTCTAATAAGTTACCAATTACAGGCAATTTAAGTACTATACTATCAACGATCATGTGCCCTCTTTCTGATATATAGAACAAGAAGAAAGCCATTAAAAATGCTAACAAACCTAAACCGGTAAAGAAAACATTTTCTCGAACAATATCACTAATTAAAATAGCAGCCACAGTTGGAGCAGGAAGATCTGCACCAAAACTTTCATAAACTCCTGCGAACATAGGAATGATAAAATAAAATAATCCCCAAACTACAACAGCTAGAAAAACGAGAATAAATATTGGATAGGAAAGTGCAGACCACACTTTTCTTCGCGTATCCTCAATTTTTTCTAAATATGTAGCAAGTTCATCAAGAACAGTATGAAGCGTACCTGAAACTTCACCAGCTTTTACCAATGCAATAAATAGTGAATTAAATACACCTGGATGTAGCTCCATTGATTCGGAAAGACTATATCCTTTTTTAATGTCATTTGATAGTTTTAGTAGAACTTTTCTAAAACGTTTATTCTTCTCTTCTCGAGCTAAGTTAGTTAGCGATTTCTCGATTGTTAAACCTGCAGAGAACATAGTAGCAAGCTGACGTGTAAAGAAAACAAGAATTTTTAAACTAATACCTGTTCGGATCTTATAGATAGTAAGCATTATCTTATCGAACATCGATAATTTTCCGCTGAATGCACCCTCTTTACCAGGTTTCACCGAAATAATAATACTTCCTTCTTTTGTTAATTTGTCAATAGCTTCATCCATAGAGGTAGCTTTTAATGTACCCTCTACACGAAGCCCTTTTACATCTTTAATTATATATTGAAAAACTGCCATATTATTTCCTTCTTAATTAGCGAATTTATTCATCAGAAACTGTTAATTTAACAACCTCACTAATTGTTGTAAGTCCCAGTTTCATTTTATCAATACCACTAGCGTGTAGTGAGTGCATTCCATTCTTGATAGCAGCATCACGAATAACATCCTGATTTTCTCCAGCAAAAATAAGCTTTCTGACCTCAGAATTAACTTCAATGATCTCAAAGATACCCGTTCTGCCAGAGTAACCTGTGTTATCGCAATGAACACATCCCTTACCTTTTTTAAAGTTAATCTCCTTAGCTTGCTCATCAGAGATACCCGCTGCAATAAGTTCTGCTTCTTTTGGAGTATAATCTTCGATACAGTTTGAACATATCTTACGAACCAAACGCTGAGCCATCACAAGATTCAATGAAGATGCAACCAAATAAGCAGGTATACCAATATCAACAAGACGTGTAATAGTTGATGGAGCATCATTAGCATGAAGTGTTGTGAATACAAGGTGACCGGTAAGTGAAAATTTGATAGCAATATCAGCAGTTTCCTCATCACGGATCTCACCAATAAGAACAATATCTGGGTCCTGACGAAGAACAGAGCGTAGTGCTTTACCAAACGTAAGACCTATTTTCTCTTTCGCTTCTATCTGCGTGATCCCATCCAGTCTATACTCTACTGGATCTTCAACTGTCACAATATTATTCTCAATGTTCTTGATCTCTTTTAGTGCAGCGTGAAGTGTAGTTGATTTACCACTACCTGTAGGACCGGAAACTATCATTATTCCATAGGGACGTTTGATCCATTTATGGAATACTTTCATGTCTATATCAGAAAAACCAAGAGTAGTTAGATTAAAGCCGAATTCCCCTTTGTCAAGAAGTCGCATAACAACTTTTTCTCCGGTAACTGTTGGTGTAATGGAAACTCGGACATCTACACTTTTCATGGATGTTTTAAGTGAAATATGACCATCCTGCGGTAATCTTCGCTCAGCTATATTCAATTTTGACATCACTTTTACAAGTGACACCATTCCGGCGTGGAGTCCAATTGGTGGTGACATAACCTCACGTAGCGCACCATCTATCCTGAATCTCACACGTGTATTATTAGTTAGAGGTTCTATATGAATATCAGTTGCATTTGACTTTATAGCTTCAGTAATGATAAGATTAATAAGTTTCACAACAGGTGCATCAGCATCAGCTTTGCTATCTATAGTAATCTCATTTTCATCTTCATCAACGGCTACAAATTCAAAACTTCCCACAGCATCTTCCATTTGGGAAGATGTACGGATACCCTTGTAATATTTTTCAAGAGTATCCGTAAGAGTAGAGTCACCAACAAGCATTGGAAGTATATTCAATCCCAGAAGTTTTTGCAGACTATCCTGAATTACAATATTATCAGGATCGGTCATTGCTACAACCATTGTGTTCGACTGTTTACGCAGGGCAATAACTCTGTTTTCCACAGCAAAAGGTTCCGGAATAAGTTTTACAACATCAGGCTCTAGTTCAAGAAGTTCATCTTCTTTAACTATCTCATATTCTAATTGAAGATGTAATGCATCCAAAAGTTCTTTTTCAGAAATAATTCCGAGTTTTAATAATGCTCCCCCGATCTTAAGTCCGAAACTTTTCTGTTTTTGTGCTGCTTCATTAATTTGTTCTTCATTAGCAGAACCAAGATGAATCAATACTTCACCTAACCTGGCAAATTGAGGATTAAAACTCATTAATTCTTCTCCCTTAATTATAAATTAATCAACGTATCTTCTCAGGATTACTGTAACCTGATTTGATGTATTAGTTCCTAGGATCAAAGCTGTAATTGAACCGGTAGTTGTTCCTGGTGGTGATGGCACAGGTGGAGGACATTCATATTTATAAAAACGGAAATATTGAATTAGATGTCCATATTCATCTGTCATTCCTGAATATGCAGGAGTAAAAGAAGGATTAGTTGGACTCATATTGAATTGTGTTTCAAGAACCGGTGTACCTAATGTCGATGTGAAAATAATTTCCTGGTTTGAGATCAGGTTATTTTGTCCATCCATTATTGTGATCTCAACATAAGGAGAGAGTGCTGCAGAATGGTCGCGCCAATCTGAAGGATTATTATATTGAGTCCAATCTATATGAAGTGGAATTGCAGCAATATCTATAACTGGGAATTGAATTGGAAGTACAAGTTCACCTTCAAAGATATCACCAATTCCAGATTCAATTCTTACATTGATAGTTTCATTTGTATATGAACCATTGTAATTTAAGAAAGAATAAGCAACTCCTTCAAGTGAATCTCCCATTGCATTCTGATTATTAACGTACGCTTGAGGAATTACAGAAGCCCATTCAGGATTATCTGGAAGTGAGAACCATACAGCAGTTCCAGGAGCTACAGGATTACCTTCGATATCATTTAGAAGAGCTGAGATCTGAACTTTCCACATACCACTGCCCATATCTGTTCCACTACTATGACCACCAATTGAGAATTCTACAGTGTTAATAATACCACTGGCAACAACGATATTAGATTTTTCAGCACTGATCTCAACATTCTCTAAGTTATATGTATAAACACGACATGTAACAATACCGGAATGAGTTCCACTATTAATGTTAACTGAAGCCTTTCCCGCTATTGAAGTTGTGCTGTCACTTAATCCAACATTATTGATGTTTGTTCCTTCAGGAGCAGATAGCAATTCAAACCAAACTGTTTGTGGTTGATTGATCAATTGACCTGTGTTATCATAAAGGCTTGCAACAAGTTCAACAGATTCTGTACCACCTGTTCCTTGAACACTGATCAGAACTTGATCTGATATATCAAATCCAATTGAGCTTACATCTTGAGGTGGAACCCCATCAATATAAACCTGTCTAGCTTCTATTACATCTCCAACTACTGCTTCAATAGTAGCATAACCAAAGGCATTGCCATCATGGAACCTGGAAACAGCAATACCACTACTATCAGTGATAGCTTCTGCTGGCTGCAAATAACCCAAATCAGTTCTAAATAGAACTGGTTGACCGAAAACAGCATAGTTATCGCTATCTTTGACCATAACTCTAACTGTTGCATAAGTTGCTTCATCTCCATCTGAATAAATAACATTGGGAGTTGCTGTCATAAGAGCGATATCATAATCTAATGGATCTACTATTCTATTATCACAAGCTGTAAGCAAAAGACCAGCAAAAATAATGGCAACAGATAGCAATAAGAACAATTTTGAAGATTTCATTATTCCTCCAATTCCTGATTATCATCAGAAACTTTTTCTTTGATTAATCTCTTTTCAAGTTTTTCATCAATTTCTATATTTAAATTCACATTATCAAAAGTAACTACATGAGGAGTGATCTCTATAATAAGATCTGTTTTTTCTAGAAGTGTTACTTTATGCTGAAACAATTTTCCTATTAACGGAATAGCACTGAGAAGCGGAACCTTATTTACGGTAGTAGACATAGATGAACTTAAAAGACCTCCAACTAAAATTCTCTGACCATTTGGTACTGTAACTGTAGAAGTTATTTTTCTAACTTTAGTTCTAGGTATATATCCACCAACCAACTCCATAACGGAACTAACTTCTGGCTCGATCTTAGTGGTGATCTGACCTTCAGAATTAACAGTAGGTTTAACTTTGAGTTTAATACCGACTTCTTCACGTTCAACCTGAATTTGTTTTTCATTATCTTCTGCAATATAAGGCACAATTTCACCTATATGGATCTCTGCTTCTTCTCCATTTAAGGCTGTGATTCTTGTGTCTGTAAGAAGTTTTGCTGCATTATTTTGTAATAACCAGTCAATAGTAACATCAAATGCTGTAAGCTGACGACTAAAATGACCAACATCTGAAAGATCTTCTAATCTCTGGAAGTATTGATCTTCAGGAATAATACCGAAAGGAGAGAGGTCTCCATATGGTAAATTACCAGTTTCATCTGTAAAGTTATATGGTAATCCTGTCCCATTAGCACTTTTTACATCTTCTGCTAGAATTGTAGTGAGACTGTTTAATTTTGCCCAATCGATGCCATACCTTTCTGCTTCAGTTACAGAAATTTCTATTAAGCGAGCTCTGATCTCAATTTGTTGTTGAGGAACATCGATCTCTTCGATTCTGTTGCTGATCTCAGAAAAAGTTTCTGGATTTGCACGAACAAGAATCGCGTTCTGGCCTTCAATTGCAATTGATTCACCAGGCATAACCTTAAGAGCATTCACGATTTTATTTACATCAACATAATTAAGATGTAGAACATAAGTTCTTTCGCCTATCTCTTCTTCGATCCTGCCTCTCTCACCCACGATAAATGTTCTTTCACCAACCAGACGATAAGACAATCCAATAGATTTTACTACAAGCGCTAAGGCTTGCTCAATTGGAACATCTTCAATATGAATGGTGATCTTCTTCTCTTCTGATTTTTCATCTTTAGTTTCTGTATCCATCGCCAAAACGATATTACAGCCACTTAATCTTGCCATTGTTGAAATGATAGTTGATACTGATGCATCTTCTGCATCTAATGTGATCTTCTTATTTAAAAGATCAGACACTTCTGCTGCAAACACATTCACAGATAACAATATCATCACAGTTAATGACAATAATAGTAATCTACTGCTATTAATTTTCATACATTCTCCTTTATATTACCAATTATATTTTCTTTCTTGTGAAACTTCATTATTGCTATCTATTGCTTCTGGCTTATCCGGAAGTTTCTGAAGGTTAAGAATATTATCTTTCCCTTTATATGAATAAACGATCTTACCCTGACGTATATCGGTTATCTTTCCATAAAAGAAACTATCACCAATAGAGTAGAGTTTCGTTTCTCCCTTGTGAGAGATCGCAGCCATTTTTCTACCAGTTTCGGGTACGATAGTTGACTCCAAACGAACCATTC
>CAZOCS010000133.1:0-6289 GCA_964578365.1 uncultured Candidatus Cloacimonadota bacterium
TGTGATATGACCTGAGATATCTAAATAATTTCTCATTTGTACTCCTAATATAATGTAAATTTTATAAAGTTAATAATTTTACGTCAACAAACTAATTTTTTGTCTCTACTAGTTGATGAGCGAGTATAAAAAAAATAATGATGTAACCTGTTTTTTATTTTGACAACAAACACATATATTCATTTCTTCACATAATATTAAAAAGAGGTTAAATAATGTCTGATATTATAAATATTAAGAGCATGAAGAAAGAATACAAGATGGGAAAAATAACAGTACCTGCTTTAAATGGTGTTGATATTTCTATTAATTCAGGTGAATTTGTAGCCATCATTGGTCCTTCCGGTTCCGGAAAATCGACTTTAATGCATATCATTGGATGTTTAGATAAGCCAACCGATGGAAAATATTCACTTAATGCAGAGCTAGTTAGTGAAATGAAAAAAGGTAAACTCGCATTAATTCGAAATAAGCAAATTGGTTTTGTGTTTCAGACATTTAATCTTCTCCCCCACTTGAATATACTTAAGAATGTGGAATTGCCTTTGATGTATGCGGGTTTCAGTAAGAGAAAAAGAACCAGTACTGCAAAGAGAGTATTAAACGAAGTTGGGCTGGGTGATAGACTTAAACATAAACCATCAGAACTTTCCGGTGGACAAAGACAAAGAGTTGCAATTGCCAGAGCTATAGTGAATAATCCAACCATAATTCTGGCTGATGAACCAACCGGGAATCTGGATACAGCTTCCGGTGGCGATATACTTTCAATATTCTCAGATCTTAATGATAAAGGACACACAATTATAATAGTAACTCACGATCCGGCAGTTGCAAAAAGAGCTAACAGAGTAATAAACATTGTTGATGGACTGATACAAGATGGCGATATCCATTAAAGAAAACATTAGTGTAGGATTCTCTGATTTCTGGTCTAGAAAGGTTAGAAGCATTATTACAGTGATGGGAATCGTTTTAGGAACAATGTCTATTATTGTTGTTCTTGCTTTGGTTAAGGGAATAAACAACCAGACAATGAAATGGATGATGGAACGCGGTGGATTGAGTAAGATTACCGTACGCAGGAATTGGCATTACGACAAACCTGATCATGTAAAAAATTATTTTACTTGGAAGGAACTTAAATTGATCCGTTCACTCATTCCCGAGGCAAAATATTTCAATCCCCAACAACGCCAATGGGTACGCCACTCTTACGAAGATAAAGATTACAGAACTTCTATACGTGGCGTTCTTCCTGATTTTTCTAAGATCGAGGAATGGGATGTACAGAAAGGTAGATTTATTAGTTCTTTCGATATAGAACAATCTAACGATGTTATTGTAATTGGAACTAAAGTAAAAGAAGAACTCTTCGGTAGTAAAGAAGCAGTTGGAAAAGTGATCACCGTTAACGATAGACGACTTAAAGTAATTGGTATCATGGCTTTCCGTTATATGAAAAACAGTGGTGCAATCGGAAATGATAATGCATTTTCCTATTTGAACAGGCGCACCTTCACTCCGCTTACTACAATGATTCACAAAGGAAGCGGAAGAGATTATATTTCCAGCTTCACTCTCAAATCTCAAGATGCAGAAAGTGCTCCGGCTTTGCGTGAGAAATTAAATAATATTATTCTAAATTTAAGAAGAGGTTTACCGGTTTTTGAAGTTGAATCTGCTAAAGAAGAAGCTGAAGAAATGGCTCAAAACCAGAAAATGTTCCAAACTATTTTTTACATAATAAGTGTGATCTCATTATTGGTTGGTGCTATAGTGATCGCAAATATCATGTTAGCTACAATTCAGGAACGTACACGTGAGATAGGGATAAGACTTACGGTAGGAGCAAGAAGAAGAGATATATTCGTGCAATTCCTGGTTCAAACTGTATTGGTTACAACTATCGGTGGGATATTAGGGATTATTGTAGGATTATCGTTGCTGAATATTGTCAGTGATTTTTTAGGTATCGAGCTCATCGCCGGTGTCGGAATGGTATTTGTGGCATTGACCGTTTCTGCCGGAGTAGGATTTGTTTCTGGAATAGTTCCAGCAATAATTGCAAGTAAATTAGACCCAGTAGAGGCATTAAGATATGAATAAAAAAATAATGAATTTTATTAAAGCTTTTTCAACAAAGTTCAAAAAAGAAGGGATTTATAAAGAATCTGCAGCTCTAACCTTTGTTACTCTATTGGGATTTATCCCATTCTTTATTTTTCTGATCTTCTTTATACCGGAACTTCCCTTTCTTAAAGTAGGATCGCAATTTAGTGATGTATTGATCTCGATCTTCCTACCTGAGTCTGCAAATCAAATAACAGAGTATATTTCGCAATTAGCAAATCAGAAAGTGTCTTTTAATCTTTTCAGTTTTTCAATTTTACTTGTTTCTTCATATTCATTATTTAAGATCATCAATGACTCTTTTGATAACATTCTTAATGTGCATGAAAAGCGTAAGCGGGGTGTTGTTTATAATTTCGTGAAATTCCTGGGGATGACCATTTTTGGATCACTGTTGATACTACTGATACTATCAACAACCTCTATACCGATAGTTTCATTATTTATCGACGTTACGTCTTTGCACAGAATCTCATTGTATCTCACACCATTTTTTATCCTGTTCATTATTTTTAGCCTGGGATTTGCTTTTATTCCCACTGTTAAGGTAAAAAGCAGTTCGATATTTATTGGATCTGCAACTGCTTCCTTCATCTGGATAATATTTAAATCTATCTTTAACTGGTATATAGCCACACTCACAAACACAGAACTTATTTTTGGTTATTTTGCTTCTATACCTATTTTCTTGTTCTGGATCTACGCAAATTGGATAATCCTTTTATGCGGTGTTATTATTGTTTCTATATTAGAAGGAAGGCATCTAATCAATGAAATTCCTAAAAATGATCTGCAAACTGTAAAGATAACCTTTGAAAAGCTAGTTAACGATAAAAACCTAGGCGGTTTCCCAAAAGCAACCCTGAACAAAGATGATATTAAAAATATTTTGAAAGATCTGCTTAAAGAAGATGAAGTTGAAATTCCATTAAATAAGTTTACAAAAAAAGACGAATAAATTTTTTCGCATTTAATATTTTATTATAGTGGAGACGTGTCCGAGTGGCTTAAGGAGCACGCTTGGAAAGCGTGTATGCGGCAACGTATCCTGGGTTCAAATCCCAGCGTCTCCGCCAGTTATACTTTGGCTTTTGAGTATAGCTCAGAAACGAAGTAAAGACAAGATTTGGCTTTGCCTACAGCACTGTTTTGCTCTCCTGTATAATCTTATTCAATACTTCCAGATATTCACTCCATATATCTTCAACAATTTCTCCAGCTGATTCCAGCTCAGTTATCATTGATGAAACCTGCCCGATTTCCAGTTCACCTTCATGTAGATCACCCTCGAACATACCTTTTCTCGCACGATCTCTTCCAAGAAGATCAGAGAGATCTTCCTTAGAAGATCCCGAAGATTCCTGTTTGAAAACTTCAAAAGAAAAGACGTTACTCAAAAGCCGAACAGGAGCCAATTTTTTCAGCATCAGCAGTGTTTCTCCTTCTTTTGCTTCTATGATCTTTTGTTTGAAGTTGTAGTGAGCAGACGATTCTTTACAGGCTGCAAATCGAGAACCGATCTGTACTGCTTCCGCTCCCAGAGCAAATGCTGCTGCTAACGCTCTGCCGCTGCCAATTCCACCTGCAGCAATAATTGGAATACTAACTTCTTGTGTAATCTTTGGAATTAAACACATTGTGGTTGTTTCTTCTCTGCCGTTATGGCCGCCGGCTTCAAAACCTTCGGCTACAATTGCATCTACTCCTGCTGCTTCGCATTTAATTCCATGCTTTGATGCTGCTACAATATGAACAACCTTTAATCCTTTTTCTTTTAAGTAAGGTGTCCATTTCTTCGGGCTGCCGGCTGAAGTAAAAATGATCTTCACACCTTCTTGAATAATGATGTTGATCTTATCCTCAGCATCTCCCATCAAAAGCGGCAGATTCACTCCGAAAGGTTTATCGGTAAGAGTTTTACATTTCCTAATGTGAATCCGCAAAAGATCTGGAGACATTGATCCGGCACCGATCAAACCTAATCCACCGGCATTACTGACAGCAGCTGCTAATTTGGCTCCGCTGCACCAGATCATTCCACCCTGAATTATAGGATATTTGATATTAAATAATTTTGTGATTTTATTGCTCATCATTTTTTACCTCACACCGGCCCTCATCCTATCAATGAGAGGAGTATCTGCTTTTAAGAATTTGATTAACCTCCAAATCCTACTTGTTTTTCTTATGTACTTTCTTCTGCGTAGTGAATTAGGAGAAAGACAGCAGGATGAGGTCAAAACAAAATCGGTACAAATATGCACCGATTTCGTAATATATTCATCTGACTTCTAAGATTATGCTTTTTTATAAACTATGGAAACTACAGTTTTGTCGTCTCCACCCATATTTATTGTCATACCGTAAGGTTTTTCTTCTTTAATTTCTATCTGAGCATCACCTGCTTTTCCGGTAAGTTGTTCCCAAATAGTAACTGCCTGATGAACTCCAGTAGCTCCTGTCGGATGTCCCCAACCAACCAGACCACCGGTTGTATTTGTAGGAATAATGCCATCTCTGGCAGTATTACCTTCTGCTACAAAACCAGCACCTTTTCCCGGCTCTGCAAAACCAAGAGCTTCCATTCCCAAAATACCGGCAATAGAGAAACAGTCATGCAATTCAACTGTTGCCAGATCATCTTTAGTGATATCGGCATTTTCCATAGCTTGATGAACGGTATGCTTGATCGTGCTAACGCAAGTCAGGTCATCAGGTTCTTTAGTTAGATCTTCTTCGCACTGTCCGTAACCGATTATCTCAATAGCATCTTCTTTATCGATTCCACATCTTTTCAAACCTTCTTCAGACATAATTGCAATTGCACTGGCACTATCAGAAACTTTTGAACAATCATAAATACTCAAATTATCTACAAAGAATTTACCATTCGGTTCTGTGAGCCCCACAGCCATAAGATCTTCTGTAGTATTGTGATATTCCTGTGCTGTAGGACAAAGTCTGGCATTCTCAACTGCGTTCTTATACCAGGTTGCCATTCCTTTTCTGGCATATTCCTTTCCATATTTTTCGTAATATGCACCTGCTCTGTTGCTGAACTGTCCGGGGAAGAAATATGCATGTCCATCTTTTCTTTTTTCAAACCAACCGGCACCTGCCAGCACGTCCGCTCCATAAATCGCTTTCATCGTATTTTGGACTTCAACACCGAGACATAATACGACCTCAGCAGTTTCGGCCAGAATTGATTTAATTCCAGCTGTTAAAGCCAATCCACCGGAAGCGCAAGCACCTTCTACACGACTGGACGGTTTGTAGCGAAGACCTTCATCGATCATAGGTACTAAAGCTGCTAGGTGTCCCTGTTTGTTAAAACGTGCCGCCATGAAATTTCCAACAACACTTTCATCTACGTTCTGTGCACCACCGATCATTTCGAGTGTTGTTTTTCCAGCTTCTTTAAGATAATGTTCAAGGCCAGGTCGAGATTTTTTAGGATTGAATTCTTTTCTTCCGGTTCCAAGAGAGATGGTGTTGTTACCTGCTGCCATATATACTTTTCTTCTTAATTTCTTCATATAATCTCCCTTCTTAATAGTTATTGATTGGCCCGTAGGCATGATAAAAACCAGTTAACAAAACAGTGTTTACATCTTCATCAGTTTGAGCTACATTCATACTGACAAGCTTCTTACCAATTTGTTTGGAAGTGTTTAAATAATCGATTGCAAGTTTACCGCCAAAAGTATCAGTTCTATTCAATTCATGAAAATATTCTGCTAGGATTTCAGATTTCTGTTTATTAAAATTAACAGCTTTCCAAGGTTTTAGACTGGTTGGAGCTGCACCAATTTTTTCGTCGCATTTAGCTTGAATATCTGAATACTCCACATATTTACCTGCTTCAAAATCATAGGCTGCAACCGGTCTTCCACCATCATATTTCAGGAAACCATCTTTTTGGGCTCCACTGGAGAATTGTCCGCCTTTTACACCCAGTTTCAGCATTTTATGCAGTTCAGGACTGTACAAATCTTCATCATCCAAATAAGGATTCATCACACCCATTATGAAGCTGCAAACATCCACGCCAACGTAATCTATCAGTTGGAAAATTCCCATGGGGCGAACCAGAAAATCCCGACTGATCTTATCAACAATATAGATTCCTTCAGGAATGGAAATATTTTCCTTT
>CAZOCS010000134.1:0-6247 GCA_964578365.1 uncultured Candidatus Cloacimonadota bacterium
TTAGATAAATCTGTAGCAGAGATAGGGTTGAGTGGAGTTGACTAAGATAAATTAAATTTAGGTCCTCGCGAAGGTTTAGGACTCCTTGGGTTTTTATGACCTTCGCAAAGTTAATTATCGAAAACAGGAAATGGTATGTTTTTATACTTCACAAAGCCAACATTAAATGTTTGCTTTACTTGTAATTATTTATATTAAAAAGTAACTGATAAATTCAAATTTGAAAATGTTCTCTTAATACCCAAATCCAAATAGATTAACATCCGTTTGTTTTGTGACAGTTTAATACTATAACCGCATCCTATTACTAAATTGGGAAATATCCCCTCAAACTTCTTTTTATCATAATCATCTTCATCGGATCCACCAGGAATCCCAAAAATTGGATTTTGATATTCTTGTCCCTTTGTGTAATCTAATCCTGCCATAAAAAGAGTGAAAAATCCTACTCGTTGTTTATTTCTATATGAAGTTATCTGACCGTAAACTCCAGCTACATAGTAGTCAGAATTCTTCTGGTAATGGAAATTAGAAGTAATTTCCTTTGTTGTTCTCTCGAAATGTTTAATTTTACCAACTCCTATTGATCCGCCACTTGCGATTCCTAAAGATAAGGTAATATTAGATGTATTTTCTTTTGTGCTATCTGGACTTCCAATAGAGAATATTGAAGTTATTAATAATAAAAAAGCAAATACAATAACAATTTTTTTCATTTAGCTTTTACTCGTTCTCCAAACCAAATTCCGATATCAATAATTAATCCTTGATAGAATTCTTCCTTATATATAATAGCTTTGTATCCAAAATTTATAACAAAATGAGTTGGGATTAAAAAAGTTTCCAAATTTAATTCGATTGGTAAGCCAATGTCTTGGATTTCTTTTTCAGTCCAATTTTCATAAGAGATCCTTTCATCTCTTACATTTCTCATTCTATATAATAATCCTGATCCAAGTGAACATTGAATGTTAGTATCTGGAGTATAGAAAACTTTATTGATCGTGATTGAAAGTTCATTATGACTTATTGTGATTCCTTCTCGATATGGTCTTGTCCCAATATAAAAAATATCATAATCTGTATATCTAACAGCGAAAATCATTTTATTGTTATAATATTTTAGGTTTATTCGAGAACTTCCCAAACCTAACTGGATGCCGCATGTAAGGGAAATGTGAGGATGTAAAAATGATTTTTTATTCAGAATTTCAAAATCAGAATTACTAGCAATTAATGTCGAACTAATTATTATAAGTAACAAAATTATTAATCTACTTTTGTTCATCGCTTAACTCCAGCAATTTTAAAAATGAATATATTCAGTAAAACCTTATCGTCTGTTTTTAAACCATTTACTAAGATGATCATATATTTCGATATCAGTTTGAGGTATGAACGTACGCGCAGGGATCGTATCCTTAAAATATTGACCATATCTTTTTGTGAAGATCCTGTTATCTAGAACCAGAACAACACCACGGTCAGTTTTGTGTCTGATAAGTCTGCCAAAGCCCTGTCTGTATTTTAGTAAAGCATTCGGCAGCATATAGTGCATGAAGCTGTTCTTTCCCTCAGCTTCCAGCTTTTCCAGATAAGCTTCTACAATGGGCTCGGAGGGAACCATAAAAGGCAATTTATATAAAACAAGTAATTGTAAAGATTCACCCGGAACATCTACTCCTTCCCAAAATGAATTTGTGCCAAACAGAACTGAATTCTTATTCTTCTGAAATTCTTTTAACATTGCAGTACGTCCTAGTCCTTTACCCTGCGTGAGTAATAGAATATCTTTACTGTACATTTCTTCACTTAATGTATCATACGCTTCGTTAAGATTTTTGTAGGATGTGTAAAGAACCATTGTTCCAGCTTTTGTTATTTCAACAGCATTACGTATTATCTCTATACTTTGCGAAGAGAAAAACTTATCTTTTGGATCCGGAAGAAATCCGGCTACCAGCACCATGGTTTGTTTTTGATAATCAAATGGAGATTTTACAACCAGCTCTTTAACAAATCCTTCTTCCAGAAGATTCAATCCCATTCGATTGGCAAAATATTTAAAATTATTCCGTATCGCAATTGTGGCAGAAGTAAAAACAACCGATTCCAATGAAGAATATAATTTATCATTAAAGATCTGATCTATATTCAAAGGGCAATAAACCAACACACCGGAAGGATATTTTTTGTCGCTGGTTTGAAAAGATTCCATCCAGAAAGCAAAATCCTTGAACTCTGGATTGTGCATTATTGATAGCATGTTATGATATTCTGAGATCATGTTAACAATACTATCAAGCGCTTCTTTATGTCTATCATACTCAATAAATCGCTGTTTATTCACATCACTTAATATGTTTTTGACACTCATAAAACTTCGTGAAAATTCCTGCCAGAAGATAATGATCTTTTCAAGATATTCAGTAAGAAAAGCGTGGTTTTCCATATTTGTTACTCGTAATTTTCCATAACCACCTTTTTCATGAACAACATCACCGATCTGTTTAAAAAAATCGGCAAAAATATCTTTTTTATCATCAATTAATTTTTCTGTCTCTTCTATTCTTAAGAGTAATTCCTTTTTAGAAGGGAAGTCACTTTTCACTGCATCTGTTCGTAACCTAACTAGAATTCCACTTTGATATTTATTGTAAACAGAATGAAGCTGACTGAAGAAATTATTGAAATCGGGGTAGGAAAGGCTGATGCCAAGTTCTGCTGGAGCAAGATGCGGCAGGTTATGAGCCTCATCGATGATTAGATTATCAAATTCGCCAAGTACGGCATTTTCACTTTGCATATTCGCCAAAAGCAAGTGATGATTTATGATCACGAGATTTGATTCTTCTGCCTTACTCCTAATATCCATCAGAAAACAACTCTTAAAGTGCGGACATCTCTTCTTGCGGCATAGAAAGCTATCAGAAGAAATTTTTTTCCATACTCTTCTATCTCTATTTACATTGAAAGAACTATTTTCCGAAATATCTCCCGTTTTAGTAAACTCTTTCCATACTATCAAATTCAAATAAGAGCTTACCTCTTCGGAAGAAATTATTTTATCTAGATCAAGAGCCGTTTCCAACCATCTCTTCTCACAAATATAATTACCTCTACCCTTTAAAAGTGTTGCTTTAAAAGGAATATCAATGCAATCTTTTGCAACAGGTAGGTCTTTGTAGAAAAGCTGTTCTTGAAGATTTTTTGTGTTTGTAGAAATGATAACTTTCTTATTCTCGTTATGTGTATATTTTATTGATGGGATCAAATAAGCCAAAGATTTTCCAACTCCAGTTCCCGCTTCAACCAACAAGAATTCCATTTTTTCAAAATTATCCAGAACTGCATTTGACATATCGATCTGACCTTCACGTAATTCATATTTATCGAAATGCTTGCTAAAGACACCGTCTATACCAAAAACCGAATCGATCGAAAGCTCCTCAACCTTCATAGGTTTGTGCTCAATATAGTTTCTATTATGAAAATCAATACCGGATTTCTGTTTTGTGAGAAGCGCAGTCTCTTTTTGATAATCTACAATTTTCTCTAAAAATCGTGTTAATCCAATTTTTTTTAACTGGATACCAGATACTTCAAATATCCTGTGATTGATCCTCATTGGTATATTTTTCAAGATAAAATCGATAAGTTTAAGTAATATTTCACCGGTTGCTTCAGCATCAAATATTGCTCGATGGGCATTAGAAACATCTATCAGAAAATAATCTGCTACTGTACTCAATTTATGATTTAATATAAAAGGTAAATAAATTCTGCTCAGATCAAGTGTATCGAGAGTATGATTAAGTATCTTTGGAAGATCTTTTTCTTTTAATTTAGTGTTTAAAAACCCGATATCAAAAGAAGTGTTATGGCAAACAACGATGTCATCTTTAAGAAATTCCATAAGAGACGTAAGTGCATTTGTAAGGTTTTCACCTGATGCAAGTTGCTTATCCGTAATATTCGTAAGACGTTTAATAAAGTTCGGTACAGGGTTATTGGGTTTCACAAAAACTGAGAAACGATCCTTTTCTTTACCTTTTTCAAAGCGAATTGCACCGATCTCAATTATTTCATTTTCCTTAAAATCAAAACCTGTAGTTTCAATATCAAGCGCAACAAAGCTAAATTGATCTTTCATGAACCATCCTAATAAAATTTGTGATAATTATTTACTTAATAAATTACTTTCTTATTCCGTAACGCTGCATTTTCTTGATGAGGCCCTGTCTGCTTAAGCTAAGTGCTCTAGCAGTTTTTGTCTGGTTATCATCATATTTTTCAAGAGCATCTAAGATCATCTCTTTTTCCAATTTTTCTACAGCATCTTTCATTGACCTGTTTTCTAATAAGTGAACTGTTTCTGTATGCTGTTTATAATGGAAAATTTCTTCGGAAAGATCTGAAGGTTTGATTGAAGAATCTATTTCTGAAAGCGTAATAGCTCTTTCAATTTCATTTTCCAACTGTCGTATATTTCCGGGCCAACTATAATTCATGAGATATTTCATAGCTTCTTCTGTAATTCCATTAACTTTTTTATCTATCTTCTGGCAGAATTTATCCATGAAATGAACTGCTAGAAGCGGAATGTCGGATTTTCTTTCCTTCAGAGAGGGAACATCGACCTTTATAACATTAAGTCTGTAAAAAAGATCCAGCCGGAATTCACCGCTATCTACTTTCTCTTTTAAAGAAACGTTCGTGGCACAGATCACTCGCACGTCTACTTTATGCGTCTGAGTAGAACCAACTCTCTTTATTTCACCCTCTTGCAAAAACCGCAATAGTTTTACTTGTGTGGATAGACTGATATCGGCGATTTCATCAAGGAAGAATGATCCTCCATCTGCCACTTCGAAAAGTCCCTTTTTATCATGTGTTGCTCCGGTAAATGATCCTTTTATATGTCCGAATAATTCACTTTCTAATAATGTTTCCGGTAGTGCACCACAATATTGAGCTACGAATTTTTTATTACGTCTATTACTATTATAATGAATAGCTCTGGCAATAAGTTCTTTCCCTGTCCCGCTTGGTCCTTCCAAAAGAACAGAAGTGGGAGTATTTTTTATCTTTTCGATCATTCGAAAGATCTCTTGTATTTTCTTGCTTTTTCCGATTATATTGGCAAAAGTACTAGATGATGCTAATTCTTCACGAATACTTTCATGAGATCTTTGCAGGTTTTCGTAAGAAATATTTTCTACAATTACTACTATCTGATTGCAAAGTGCACTTATTAAATTGAACATTCTTTCGGTGAAATAATGAGACCCATGTTTAGTAAAAAGACACACTATACCCTTCTTTTCATTTCTTACAATAAGCGGGATTAAAATAATATTATTATATTCCGGTGCAAAGTGTGGTTGTTTATAATTCTGGCTAGATCCTTCATCATATGCTTCATCGATCAAGCTCATTAGTTTTGAAAGATCATCATCTCTCGCCGTAATTCCTTTTAAGATAACATATTCCCATGAATCTTTTACCATTTTATTGTTATAGAGTGTAAATATTCCACCTTCCGCGTCTGCAAAATCTACTAATTTATCTAAGGCGATATCTATCATTGCATCAAAATCAGTAATATCATTAAGCTCTTGAGTTATTTCATAAAACTTATTCAGCAGAGTTTCCTGAAACTTAGATTCTTTAAGCTCTGCAGCATATTTTTTAGTAACTTTTTTGATCAATATTTCATTTCTTTCCAAAATATTGATAGCACCCAATCCTTTGATCAGTTTTATATTATCGTTTAGTATCTCTAATGCTTGTTCCCAATCTTCTTCTTCCAAAAGCAAAGAGGCAAAATCATAATTTGCTATTGCCAATTCGATATTACTATTTGATTTCACAAAATACTCAATAGCAACTTTTAGTAGATCCAAAGCCTTTTTTCTATCCTCTTTTTCTAGTAATGACCGCAAGTAGGAACATTTTCCTAAAGAAGACTCCTTATTGATCTCTTCCGCAAGTTTCTGTGCAGAATCTAAATAATAATTTGCACTTTCATAATTTCTGGTTTCTATAAAGTAAGAAGCCTGGTTTAATGCTCCTTCGATCATCTCATTACTAGCACTCAAGCTTTTGAAGAAATCATAACTCTCTACCAGATATGCATAGGCTTCTTTGAACTTATGAAGAGAAGTCAATACACTTCCAAGGTTTCCATATAATTCTGCTCAGATCAAGTGTATCGAGAGTATGATTAAGTATCTTTGGAAGATCT
>CAZOCS010000135.1:0-6238 GCA_964578365.1 uncultured Candidatus Cloacimonadota bacterium
GGGATATCCTTCAGCATCGGTACTATAACATCTATTCATTCTATCCTCCTGCTTTATTAAACTTATTACTTATTCTTGTAAATATCGATTAAATAAAGAATTTGATTGGGTAACTACAGTTGTTATTTAATTGTTTTAAAATAAATTATAATAATAAATAGTTTGAATTTGTTAACATTTTAGCATTCTTTTCAAATCATATTCAAGGTGAGTTTCTAGTTAATTTAAGAAATAACCTATTTAACCGTTAGAATGCTCAGAATGACAGTATCTCTTTTACTAAATATGATGAGCCGTTATAAACTATAATTTGGAGTTTGTGGAGTATTTATTTAATAAGATCACTATCACTAAAGATTATATTCTGAATTGGAGAAGTTGCAACAATTTGTCATATTCTTGTTAACTTACTTATCCTAGTAGCTTTGTTATAAATCAATATTTAATAAAACCCAGCCTGAATTTCTCAAGCTGGGTTTGTTGTATTACTTAAGAAGCAGCATTTTCTTTGTTCCTTCTGTTTTACCATTTACATTCAATTTATAGAAATAGATTCCTGTACTAACAGGTACATTTAATTCATCTTCTCCATTCCAAACAACAGAGTGAGTTCCTTGATCCAGATTAGAATTAATAAGTGTCTTAACCTTTTGCCCCTTGATGTTGAATATAGTCAATTCTACATTACTTTCTTCGTGTATTGAGAAAGATATTAATGTTGTGGGATTAAAAGGATTTGGATAATTACGATGTAAAATAACACTTGCAGGAATTATATCAATAAACGGCTCTTCGTCAGGCTTTATTTCTGGTTCACCGAAAAGATCATTTAATAATTGAATTGTATTCTCTTCATATTCCTCCCAAGAATCAGGTTTAAGATTAGGGAATTTACCTACATAATTACTTCTGTCCCCATTTTCTTCCATCAACAGATAAGTATGACCTAAATCAATTACAGCAAGAACAGAATCAATTTGTGATGGTGGATCAGAAATAACATCCTCAAACCAATCAATAGCTGTAGGAAACTCTGTTATTTTGATATTACATTGATTTGAAAGAAAAGAAGAAACTTTTATCATTTCTTCATCATAAGTCATATTTGGTTCAGTATCATAGTAATTCTTCAGAGTAAAATAATCCTGATTAGTTTTTTCAGTTATTGACATAAGCTGTTTAGCAGCCATCTTGCTGTAATTACTTGCCGGATAAAGTGATATTACATCTTTATATGTTTGTTCAGCTGCAACATAATATTCATCTACTTCAAGATCCTTTCCTGAAAGATACAATAACTCAGCATCTCCTTCTTCACCACCTCGTGGAACACCAGGATTCCAAACTGGAGTAAAGTCATAAGATGCAAAAGGAGTTAAATTGTCTGATGCTGGAATTCGAGAATTTCCACCTATCGCAGCACCCCAAAAATTGTCTTCAACATCTATTACTGTTAGAGGTATACCATAACAATGAATAAATTCTGAATTAAAGTCTGAATCATAAATTTTATTGTAAGTAACATCATCAGGCAAACTTGTATTAGTGAAATAGATTTCGGCATCATCATCATTATTGTTAGCAATGATTTGACATGGACTGTCATTAACGCCAACAAGTGACCAGTTAGAGTTATTTACAGCAACAATACCATAACCTCCATTTTCAATGATTTCATTATATGTGATAATTTCAGTTTCTGTATTGTTGATGTTGATACCCACACCATTAAAATTGAAATCATTGTTTTCAATACAACCGTCGGTATTTGAATAAAGGTGAAGAGCAGCACCATCATTATTACTTATATTATTGTTCCTAACGGTAAAACTTGGATATAAGGAAATCCATACACCATATGTATCAGAATTCTGGATCGAGCAGTTCTGAATATCTACATAAAATTGTAGTGAGGGAATTAAGCGTTTCTCTGCAAAAATATGAGATTGATCAAAATCAATGTCATCAAGAATGAGAGTTTCATTTAAGTGCTCTATATACGAATTAGTAAAGTTACCTCCGAGGATTTCAAGTTCTGTATTATTTGTATACAGATCACAGTTATAAAACTGAAGATCATTACATACAACAGGATCACTACCATTTATACGGAGTATACCACTTGTTTGACTTTCCGGTGTGGAGAATAAAACATTATCCCCTATTACAATATTGGCACCATTTTCAATAATGAGTTCGGCTCCTTCAAGTAAATAAATTCTTGAATTATCTGCCAATGTAAGAGTTGCATTATTAGTAACAGTGACTTCCTCTCCAAAAATATAATTACCTTCATTAAGAGTAATAGATGATGAAATTATACCAGAAATCCCAAGTGCTCTTTCAGCATTTAGTTTACCATAACCTACATAATTATTCCATGTCCCATATTCTTTATCTTCATCAAAAGTGTAATATGATAATTTTTCTGCAGTTAAACAAATCACACTTTCGATATCGATATTTGTAAATTCCGGATAGATAGAAGCTATTAAACCCGCAACACCTGCAACTTGAGGTGCAGCCATTGAAGTACCATCCTTATAACCATAGGTGTTACTTAATAGAGTGCTATATATATCTACTGCAGGGGCAACAACCATTAAGCCTTCTCCATAATTGGATAAATTGTATTTTAAACCATATTGATTACTTCCACCAACAGCAAAAACAAATTCAAAATTAGCTGGGAACGGCAGATAATCATAATTTTGATTATGTGAACAACAATCTACAAAGCAGCCATAGTCATCATACGCTGTTTCAATTGCTTCTTTCATTGCAGTTGTCTCTCCAATACGTAAACTCAAGGTAATAATTCTAGCACCATTCATAGCTGCATAAAGTATAGCTTCGGTGATTGTTTCTGAACTAAAGGAAGGATCACCAACAACTGAAATTTGCATACTACATCCTGGATTCTCTTCACCCCATCCACCTGCAACACCAGAAATTCCGGTATCGTTGTTTGTTACTGCGCCTGCAACACCAGCAACATGCGTACCATGCCAATATCGACCATCTACATCATTATCATGATTAAAGAAATCCCAACCTACAAGATCATCTATATATCCGTTTTCATCGTCATCTATATTGTTTATATCGTCCATATCCCAGACAACACCATCTTCATCTAAATCTTCTCCTGGATTTACCCAAATGTTTCCTTCCAAATCTTCGTGTAGTACTTCTGTTCCACTATCCAATATCCCGATTATTACACTAGGATCTCCAGTCTCTATATCCCATGCTTTGTAACTCTCAATACCAAACTCAATAGGTTCAGCATGATGATGCCATTGATCATCATAATTGGGATCATCAGGAACAGATGAAAATTCACCAAAATTATTCGGTTCTGCAATTTCCGTTAATTCACTATCGAGATAATCTTGTACAACTTCTAATGGATCGCTATTTTTGGGTATCGCAAGATCATAATACTCAAGAATATTAAACTTAATCACATTACAACCATGAGCAATATTTACACTATCAATCTGAGTTTGAGTTACATTATCATGAAATTTAACTGTAATTACTGAGTTATTTACTTCATATTGATAGTCATTTTCAATCTGATACCATTGTCCATCAATCTTATCATATTGACGGTTGTTAATATAGATTGTTTCAGCATTCGTTAATGCAGCAAAAGAAAGCAGAATTAATGTTATTACTACTATTTTTTTTTTTAATGGTTTCATTTTTCTCTCCATTTTTTAGAGAAAATATGAGAATCTATACATATACACTTGATCTCAAAATAATGAATATATGTTGATTTTTATGAGATTGGTAATTGTAATTTAACCTTTACCATGTAAGGTCGGTTAATATTAATTCTCATCTTCTCGATTATCATTTCAACAACAACATTCTCTTTGAAACTGAGTTTCCCTTTATCCGTAATGTGTATAAATAGACATTACTACTAACCTCTTTTCCATTATTATCTTTACCATCCCAGATTATCGAATGAATTCCTTTTTGAAATGTTTTATCATTAATTAATTTTTTAACTAATTGTCCTTTTATATTATAAATTGATAAATTTATTTTACTTGGTTTAGTTAAATTGAATTTTATATTTGTTTGTGGATTAAAAGGATTAGGGTAATTCTGCAAAGACAATTGCATTATTTCCGGTAAAATAGAATTGTCTATACTTACAGATATATTTTCCCCAGTCCAGACTCCATCTCCATGCGTTGCAACATAAACTTTATTTTCATCTAAAACAGGAATAAAATCCAATGTGCGGTTATCATAATTACCCTCTAACACTAGCCAATTTTCACCTGCATTCGAACTATAATGAATTCCATGATTAGGTGTACAATAAAACATATTATCCGGATTATTCATATCAAAAACCAGATTACCTATAGCCGGAACAGGAGTTGTCCAATTTGAATATGTATCTAAAGTCTGTAAGTTTTCACCCCAATCATAAGAGACTTTTAAAGTATTTCTATTTGAATAGTAAATTGTATTTGAATTTTGAGGATGAATACCGATAATTTCATAAGAAGAAAGTAAATCTTCCCAAGAAGTTCCTCCATCTACGCTTCGATAATTAGCATAATATAGTGTGTCAGGATAATTAGGATCAATTGTAATCATCGGATAATCTGCACTTCCTCCATGGATCAAATTCCACGTATCTCCGTAATTCTCTGTTTTATAAACTCTATTACCATAATAAACAGAAACAATATATACTATATTAGCATTTTGTAGATCAATAGAAATATCAAGTATATCTCCAATTACATCATGCCTTATATCTTCAAATGTTAAACCACCATCAAAGCTGCGCATTAGGTTTTGACCTCCATAATATAGAGTATCCGGATGTTGCGGATCAAATTTGATAGAATTTGTTAATTCATCACTTTCCTGCTGCCAGGAAATACATCCATCTGTACTTTTCCATAAACCTTGCTTCCCACCAGCATAAATAATATTAGGATTAAAAGGATGTGATTCTATTTCCTTTATATAAGAATTATTAAGACCATAATTTTCTAACCAACAATTAAATCCACCATCATCAGATTTATATATGCCACAAATTGTTCCAAAATAAATATTATTTGTATTTTCTCTATTGGCTTCACAGCGATTACGAAGACTAACTCCTCTTCCGGTGAATAAAGTATCAATATATTCCCAAGTATTACCATTATCACTACTTTTTTTAACATTTCCGGATATTGAATTCTCCCATCCTTCTGCTACATATAAATTATAATTTATATCTGCATACAAACTGGTGTGCCATAATTCGTAATCAGGTATCCATGAATAACCTCCATCATTTGAAGAAGCCAATAACCAATCACCAAATCCTGTGTATATTATACTCCACATGTTCTGATTATTATCGGGATTTATTGAAAGGTCATAGACTGGAAAATCATCCATAACTATTTGCCATTCATTTCCACCATCTATACTTTCCATTAATCCCCAGGAAAAACCAGGTTCACCACCACTGTCTATTCCAACATACAGATGTTCTTCATTTCCTGGTTCATTAGTAATACAAGTTATACGATATGTATCTCCATGAGGTACGCCTTCAATTAATTCCCAGTTATTTCCACCATCAATAGTATGGTATAGTCCACCATTTGTTAAGGGTAATGGAGGTCCAACAAACTGTGGTGTCGCACCAATAAAAAGTTCATCAGGATTACTTTCATTTATATGAATATGATCAACATCAAGAGAATCGGGTAAAGTTTCATTTGCCTGCTGCCAATTTATTCCTCCATCAATACTCTCGAATAATCCTCTCCCTCCGGTTCCAATCCAGAGATGTTCAGCGTTTGTAGGATCAATTGCAATTGATTGAACAGGATAATAATCTCCATACCACCAGCATGGTAAGGTAGGAGAATTATCAAGAGAATCCTCCCATGTTGGTAAATTCTCAATCGAACAATGAATCCAAGTTTCTGCTACATCTATACTTTTATAGACCCCATCACAATAAGTTCCAGCATAAATAACACTTGTGTCTGATGGGGCAATTGCCAGGGAAATAACATGTGCAGAGAATGGACCGTTTCTATTCCATTCTTGAGCTGAAAGGGTTATGAACATTATTAATACTATAATTAAAAGAAAATGTTTCATTTTTATACCTCGATTTTTCAAAATAATGCAAACTATTTAGCCTATACTGCTAGATTTTATGTACGACTAACTAATTATGTCAAAGAAT
>CAZOCS010000136.1:0-6217 GCA_964578365.1 uncultured Candidatus Cloacimonadota bacterium
CTTTTACCTATATATTTAACGGAAAAAGACAACACAAATCCATTGGATTATATTGAAGTTATTCGTGATAAAACACGAATAGTGGAAAAGATACGGACTTTGGAACGTAATGCAAAACATGAAGTAGTTTCTTTTAGTAAAGCTCCTTATGCAATGAATTTCAATCATTCTGATAATCCTGAAAACCGCATTCAATTTAAAGAAGGAGTTTCGTATAAAGGTATTTATGAAACAACAGATTCAAATAAGCCAGAATTCTTACAAGTAATGAAGAAATATAAAGAAGCTGGAGAAGAGATTCGAATTACCAATAAATTACCTTTAAAGATCCACATCTGTGATGAAAGTATTGTAATGTTTTCTTTGGAAAACCGGTTAACTCCTCAATCCAGCATAACCTCAATGGTGATCAGGCATTCTGATCTGGCAAAAACTTTGAAAGAAATTTTTAATATGTATTGGAATAGATCTATGACTTTAGAAGAATTTGAACAAAAATAAAAACGTCTGACTTGCTTCCCCTTTTTGTGGGATAGACAAGCAAAGACACGGAGGAAAAATGAAAAAATTAATTGTTACTTTATTATTGCTGATGTCTGTATTATTATCAGCTGAATGGACAATTGTGCAAACTTACTCGATACCAGAAGGAGCATCCGGATTAGCTTTTGATGGTAATTATCTTTATTGCGGTATTTATGGAGCGAATGGAAATGAAGTCTATCAAATAGATCCAAGCGATGGAAGCTATCAGCTTCAATTTTCTAATGCCGGAATTGGTGATAGTTTTGGAATGACTTGGGATGGAACAAACCTTTGGATCACAGATCACGTAACAAGCCCATCTATTCCGGCTGCAGCTATTGAATTAGATATCAATTCTGGGGCGATCTTATCTCAATTCGATCTTCCAGCCCATTATATGTCTGGTATTGCTTATGATAATGGTGATTTTTGGGTAGCAGCTTATTACGATCCTGATGGTGAGATCTATAAGGTAGATAATACGGGAGCTATAATTCAACAATTCGCAGCACCAGATAATCAGCCCTGGGATATCTGTTTGGAAAATGATAATCTCTGGATAGCTGATTACTGGGGAGATGCTCTATATATGATGGATCCTGTAACCGGTACACTGTTAGAAACACACCCTTCCGAAGGAGTTGATCCTGCTGGTATAGTGTTTGATGGTCAGTATATGTGGTATTGCGATAATGGATCAGGTGGTTTTGATTATCTCTATAAAGTAGATCTGGGTGGAACTGGTGCACCTGTTATTCAGTTAGGTTGGGATGAATATGATTTTGGAAATACTACAATTGGTCAATCAGCATCTATCGAACTTCCAGTTACCAATTCTGGAACTGCAGAACTATCCATAACTTCAATGGAATTCACACTGGATGATTTCTACACTGATGAGTCATTGCCGTTTTCTGTTTTACCAGGTGATACAGAGAATCTTACACTATTCTTCAATCCATCTACATGGGGAGCTTATGACTGCACTTTAGAGATCAGTTCAAATGATCCTGTTCATCCAATTGAAGAAGTTTCTTTAAGTGGATATGGTGTAAATGACGGACCCCAAATTGTAGTTGCACCAAGTTCAATTAACTACGGGTCAGTACGTATGGGTGCTATTACCGGAAGATATGTTGAGATAAGCAATCAGGGAGATGAAGCTCTGGAGATAAATGAGCTTGAATTTGATATTACTGAGTATTATGTTGATGATACAGTTGAACTTCCCATTATTATACCTTCTACAGAAAGCTATAATTTGCGAATATGGTTCAATCCTGATGATGCTATAAGCTATAACGGAGCTTGCACAATTCATAGTAATGATACTGTAACTCCAATGGTTAGCGTTACTCTCGATGGAGATGGAGATGATTCTTCCTATCCAATAGGTCAACAATTATGGCAATATCAAATTAATACCGGTTATGATAATTCTCCAAAAGCTATTGCTCCCATCTCTGATGTTACAGGTGATGAGGTTGATGATGTAATCATTTGTTCTGAAGATAATTTTGTACGTTGTTTCAATGGTAATTCATCTGTAACTGCAGATATTATCTGGGAACATGAGATATACTCTGGTAATGTTTACTCCCAAAATGGATTGATCATCTCGGATGATGTTGATGGTGACGATAAAAAGGATGTTGTTGTTGGAACAACAGGTGGCGATAGATCAATTCGTGCAATTTCCGGAAAAACCGGACAATTGATCTGGGTATACCACACAAATAACTATGGTGATGGTGGTTGGGTTTATCAAGTTGATGTTTCCTATGATTATAACAACGACGATGTTTTGGATGTTCTTGCATCTACCGGAAATGACGGAGCAGGAACCGGACCGCAAAGAATATTCTGTTTAGATGGAACAAACGGAAACGTTCTTTGGGATTTTTATGAAGCTGGACCAAAATTCAGTTGTATCGGTATATCCGACATCAATAATGATGGCACTCCCGATGTAATTGGTGGAGGATCTAATTCCAGCGAAACCGAAGGCATAGTTTGGGGAATTGATGGTTCTAATGGCTCTCAACTTTGGGAATTCACAACCGGAGGAAGCTCTGTTTGGGCTCTGGCAGAAGTATATGATATTTCAGGAAATGGAATCAATGATGTAGTTGCCGGAGATTTCGGTGGAAACTATTATGGAATAAATTCTTTTAACGGCTCGATGGAATGGAACGGCTCGATTGGAGTTGGATTGATCATCAGGTTTGAGGGATTGAACGATGTTAACGGAAATGGACATCCTGATATTGCCATTGCTAGAAGTTCCCAAGATAATGCAATCGTTATCGATGGCTATACTGGTGAAAATATCTGGTTACAACCTGTGGCCGATCAGCCCTGGGTAGTAGATAAGATCGGTGACATCACCGATGACGGTATCAACGATGTTGTATGGGGAACATTATTTGGCAGCAACTTTGGTTACTTCTTAGATGGTGCAAATGGTAATATCCTATCTCAAACCGCTATCGGATCAGCTTGCGATGCTATTGCCGGAATTCCGGATATTGCATCGGATGGATCATGGGAGATGGTATGTGGTGGTAGAGATGGAACAGTGATCTGCATTTCTGGTGGTGAAACTGCTTCTAATTCACCAAACAACACAATTCCTGATCCTAATGATATAGCTGAATTAATTGGTAACTTTCCTAATCCATTCAATCCTGAGACATCAATTAAATTCAACCTGAAAAAAGATTCAAAAGTATCCCTGGAAGTATATAATATTAAGGGACAATTGATTAAAACACTAATTGATGAAGAGTTATCTGCATCCTCTTATAATGTAGTATGGGATGGGAAAAACAACAGTGGAAATCACGTTTCATCAGGAGTTTATCTTTATAAATTACAAGCTGATACACAACTATCTGTTAGGAAGTGTATTCTACTAAAATAGCTATTCAAATAGATCAAAAAAAAAGAGGTGGATTTCTTCCACCTCTTTTTTTATTGACATTATATCTATATTATTTTCAATACATTAGTAAATTAAATAGAATTTATTATTATCATAAAGGGAAATGAATGAATCGAAAGGAATTAATTGACTGGCTATTTGAAAACGGAGATGCGATAATTAGATATCGCACAGCTACAGAACTTGCTGATGATAAATCAGATTACAATATTTCTTCTTTAAGAACACAATTAATGAAGACACCAAAAGCTCATTATTGGATGAAATGCCTAAAAGATAAGCGTAGGTTAAATTACATTCATGGCAGCTATGATTACTGCTTCGAAAATGCAATGGGCAAACTTGTCTTCATGGGAATTAAGGCAGGTTTCAATAAATTAGAAGATTCATCAAAATCATACATAAAGTGGCTTAAGGAAAGTATTGAAACAGAATCGGAAGAACCAATTGAGAATCCTATTGATTTCTTTTATGAAAACCTTATTGCATCTTTTCTATCCGCTTCTGGTTTTAAAGACATTGATCCAGTTAATGGATTTATCCGTGAGCGGATCAATAATATCTATAATTTTACCAAAAACAACGATTTTTCAATTTTTGTAGATAAAGCAAACTACAAAGGAATTTCAAGTGCATTTGAAAAACATTCCCTTATTGATCCTGAGTTATATATAGATGGAAAATTTCAATTGCCCTGGATACATGACCTTCTTGCATTTTCAGCATTTTATGATGAATTCCCCGATAAAATAGACCAAATTATTTCCTATATATTAAATGAGAAATATCAAAAGATCCCAGAAGGTTATGGGATTGTTATGGCAGGAGTTAAGCGTTATACCGTGTTAGGTTGGAATGTCTGGTTACCCGGATATTTCGGCTTTGATACCGATGAATTTCATAAGCAGAACATAATTATAAGAATGATATTAATGAGTCCGTTTAAGGTTGCTAGAAAAAGTAAATGGTATAAAAGTTGTTTAAAGCATTTAGAACAATTCAAGCAGAAAGATGGAACTTATCTTTTTCCTAAAGAATATTTAAAAGAGAAAAATAATTCCTATTTTATCACCGGTTCACATATGGGTCTTGGTGAGAATAGACGATCAAAAGACGGACTTGCTTTAGAATCCACATTCTGGATGTTAAAATTACTAGATAAATAGAAATAATAGATTAAACAAAGAATTTAAAAAATGAATGCTGCCAAGGTTATGGAAGTCTTCATTTCATTTAATAACTATCGTACGAAACTATTTCTTCAATAGATTTCAGATTTCTTTTCCCTTTTTCAATTGCAGGATATCCAACAGGTAATATTGTAACAATTTTATACTCTTTCGGTAGATTAATTAGTTCAGCCAGTTCATCATGAGAAAATGCTCCGATCCAACAAGTGCCAAGCCCTATTTCAGCTGCCTGTAAAACAATATGTTCGCTGGCAATAGCTGCATCTATTGTGTAAGCTGCCTGTCCGCAAGTCATAATGTAATCGGTATTATTGGCGCAAATTGCAATTGTGATAGGAGCTTGTGAAACAAAATTTTTCCCTTTGCAGATATCGGTTAACTTTTCTCGTTTTTCTTCATCTTGTATCACAATAAATTTGCAGGGTTGAATGTTTCGTGCTGATGGAGCAAGTTGTGCGGCTTTCATTAATATGTCTATTTTCTCCTGTTCAATTAGTTTGTTTTGGAATTTTCTTACGCTGTATCTTTCTTTAATACAATTTAATAACATTTTCAAACCTCCTATGAAAAGTGACATAAACAAAATTTAATTTCTATACGCAACAAAAAACCAAAATAACTTTTTTTTAGCACTCTCATGCGAGAACTGCTAACTTTTATTTGACATCTATTTTTTTTCGCTTATTATATTTGTGTGAGCGTTAAGAAAATAAAATTAGAGGAGGTTATTATGAGATACGTTCCAATTAGAAGAAGAGGGAGTTATTTCCCCATGGTATCAGCTTTTGATAAATTCTTTGATAATTTCTCTGAAGATGATAAAGCTAATGAAAATGTAAGAACAATGGCTATAGATCTGGTGGAGAATGAAAAAAATTATCAGATCAAAGCAGATCTTCCTGGTATCTACAAGAAAGATGTAAACATCTCAATTGATAGCAATAACCTTGTTATCGAAGCAAATCGAGAAGAAGTGAAGGAAGAGAAAAAAGATTCCTATTATCGTTGCGAACGATATAGTGGGAATTATAAAAGGTCAATAGCACTAACAGAGAAGTGCGATGTGAAATCGATTAATGCTGAATTCAAGAATGGAGTACTTACAATAACAATTCCAAAGATAGAACCTGAACCGGCTAAAAAAATCGAGATCAAATAATCCAAATTGATAAAAAAGCCGTGGATTTCCACGGCTTTTTATTTAACTTTATCTCGAAAATAAAAACAGATAATAAATACCTGAAAATAAAAAACTGATTTCTACAAATACATGAGATTTAAATTCCAGTCTGGCAATTGTCGGATAACATCCACCTGCTAGTTCAAACAGAAAAAGGCTTCCGAAAAACGGAAGCCTTCTATATGGCTCCTGAAGAGGGATTTGAACCCCCGACCTAGTGGTTAACAGCCACCCGCTCTACCGCTGAGCTATTCAGGATCAATTTCAACAATGAGTAACTTTTTTAAAATGACCCCCTATTGTGTCAATAACATTTTCTCTAAAATCAATTTCTATAATTTTCCATTTTAAGTTATAGCTTAATGATTCAATATTTTT
>CAZOCS010000137.1:0-6191 GCA_964578365.1 uncultured Candidatus Cloacimonadota bacterium
CCACAACGGTTTTCACAAGCTTGTAAGTCCCTGATGTGCCTTCTTTTCTGGGGCTCCCTGAAATACCCAATACTTTCATTGTTTAATTCTCCTTTGTTTTTGGTTCTAAAATTTTTTAATAAATTACTGAAGATGGTTCGAAGTCTGCTCCTGCAATTCGTCTCCGATGGTCTCGTCTCTATTTTGATATTTTTTCAGATTGTATGTTCGTGAAATCCTGTTTCGATCTTCATCCGGTAATGAGGTGATGTACTTTTTCCAACCGGGACACCAGTTTATGTGCCACCTCCACAAACGACCTATAATGGATCTTTGATTCTGGTCGTATCGTGCTCTGAAACGACAGTTTTCACAATTATGCTGTTTCATTTTTTCTCCTTATGATTAATTTTTTAGAAAGCGGTGTTATGCATTAAAGAATTTGTATTTCCCTGAATTTATCAAATCTTTCATGATAAGAGTAAACGACTCTGGAGTATGATATTCTGGATAATTACGATACATCGCAACAGTACGGTCGATTTCAGCCAATTCCTTCAAATGGGCCACAGCTTCAGATCTGCCTTTTGAAGCATTTTCCTTTTTAACAAAAGTCATATCGATCAGGCCATTTTTCAAGCGTCCTCCGGCTTGTTTGTGACACCTGCAGGCATTGTTGGTATTGACCAGACCACAGTTTTTATGCATGAAATTCTGTAAACTTTTCCTGCCGCGGGAAAGGCGTTTGCGGAACAGTTCAGGAGTGATATCCAATATAAAAGCACCTTCTTTACTGGTTACCCCATATTGTTCACCAAGAATTACGGCTATTCGCACTTCCCTCGTCAGACAGATAAGAGCTCCCTGCATACAACCGAGCCTGGTTTCTTCCAACAAGACATCCCGCTCCGGTCCTGAATAAGTCAAAGGTTCCTTATTTTCGATTCCGTCAGAGAGCGATTCTTCCAGAAGATCGAATGTCAAACCCATGCACTCGGACCTTTTTTTCCGTGCAGTCAGAAGGTGATTACAGGCGATTCTGTACACCCAGGAACTGAATGCACTTTCTTCACGAAAGTCACTCAAATGTGTTATCACCTTGATTAGGATCTCCTGCGTCTCATCTTCTGCATCTTCTTGGTGACCCAGCATCCGCAATGCCAACCCGTAAATTTTCTCTTGAATACCGCAGACAACCTCTTCGAGTGCCTGCAGATCCCCATCTTTTGCCTGCCTGACGTATTGTTCCAAATTTGAATCCATCTAAACAATCCTTCAGTAAGTGTGTTTTTCTATTTAGACTAATATATTTAGAAAGTGTGACAAAAAAAATAAAAAAAATCGACATGGATATTAACAACCAATCAAAACTGCACACTCCGACCATTAGTCCACGGTTACGTTTCATGTTTCTAAACTGAATAATACAGCCGGTATCCTTGATCCTGACCGTCTGCAAATAAGAAATATATCCATCCCAAACGCGCTGATAACCGCCTGAGTGGGAGATCTATTGGTAAGGGATATCAGGTCTGAATTCGAGAATTACCGACTGAAAAAATAGTTTGTAAATTTTTTCGAGTGATTTGGAAAATGCAAAAAGTTTTTGAGATCGGTTTTTTAGGCAGTTCGTTTGTCCCGCTATAATCTGGAAATCCGCGAACGGTGACCGGATGTTTTTTCATATTTGAGCGCTTATTGTAATGGGTCTCAAGTAAGAGATGATGTTAAAAAGCATGATCAATTTGTAGAATTCTAAAAAAGCAGCAGTCACCTATATGCTCCTTGACCATTTTAAATTTGATTTATTTGCTTTTCATCTCAACTCATCCATCGTGACCTTAGATTAAAAGCAATCGAATATACTTCAATACATGTACTTGCTTTAGCTCTTATCCATTAATAGCTAATCAACTAAAAAATTAAAATGGTTCAGGCAAGGCTTCCCGCCAGGGAGGCCTTGACGCCCATATTATATCATATAATATCATGTGTTTTTCGGATCTTTAACTATTTCATCCAGTTAATATCGATTTCTCTTTACCGACCCTGCCTCATTCTTTACCGACCCTGCTTCATCCTTTACCGACCCTGCCTCCTCCCTCGATTTTACAATAATGCCAGGACCAGATCTTTTAACAAGATACTTGGGAGATTTCGGGCCATCGCCAATATTTTCGTAAGAATCGATGTAACCAGATTTCTTAAGCGGTTTTAGAATATTGGTCTCTACGGTCACAGCAAGATTCCACAGATTATTGTCCTTGAGTCCGGTATATTCAGCTATGGTTCCAAGTCCAAATTTTATTTCCCCATAATTATTATTCAAGAGTCCCCGTCGATAAAAAATCTGGGCAGAGTCCGGCAGCAGATAAAAACCGATATCAATTTTATCGTTGAACTTTCCCAATAGATTATTCACGAACAGCTCACCAAGCAGGGTATTAAAAACGACCTGATAACGTCGGGCAATGACAACACCATCGCTTTTGACCTTCAAATCTTCAACACCTAATTCAAAAAACCTGCTGTAATAGTTCATGCGATGGGTATTTTCTTTTGAGCCGGTTGATTTCAATCTTACAGGAAATGTTAACTTAAATTCCACTCTGGATGTTTCCAGTAGCAGTTTCATGATATCCGTAGAGCTTAATTTCAGATCAGTGCATTTTCTGAAATCATCGTCAGTGAAGCGTATGTAATGGTTAGTGGTTATGGGGATGGTATTACTTTGTCCATTATTCAACTGGGTTTCCCGTTGTTCTATTTCATACAGGTCATCAAAAATCGGGGTAAATCCTTTTGGCATACAATTACCGCCGATCCTCATCAGGAATATGTATGATAGGGCATCCATTACACGATAATTTTTAGTGCCCCAGTAACCGTTGCTGACATAACAGGAATACCCCCACTTATCTTTCCACTCCACTGGGAATGTCTGCCCTTTGCGTTTATAGACTGGTGGAATCACCTTGTTCATGCCTCTTTCAGAGTAATTAGACCAAATTTTACCTTTAGGCAGGTTCGCAAGGAGTTGTTGTTTCTCTACCTTCGCAATAATTTGGGACATGGCATTAATAAGATTTTGATATGCCTTGTCCTGTCCCAGATCAATCTTCAGCGGCTGTAGTTGCTCAAAATTATCTTTCAGGAATTTAATGCTGACGTTGCGGTATTTCGGTGATGGTATTGAATTATAATAATCTCGGACTTTCAAAAATATTTCATATGCATTCTTTGTTTTCATCCATGATGTCCTCCTGTTAGTCGAATTTTGATACCTTTCTCAATTGGGTCACAGTATCTGCCTTGGTTGATGCAATTCGATCCCGGACAGTCATATGAGATTTATCCAGCTTTAGCGATATCCTGCCAGTAACACCGGTGCCACGCTTTGCCTTGAACACGATCAGGTCGATATACCCATCATGATTGATAATACGTTCCCAATCATTTTTAAGTTTATAGCCAGCCCCATCATCTTCCACGGCTGCCAGAATGCCTAACCATGATGCCTCATATTCGATGGCACCGGATTCCTTAAATGATGCCATGCTCAAACGTTGACCTGTTTTATATGAATCCCTGGCCAGCTCAGAAATCACAAGGACGGGAATGTTGTGGGATTTGGCCATTTCAGTTAGCTTGGACAAAATTTCATCGACCCGTAAGCGTTCATCCATTCGGTTGCTTTCGGTTTTCACTTTGCGAAGATAGTCAATCATGACCACAGGTGATTTTTTATGGCGCACATGGATTTTATCAATTAACTGGCCCCAATCCTCAACCTTCAATATTTCCTGAACCGTGTATTTCAATTTGCTGATAGATGAAATTGAGTCATTGCGGTAGATGGCCTCCACATCCGATTTCGAGAGCCTACGATTGTTAAACTCTTCAATATCGAATCCGCTAAAACGTGAATAAGATCTGTAACGAAGTTCGGTACGACCATCATCATAACTGAAAAACAAAACCGGGTGACCATTCAGGCATATGTTGTCAGTCAGATTATTGGCCAAAGTTGTTTTACTTGCAGAAGGTATCCCACCAATCACATATAACCGGCCCCCAATCAAACCACCATTCATTTTCGATTCCATGATAGGAAGTAGAGGACCAGCAAAGGGAACCCTGAAATATTGTTCATCGTATTCTGCAGCAACCTTTGATTGGGTATCCAGAAACTGTTTAACATCGATATCTTTCTTTTCTGGTTCCTTTTTTCCACTCTTGCCGTGTAGCTTTCTTATAGAATCAAATGATTTTCGAAGTTCAGTTTCAACAAGTGGGGGGCTATTTTTACTGCTATTCCACTGCTTAACCATTTCCCAAACCACAGCTTCCTCATTACCCTTGCCGAACAGATGTCCGATGAGTTTTGTGGCTGTATAGTTTCTCATGCCTTCTACAGCACCGTTATTCAGGATCTCCGCATAATCACCTTGGGCTTTGCTTTTACTCGCTGTATTGACAGTTTTAGAAGGTTTAGGAGATTTTTCTTTCACGGACTTGTTTGAATCTTTTGTGATGTCTTTCAGATAATCGATCATCCAGGGCTCGCAGAGGGCTGGCTCTATATCAAAAATCGACAAACAGTCCTCCCATTCATAATGGCTACCCGAACCGTGCAGAGATGGCGGGGCTACCACATAACCGCCATCTGCACGAATATCGATGTCTAACTCCTTCCTGACATCGTTTCTGACGACGAAACCAGGATACTTCATATAACAATGATATCCTTTCCCTGTTTTAACCCTTGGTGTATCTGGGAATCCTCCCTCATCATTAGCATATTGCACGGCATGGTCAGAATCGAGATCAAAGACAACGATTCCCGAAATTTTTCCGGTAACGATACCAATATTCGCATCTGGCCACCTGTTAAACCAATCAATCACGTCCTGTTCGGTAGGTAACTGGGTTTGAAATTTTTTCCAATTGATCAAGGGAATTTTGCATTGACGAATAAACTGTTTCGGAGGCAGATCGGGCGATATCATTGAAGGGCTTTTTAACGGTATGACGGGCAATCCCATTTTTTGATATTGCAAGGCGTTATCTTTATTATTGCTCATTGCATAAGCCCACCTGTTGTCGATGTGTCTCCAAAGCTGTGTTCACGGCTTTTCGTACCCATTCCCCCATGCTAATCTGCTCAGCGTCAGTGATGCGTCTGACCTCTTCAAAAACTGCAATATCAAACGCTACAGTTAATGGTTTGATAAAACGTGCTACTTTCATGATGTTTCCCCCTGTTTAGAAAATTCATTAAAGGATAATTGCTTTTCATTATCCTTTTATTTAAATGTTTGTTCCGTTCTGCTTTTAATGTTGGCCGTCAAACAGATACGGTTTGCAGCCTGAATGTCGATTTTCGTTTTATCAAACCAATACCGATAATGTCTTGGAGCAGGCTAATGTCAGAATCCTTCATCATATCTACAAGGGAAAGGATATTGATAAGTTCATCAACCTTGGCCGGATGTTTACTTCTGGTCTTCAGGAATTTTTCCAACTGAATGATGTCAATGCTGTGATCATAAAGCTCACGGAATGCGCGCTCCAATACCCACCAGTTGTGTTGTCGCAGTAGGAAAACTCTTTGTTTGAAAGGCAAATCTATTAATTGAGAGAAGCTGAGGCCTGTGCAATAAGGGCAGGTACAATCGTTGTCTGTCTCAGGATCGGCTATTACGGTTGATGCCAGGTTTTCGCGGGATAAATCATACGGGTTTAAAAAGCCTGCGTTATCAGCCGCTTCCCTCCAGGTGCTCGCGTCAAGCGAAACCCATTCAAACACATGCCGCGCCATGTAAGCGCAAAGTGCAATTGCAAAGAACCGAGAGGTTCCCAGAAGATGCACCCGCTTAATTCCGAGCTGATAAAATTTAATTAAAAACAGCGCAATTTCTGGCGTGCCCAAGTTCCTGATTGGCATGGAAACACCATCATGATCCAATCCGCCCACTCGATCCCAAAAGATATTGAATTGATCAAGGTCGTAGCACTGAATAGGCACAAAAAATTTCACTTCGGGGCACAACTCTTTCCACCAAGCTGCCGATTGAATAGTCAGAGGAACATTATATTCAAGCTTCGTATAAAATTCTGTTTCCGGTAATTCTACGTCACAATATTTCCTGATTGGATAATCGAGGCCGACTACTATATCAGGCATATACGGCTGAAAAACCAACACTGAC
>CAZOCS010000138.1:0-6177 GCA_964578365.1 uncultured Candidatus Cloacimonadota bacterium
CGATGTATCTGATATAGCCGGTGATTACACCAGCGTTAAGAAAATGATCCTATTGAAATGAGGAATATTTTGCGAAGCAACTTATTTCTCCTATTGAAATGAGGAATATTTTGCGAAGCAACTTATTTCTCCTATTGAAATAAATCGTTCATCTATATCGCTCTTGAGTGATTAGATAGATATTGAGCCCAGTACAGCCTCTGTTGAACTGGGCTTTTTATCTATTAAATATTATTTTTTGGAACCCTTATTGCATTTATATTAGGAAAATAAATTATATAAGGGGTTAATATATGAAACTAAGATTTTTATTTATTTTTCTGATTTTAATAATTATGAGTGCAGTTCTTTCTGCAGCAGTTATTCAAAAAGAGTTCACATTTGAAAAACCGACAATCAAAAAAATCGATAACTATGACAGGATCACAATAGACGGGTTATCCTACAATCATGAACCGGGACATCCAGAGGTGCCAATGTTGCCAGTTCAGATCATCATCCCGGCAGGAGAAGAAGCTGTTAGTGTGGAGGTTAGTTATAAACATGTTGAGCTTGTAACGGGCTCTTATAATTTTTACCCGAGACAAAGACCCTATCCAATTAGTTATGAAGGTGAAATTTCTTTTGAAGAACCAGCAAATGAAATTTATTCTAAGAATGAGTTTTATCCTGCTGAATTATTTTCGGAAGTTACTACTCAATTCCTTCGTGGACATTCAATTGCTCTTCTAAATCTTTTTCCGATTCAATATAATGCTGTAACTAAAGAGCTTCTTTATCATAGCTCCATCACTATTTCTATTGAAACACAACAAACCACACAGGCAAGTTCATCTTTCCAAAAATTCTATCGTGATGATTCTTCAACTAAAAACAGAGTTAAGCAGCTTGTTTGCAACCCGGAAGAAGTAGCAACCTATCCTGTTTCAAGTAGAAATCGTGAAGTTACTTATGATTATATTATTATCACAAATTCAACTTATGAAACTGCCTTTTCTGATTTTGTAGAATTCAAACTTGGGCAAGGTTATAATGTTTTCTTAAAAACAACTAACGAGATCTACACTGAATACACTGGAGCTGACAATAGCGAAAAGGTAAGAAATTTTATAATTGATGCTTATGAAAATTTAGGAGCTGAATATATACTTCTGGGTGGTGATACCTCTATAGTTCCTTATAGAGGTTTTTGGGTCAATTCCTATGGTACAGAAGATTATAATATTCCATCAGATCTGTATTTTTCCGGTTTAGATAGAATAGGAACCGGTACAGGACCAGATTGGAACGTTGATGGAGACAACAAATGGGGTGAGCACGTTGAAGCTGATTATTATAGTGAAGTATATCTTGGACGGATCTCTGCAGGAAACTCTGCCGAATTCGCAGCTGCAATTAATAAACAGATGATGTATCAAGAAAATCCTGTTATTACTGATCTTGAAAAATCTTTAATGGTTGGTGAAGAACTTAATAATAACCCTCAAACAGATGGTGGAGTCTACAAAAATGAAATAGTTACAGGTGGATACTTCAATGGCTATTCTACTGCCGGACTTCCTGCAAATTTTACTAATGATACTCTTTATGACATGAATGGATATTGGAATACCAGCCAACTTTTTACTAAAATGAATAGTGGGATCAATCTCCTTAACCATCTGGGTCATTCAGGTGTTCAATACAATATGAAGCTATATAATAGTAATGTTACTAACACCAACATTACTGCAAACGGTACAAATCATAACTACTTTATTATTTACAGCCAGGGCTGTTTACCTGCAGCTTTTGAGCAGGACTGTATTGCAGAAAAATTTACTACTATAGAAAACGGTTGCGCAGTTTTTGTTGGAAATTCACGTTATGGCTGGTATGTACCTGGTGGAACAAATTCCAGCTCTCAATTAATGGATAGAGAATTCTTTGATGCATTATTTGGAGAAGATATAACACAGGTTGGGCCGATGAATGCTGATTCTAAAGAGGATAATGCAGCCCAGTGCTCAAATGACAATATTAGATGGGTTTACTATGAACTTATATTATTTGGAGATCCCTCTCTGGATGTTTGGTCTGCAATTCCGGAAGATATTACAGCTACTTTCCAGGCAAGTATTCCATTGGGAACAACAGAAATTGATTTCCAAACTGATGCACCTTATGCTCGTATTGGACTTATTCAAAATGGAGAAATGATCGGGAATGGCACTGCAGATGACAGCGGTAATGCAACTATTGAATTTTTTGAAGTAGTAACAATGCCAGAAACAATCTCAGTTTCAATTATTGCACATAATAAAAATCGCTTTGACTCTGAATTATTGGTCATTTCTAATGAACCTTTTGTAATTTTTGAATCATATATTGTTAATGATATATTGGGTAATGGAAACTCTCTACCGGATTTTGATGAAAGTATTACTTTTGATATGTCTCTTCAAAATGTGGGAACTGTAACAGCTAATGGTGTAACTGCAGTTCTTTTAGAAGAAGATGATTATATAGATATTACATCTGATAATAACACTTTTGGCGATATGACATCTCAACAGATAGTAACTGTTGCTGATGCATTTGCTCTGGATATTGCAGATGATGTACCCGATCAACACAATGTTATATTTACGATCGTGGCGTCTGGTGTTGGTCAGGATGATTGGACATCTACCTTCGATATGACAATAAATGCTCCTGAGTTATTCTCAAATTCATTTGTTGTAAGTGATGTTTCAGGCAACAATAATGGAGTTATTGATCCGGGAGAAGATGCAAATATAATAATCACTGCAGAGAACATTGGTCATGCAATTTCTCCTGTAGCATTTGTTGAGCTTACTTGTGATAACAGTGATGTAACAATAGAAAATGATCTTATTGATGTTGGTCAGATTGCTGCACAGAACAATGCTAATGCAGTTTTTGAGATATCTGCTGATTCAGCAATACCTGTAGGTACAAGCGTAACGTTCCAATTATCTATCACATCAGGATCCTATAATTTTAGTACTTCCTTCTCAGAATCTATTGGTATAATTGTTGAAGATTTTGAGAGTGGTAATTTCACAGCCTTTCCATGGGAGTTTTCCGGTAATGCTGACTGGACAATTACAATAGATTCCTATGAAGGTTCATATTCTGCAAAATCTGGTGTAATTGGACATAATGCTCAATCTAATTTAGTATTAGAACTCGATGTTCTATCCGATGGAGATATCAGTTTTTATAGAACAGTTTCTTCCGAACTAAATTATGATTACCTCAGATTTTATATTGATAATACGCAGATGGAACAATGGAGCGGAAATGTAGCTTGGGGAGAAGAGACATACCCGATTTCTGCAGGAACTCATACCGTAGAGTGGAGATATGTAAAAGATCAAGGTGTTACAGGTGGAACAGATTGCGTACAGATCGACTTTATTACTTTCCCCGAAATTGCAATTGCCTCACTTCCAATTATTAATGTGAATCCAAATATTGTAAATATTGAACTGGGCATAGATGAGATAAGTGAGGAAACCGTTGAGCTTACAAATATTGGTGGTGGAATATTAAATTACACCATATCATTAACCGGTTCACCTGATTGGCTTGTTGTTGATCCTGCAAACGGCAGTTTAACTTCCGGAGAAATGGATGAAATAACGTTAAGTTTTGATACTAATGGACTAGAAATTGGACAATATACAAGTTCAATGCTCATAGAAGACGGACTTGGTGAACAGACAACTGTACCTGTTACTCTAAACGTAACCAATACTGGAACAGATGGAAATCTGCCAATGGTTACAGAATTAATTGGTAATTACCCAAATCCATTCAATCCTTCAACAAATATTAAATTCAGTTTAAAAACTGATTCCAAAGTATCTCTTATGATCTATAATATTCGTGGACAAAAGGTGAGAACATTGGTTAATGAAAATCTACAAGCTGGACATCACTCTGTGGTTTGGGATGGAAGAGATGATGCTGGTAAAAGTGTATCTAGTGGAGTTTATTTCAATGGTTTCGATTCTAATGATGGAAACAGTGGAAGATACACTAGTATTAAAAAGATAATTCTATTAAAATAAATAAAAAGTGGAGGAACTTTTATGAAAAATAGTAAATTATATGTTATTATGATCTTGATCCTGGCTTTGAACAGCACATTGTTATTCGCTGTAAGCGGATATAATGTAAACTTTTCACAGCCAATGAATGCTGAGATCACTTTAGATTTTGATCTCGAGAATTACAGTTTAGAACAAGTTACAAAAAATGGTGTGACTTATTCTACAATCAATTTTGAAAACAGCGTAACAACAAAGAAAAATGGATTTGCAGAACTTCCTTTCATTCATGCAGCTGTACAACTATCAGACACAAAAAATGTAACAACCGAAATAATCGCAAATGATTATGTTGAATATCAACTAAGCTATCCGCTTCTACCTTCTCGCGGAACTATCTACCGTAATCAAGATCCATCTTCGATCCCTTATGAAATTGCTGATGCATCTATTACTGATGAATTCTATCCTGGAAATATTTCAGAAACAATGGAACCTTTTATTATTCGCGATATTAGGGGTAGTATTGTTTATGTATATCCTTTCCAATATAATGCAGAAAGTAACTTATTAAGAGTTTATGAAAATGTTACAATAAAACTTACAGAAAATAGTTCAACTCCTGTAAATCCAATTCTTAGTACACCACAACGAATGACAAGTGCGATGAATTCACTTTATAGATCTGTATTTATTAATTACGCCGAGACCCGATTTGAAAATGAGTTGGATGAATTCGGTTCTATCCTTGTTGTTCATACACCTCGTGATGCAGCAGCTATACTTCCCTACATCGAATGGAAAAGAGAAAAAGGATTCACAGTTTATGTAGAAGAAGTAGCTACGGGAACAAATATTACCTCTCTTGTAAGCTCTCAATTCTCCAGCCATGACGACATCCTTTATGTTCAGATTGTGGGAGATTGGGGAGATATTTCCGGTACAACAATAAGCGGAACAGCAACTGATCCAACCTTGGGTTGTTTGGTTGGTGGTGATAACTATCCGGATCTGATCGTTGGAAGATTCTCTGCAAGTAGTGCCGATCAAGTTACTATACAGGTAGATAAAGCAATAGGTTATGAAAAAACTCCTGAGATCGGTGGTGATTGGTATAGTAAGGGTTTGGGTATTGGCTCACACGAAGGAGCTGGAATCGGTGATGATGGAGAAGCGGATTACATTCATATTGATGTTATCAAAGATGATAAACTGCTACCATTTACTTATACCGAAGTAGCAGAGGCATATATGAATCCTCCTTCGACCTCAGTTTCCGGTCCAGTTAATGAAGGACTTACCATAATTAATTATTGCGGACATGGTTCAACAACAAGTTGGGTTACATCAGGTTTCAATAATTCAGCTGTAAATAATCTCTCAAATGGAGATAAGCTCCCATTTATTATTTCTGTAGCCTGTGTGAATGGAAATTTCCAAAATAATGAGTGCTTTGCAGAAGCATGGTTACATAAATCTGGTGGTGGGGCTGTTGGTATGTTAGCCTCAACTATCAATATGAGCTGGGCTCCTCCCATGAGAGGTCAAGATTATATTAACGACCTTCTTATCGGTGGATATGATTATGCTGCTCATCCCGGACAAAACGGTATAACTACTGATGTTCAGAAAACAACTTATGGTGCAGTATGCTTAAACGGTTCTATACTTATGGTTGTAGAAGATTATAGTGGTGGATTAGATGAGATGCAGCACTGGACAATATTTGGTGATGCTGCACTTCAAGTAAGAACAGCAACTCCTCAAGAACTTTCACTTTCCAATACTGCTGTTCTAATGGGAATAGATTTTACCACAACTATAACTTCAGGAGGATCTCCGGTAGAAGGTGCGATAGTAGCTCTTTCACAGAATGATGATGTTTATTACGGTATTTCTGATTCTAATGGAAATATTACTATCACTCATGGACTTTCTGCAGGAATATGCACCATGGTTGTTTCCGGCTTTAATACAGAAACACTTTATGATGATGATGTTGCAGTAATTCCTCCAGGTGGCCCATACTTAGTATTAAGTTCGTTTGAAGCACATGATGATAACAATAATATCCCTGAATATAATGAAACGATCATGTTGGATGTAGATCTGGAAAATG
>CAZOCS010000139.1:0-6161 GCA_964578365.1 uncultured Candidatus Cloacimonadota bacterium
ACCGGAAGTTATTTCATCAAATCCACGAACCGGATCTTCAGTTAATTCTTTTCAACCAAGGATTTCAGTAATATTCACTGAGATCATATTAGAAGACGGTATTGAAACAAAATTAATTGAAGTTGAGACGGGAAATATTGAGGATATCAAGGTCATAAGTAAGAACTCAAAGCACTACATTTTCAGCTCTAAGCAAAAGTTAAATAATTATTCATCATATAGATTTACAATACAAGCAGCTGATAATAGCGGGAATATAATGACCAAGCCGCTTGAAATAATATTTCTACCAATTGTAAGAAAAATAAATAAAGAGTGAAATCAATGCTAATAGCTAACATATTGGAATATAATATGATACGCTCATGTAAAAGTTATTTTAAGAAATCATCTCATAAGATTTAACTTATTATAATGCAATTAGATAAGATATGCATAGTAAAAATTTCTTGACACAATTATTGAATAAAATTCATTTAGGCATGTTCATTAATATGAGAATAGAATGTGATAATTTAAAAAAGTGAGTATACTATCGTAAATAAGTTTAGTTAATTAATTTTAACTAATGTGTGAAAAAAAAAATCTAGGGAGAAAAAAATGAAAAAAATTATTTTATTAGTAGTTAGTTTAGTTTTCGTAGCAAGCCTATTTGCTGGTGCTTCTGGTGAAGCTTATATGCAATATCCTCTTATTGGATATGCTGGAGCAGTTGATGAAGATGGTGGATTAGTTCAAGGTTATGTAGGTATTGGATATTGGGGAGCTGATTATGGTTTCCATTTTAACTTTAGAGATACAGCATATCCTGGTGATAACTTCACTATTAATCACATGTTCAAGAAGTTTACTCTTCATCCAATGGTTAATCTTCTTGTTGGTAAAACTGCAGTTCCATTAGTAAAGGAATTAAATCCTTCTGGATTTGCTAACATCAATATTGTTGAAGGATATTGCTGGTGTTTTATTAATCCTAGTAATGATTTCATGCTTAAATTCGATGGTAATGTTAGTGGCTTAGGATGGCAGCTTTATACTACAAACGTTAACAAATCTAATGTTCTCGATTGGGATTATGCAGATTATGGTTTACGTTTAGATTACAATGTAGCTGGTGCTGACATTGGTGCTGGTCTTATGATGGTTGGTGTTCATGAAGATGCTGATGGAATGATGAACTGGGCTTTTGACTTAGGTTATACAGCAGCAGAAATGGTTAATTTTAAATTCCAACTTATTAATAATCAGTTTGTTGATGCTGAAGGAGAAGTTGCAGATGACATGAATATTTACTTTGTAACATATTATGTTCCTGGCTTCAATGGTATCAAACCTTATTTAGGCTACTTAACACATGCAGAAATGGAAGAAAATGAAATGTTCTTCGGTTTGAACTTTGCTCCTACAAAAGACTCAATTCTTAAGCTTGAGTACAAAATGTTCTCACAAGAACTTCTTGATGAGCCAGATGGAGATGACTACTTTGCAGATACATTAACATTAGAATTAGGATTCTCATTCTAAGTTGAATTAAATTTGTACTAAACCCCGCAGAAATGCGGGGTTTTTTATTACTACAAAACCATCTGCTGATTTTATTATTGAATTGATATAATCATTTGACAATGAGATCTTTTTTTTGCAAAAGTCCTTTAAGGATTAATTATGTTAAACGAAAAAATTAAGTTTTTTAAGAAAAGTTTTAGATTAAGTAGATTATTTAATGCAGTCCAAGTTTATCTATCCTATTATATCTCATTACTAACGAAAAAAGCAATTTACTGGGGATCTCCACCCGTGGTAATGATAGAACCAACTAATATTTGTAATTTACAATGCCCTCTCTGTCCTTCCGGAAATGGAACTTTAAAAAGAACAAAAGGTTATATGAAGTTCGATGTTTTTAAAAAGATCATTAATGATATAGAAAAAACTGCATTCATGGTTGTGCTTTGGAACCAGGGAGAGCCATATTTAAATAAAGATTTTTCTGCAATGGTGAAATATGCATCAGACAGAGGTTTGTTCACACTTGTTTCTACAAATGGGAATATAGACTACAATGCAGAAGAAGTTGTAAAATCCGGGCTGGATTCAATGATAGTTTCTTTGGACGGCACCACTCAAGAAACTTATAATAAATATCGAGTTAATGGGAAATTGGACAAAGTAATTGATGGTGTGAAGAAGATAGTAGCTGCAAAAAAGAAATTGAATAGAACAAATCCACTTTTACGTTGGCAGTTCTTAGTAATGAAGCATAATGAACATGAAATTGATAAGATAAAGCAGCTTTCAAAAGAACTTCAAGTAGATAACCTGGAACTTAAAAGTGTTCAGATATATTCCAAAGATGACATTAATACATTTCTTCCTGAAAATCCAAAATACAGAAGATATAAAGTTAATGGAGATAATTTTGAATTGAAATTTGGAATTAAAAATCAATGCCGGAGAATTTGGACAAATGCTGTCATTAATTGTGATGGTGAGGTTGCTATCTGCTGTTTTGATAAAGATGGGGAATTTCAAGTTGGGAATGTTATGGATTCAAGTTTAAACAAACTTTGGAAAAATAAGAATATTATAAAAGTTAGAGATCAAATTTTAAAAGATAGAAAGCAGATCTCAATATGTAGAAATTGTCTGGAAGGTGTGAAAATAAGAATTGAAGAAACAAAAGTATGATTATTTTACTTTACGTTTGCTACTAATTATAAAATACAAACCAATCAAAGATGGTAAAAGCACATTAAAAATAAATACAGTTAGTGAAATTGTTATGGCTGTTTCTGATGATATATTATACTTTGATAGGATCTCAATTGCAAATTGTTCTCGTAATCCCAGACCTGCATAAGTTATAGGGATAAGATTAGAGAATAGTATTAAAGGAACGGAAACAATTGCTGAGAAGATATGAAAACTTAAAAAATTATTTAGTAAAATGAAATATTGAAATATCGTAAGGAACATATACACAATTTGCATAGCAAAGATCCTGGGTATTATCTTCCAATATTGTTTAAAATATATGGCGAGATTTTTCTTTTTATCAAAATGCTTAAGAAGATATATAATGAATGGAAGAAAAATTATAAAAATAAATGCTAAGATCGTTGGTAAAATGAATTTGCTTCTGAAATAAAAGATCGCCGCAAAACCAGCGAATAATAGATTTATCCAAATTTGAAAAAATTTCTCAACTCCTACCGACATAAAGGATAATTTTTTTTCATTATTCACATAAAACATTTTTCCTACAACTGCATGACCACCAGGTATTAAGAAACGTAATGCATGTCCAATCATGTGAGATCTGAATATTTCCATTTTTTTTGGTTTATAGTCTGGATTGAGCTTTAAATAAGAGCCCCAATTAAGATATTCGATAAATATTTTTATTCCTGCAGTAAAAAGAATTAATAATATAGAAGAAAGTTTTAACTCGATAAATGAAATATATAATTGATGGAAATTGATCTTTCTGAATATGAAGTACAAAATTATTGATGTTATGATGATCTTTATAAAATAAAAATACCGATTCTTTATTAATTTTTCCATTTCCAATTTCCTAATAATCCTAAGATTGAGTAATAAATTAAATAGTATGGATAAATGACAATGAAAATAAAATCTATTGGTGCAAATTTATATTTGTGTTTTATAATATTAGCAAACCAAAAAAGGATAGCTGCAAGAAAATAGCTAAAGAAGCTCTGCCATTCTTTTACAAAAAATATTTTATATGGAAGATACAAATAGAACAACAGGATTAAAATAGAGAATATTTGAAATAGACTGGAAGACATACCAAATTTGCCGTATTTTCTTTTATCTCTATGATGTGAATCTGATGAGTTTGTAACTGTTAAGACAAGTATCTCCGGATTATATCTGATCTCCCAGGATGTTTTATTTATTAGATTCAAGAGTTGTTTATCATCACCAGCAATATTATGTTTGATCTTCTCATATCCTCCAACTTGTTCAAATGCTTCTTTTCGAACAGCCATATTTCCACCGGCGGCACTAAATGGAAATCCTAATCCGATCGTACTGGCATAGATTGCGGAAGAGATTTGATTGCAGAATCTTCTAAAACTGCTAGTGTTGATCTCTTCATAGCTCCCTGCAACAAATCCTGTTTTATCTGTAAAATAATTATTGTAAGAATTTATCCAATTCGGTTTTGGAGAACAGTCGGCATCAGTAAAAAGAAGTATTTCAAATTTTGCGTTGTCTGATGCAAGTTTTAGCGCAGCTTTCTTTCCTAAATATTCTATATTTTTTTCTTTTAGATGGAAGAAACGTGCATTCGGTTGTTGTTCACAGAACGCTTTTATCAAATTTAGAGAATCATCTGTCGAAGCATCATCAACAATTATGATCTCGAACTTTTCGGTTGGATAATCCAGGCTTTTTAAAGAATGAAATAATTTTGGAAGGTTCTGTTCTTCATTCCTGCAAGCGATAATAATTGAATAATTCAATTCCTTAACATCAGTTGTTTTCCATGAACGTAAAATTCCCATTCCAAGAATTATCAGAAACACCGAAAAAAGGAAAACAAATGGATCCATATTAATAAGATGCCTGGTAACTTATGCTTAAATTGTGCTCAAGATCATTATCATCAATTTTGGTAGCTGAATGACCAAAAATTAATCTATGATGAGTAAGCGGCTGCCATTTAAATAATGTTCTTATCTCGATCTGTTCAGTATTCTCACCTTCAAGCCAAGATGCAGAGTTATCTGGCCTTGTCTCATAATTAATACTAAAATCATTTCCCAGACTTCCTTGTTTTGTGAATGAACTATGAATGTTTGCAGACAAGCATTCAAGCAAACCATAATTGAGCTCTCCGGCTATCTGAATGAGGTTGCCACCATCCGGAAAACCAAGTCCTATCCCATCATGAGAGTATTTATTATGAAGTATCTTATGTGTATACATCCAAGGACGAATTGCTGTAAACTCTACTGTGGCACGAGTATTATTAGTCTTATTGAATAGATAAGATTTTCCTAACTGGATTGCATATTTATTTCCCCACCAGTCTGTGAATATCTTACTTCTGCTCAATTCATCAAATGTAAAATTTATATAAAACGTACTTTTAGCTGATGGTTTCAAATTTACTCCACAAAAAATGAGAACATTGTCTCTATCGCGCAGATTATGCTCTGTAGCACGAAGGAATGTTTGAGGAAGAAGATAACTTGGATCAATACTTCTACCACCATATACTACTTCTTCTCCTGCAAAAAAATGGAACTTAGGATTTGGCTTCCAATCTAGTTTCTTAACTGCTATATATTTATCATTGTAATCTTTGTAAATAGGTTCACCCAGATCATCCACATTTGTACTATCAGGTATCAATGTTCCATGCATTAGAGAAATTGAGAATTTATTAAAATCCAGTTTTCCACTGAAATATCCATAATCGTTGCATGCATCATCCAATATCACACTGCCGCCAATGTTATTACCGATAACATGTGTTCCTCTTCCTATAGTAAGAGAACCATAGTTTTTTGTATATACGATCTTACCACTTACATTGTCTACCGATGTTTGTGTGTTATCATCAGAATTTTGTGACCAGCTATCATATATTGGAGACGTTCTAATAAAAACATCATCTCCTTTAAAATGCCCTGTCCACCAGTAACCATCAATATAAAGTGTGTTGTTAATATTTGCAAATAATTTTGAACCATAATAGACATAAGAATATTGTTCTTCTCGAGATAGATTAGAGAAATAATCGGCACCGGTAAGAAGATTAAAATAAAAACTCGATCTTAGTGGAATATAACTTTGATCATAACTTAAGCTGGCTTGTTGTTTAGGAGGATACTCCGGAGTATGAATTTCCAGAAAGTGTGATGGGATATTCTGTCTAGAAAAGAAGTTTGCAATTGCACTTTTAAAATTTACATAAGATGATATCGCAAGATCGGTCTGTGTTTTACTCACATTTTTTTGGTGGATCTGTAAATATAAATTACTATCAAACCTTTCTTCCAAAAATGAAAAATAGTTCTGAGAAGTTATCTCAGTTGTGTTCCAATCGATAGGGGAGGCAAATAAAGAAAACGAATATACTAAAATAAATACTATAAATATTTCTTTCATATAACCCTCAA
>CAZOCS010000140.1:0-6151 GCA_964578365.1 uncultured Candidatus Cloacimonadota bacterium
CTAAGTTTAGCTGAATGCTCAGATTATTTAGGTATTAGTAGGAATACAATTTATATCTCTCAAGTTCATTTTCATGCCCATCAAACTAGGTTTTTTTAAATCTCTAATTTTCTTAGGGAATGTAAAAGAATATTTTTTTATAAATTTCATTATTGTTGAGTCTGAAATTATACGTTCTATTAAAAGATTATTATTATAATCATCGCAATAATCATTTAAAATTCTGGAAAATTTAGAATCTTTTTTTGTTATTGAATCTCTATATTTAACAAAGTTAGTTAGATGAAAATACTTATACACAATTGAAGCTTCTGTGTTCTTCCTTTTTTCATTTCTCTCTATCTCCTTGTTTTTAATTTCCTTAATAACATAATCCTTCAACTGTATGATGAAATGATCCCAGAAACGGTTTGGCATAAAAACATCATATACTCCATCTTGACTTTCATGTCTCTCAAAAATTTCAAAGTAATTATCAATAAAACAATAATATAAATCTAAGATATTTAATGATTTCAACTCATTTTTGAAATAAAACTCGTTTATTGTATGCTTAAGCCTATCATCGATTGAGCCATGTGGATACAGAAGAATAGTATGAAAATGATTTTCGATAAATTGCTTAAAGTTTATTAAAGAATCGTATTCTCCCCTTTTATCATTTATATAAGAATCAATTAATTGAATTGTCAACGTCTTCTTTAGATTTAATTGCTCATTGATTTCTATTGATTCAATTATATTCAAAATCCTGCAAGTTTTAATTAATTCAAATATTTCAGATTTCTTTAGCTTAAGGTCAAATTTTATACGAGAAATATCAGTTAATAAATTTTTCATATCATTTCCTATAATTCCGGTAGTTTATCAATAGCCTCATCTTTCTTTTTATCAATTAATTTTGCATATATCTGAGTTGATTCCAAATCTTTATGTCCCATTAGTTTACTTACAGTATAAATATCAATATCACTTGATAAGCACATTGTTGCGAATGTATGTCTGCCACAATGGAAAGTAATTTTTTTATTTATACCGGCATCTTTAATCCATCTTTTCAAATGTTTGTTCAATGCTTTGTTCTCGTATAAAGGGAATACTTTATCATTATTAGAAGTTTTGTTGCTTTTTAATCTTGTTATGATCTGCAATGCAGAAGATGATAACTTAATTCGTTCATTTGTATTCGTTTTATGTTGCTTGAATTCAATATATCCATTTGAAAGTTGTGCAAATATTAATTCTCTAATGTCTCCTAAACGTAATCCTGTAAAACAAGAAAATAAGAAAGCATCTTTAGATAAAAGATTATTTATTGGTGTCTTAATTAGATTTTGAAGTTCTTCAATCGTTAGATATTCTCTTTGTCTTTCTTTAGTCTTTTTCAATTTAGATCTTATTTCAGATTCTTGCATAATTAGTTTAGCAGGGTTATTAGGGATAATAGCATTTAAGACAAGATTATTTAAAGCTGCGGAAAAAACCTTAAAATATCCACGTGGAGTAGAATATGAACATACAGAATGTAAATAATTATAAAAAGATCTACAGAATTTTTTATCAACTGATTTTATCAGGATTTTCCCACTACTGAATTTTAACAAATGTTGATATACAGATAACCATTTCCTTTGTGTGCTTCCAGTTTTTCTATTAGCTAAATCTTTAAAGTAATCAGCAAAGTTAGCATTTAGATTCTCAGATAGTGATTCTAATCCAGTGTCTTTTTGTAAGATAGCCAATTGTTTTTTATCTCTATATGATAGTATGTATTGAAGAGTATTATTATCTTCGATATATGAAGCTTTTGTTCCCTTAATGTATTTCTTAGGATAATCATATTCTCTTTTACCATCATGATAGTAATCTAAATATAGACTATAAAGACCTATTGATGTCTTTCTATAACGTATTTTTACATTCTTACCTGCATTAGAATCCCTAATAATGCTAAAAATTTTGTCATTCATTTTCATAACTTCCTCCTACAAAATTTGTAATTAGCAACAAATTAGCAACAAAAAAATACTAATAAACGAATATTTATTGTTTGTTGTTGTTTGTATTTGTTATATTAAAATAATATTGATGTTCTTGAATAGGTAGTATTAATAGGCTTTTGTGTTTAGATTTAAATGGTACCCCCGACCCGATTTGAACAGGTGACCTTTTCCTTAGGAGGGAACTGCTCTATCCAGCTGAGCTACGGGGGCACAACTATTAACGATAGTTATGAAAATTTTGCACCCGTTTGCATGTCAAGTAAATGATTTGATTGACAGAATTTCCAACAACTCACAAATCTTTTTATAATTAAATTTAAGGATAATATGATGTTTGATCTTATCAGTATCAGAAAAGAGCTGCATAAAATACCTGAACTAGGATTTGAGGAAATAAAAACACAAGAGTATATTCTGCAATTATTAGGGAACCTTGATGGATTAAAGATCCACACATTCGATTTCCCTGGTGTTTTAGTTGAATATTCTCATGGTAATGGAAAGTACAAACTTTTCCGGGCAGATATGGATGGGCTTCCAATAACCGAGGATACAAATTGCGATTTTTCATCGGAACATAAAGGAAAAATGCATGCTTGTGGTCACGATATGCACATGACAATACTCATTGGGCTGATTGAGAAAGTTGTTACAGGAAATGTTAGTGAGAATCTATTGTTTTTGTTTCAACCTGCTGAAGAGGGAATGGGTGGAGCAACGCGCGTTTTAAATACAAAGATTTTGGATAGATTTGATATTTCAGAAGCTTATGCCCTGCATGTGAATGGTGAACTGAAAACAGGTGAAACTGCTTCTAAAACCGGAATATTTTTTGCCAATACGCAGGAAATCGAGGTTGTGTTCAACGGCAAAAGTGCACACGTTGCTTTTGCAGAAAAAGGGATAAATGCACTTACTGCTGGTGCAGAATTCTATCTTGAGATCCAAGAGGAAATAAAAAGAGTATTTCCAATAGGAAAACCTGTGATCTGCGCATTTGGTAAATTGAATGCTGGTGTTGTGATGAACGCTGTACCAGCTGAATGTAGAATGGAGGGGACTTTCCGTGCATACACAAATGAAGATCATGAAATCCTAAAGGCTTTAATAGAAACTGTAAAATCTAAAATTGCGAAAAAACATAGTGTTGACGCAGAGATAATTTACAAAGCTTATTACAAGGAAGTTATCAATGAAAAGGCACTACTAGAAAAATTTAAATTAAAAGCAGAAGAATTGGGGATTATATTCAAAAAGACCGAGATGGTTTTCACAGGTGAAGATTTTGGATTTTTTACCGAAAAATATAGTGGTCTTCTTTTCTGGCTGGGAGCTGGAAATGAAAATGATAATGCTGATCTACATTCCCCTCAATTTCTTCCAGACGAAAAAGCAATCAACATAGGAATTGAACTTTTCTTCCTATTAATATGAATGATTAAAATATTGAAGAAAACATCCTTTCGTCATCCTGACGAATCTTCCACGTTGTTCTTTTAAGGAAGGATTAACGAATATATTGAATAAAAAAACCGCTCCAAAAGTTAAGCGGTTTTTTTTATAATTATCAAATTATTAATTACAGATCGTCATCATCCAAATCTATATCATCAAGGTCATCATCTTCTTCTTCACCCTGCATCCAATCCGGGCAAAAAGCTATATTTTCTGTGTGATCCCAACCATCCACATTTTTAAGTCCGTATCTCTCCAGGATATCCTCTTCCCAAAGAGAATACCTAACCATATCATCGTCAATATCGTAAACCAGGACAGGCTTATGATATTTTCGCAGGTTAAAATTCCCTCCGCTCAATTCATAAAACTCCATTATTCTTTTTTTATCTTTTTCAGCGATCATCATAATTCGCTCCTAATTATAGATTTGGTTGACCTCTTTTAGCTAACTCATTTTACTTGTTCACAAAAGTTATGCAGGATAGTTATGTCAAATAAATTTAATAAGCTTTTATTTTTAGCAATATTTGTTTTCATTACTATAAATTTGTATGGTTTTGAACCCAAAGCAACCGATTTTATAAGTTCTTATCAATATGAACTATATAGGTCGTGGTTTGAAACAGAAAAACTTGATGGTGATCTCCCAGCAGGTTTTACCAGTGAAAAAGTAGTCAGATGCTTTTTAGATAAAAATGGTCGTGAGATCAATGTGGAATATGATTGGAAAAATTGGAAGATAGGCTCTCAAAGAGAGATAGTCCCCTTTTTATTTTATATCGATGATGAACTACAAATAAATTCTTATATCAATTTAATTGAGAGCTTTATCTATCGTTTAAATTGTAACAATAAGATGTTTATTACCGATCTTGTAGATCACGATAAAATAATATTGGAATACAAAGAACAAGTTGGTGAAAAGGCTCTAGATCTTATTTGGGATGAGCGACCAATTCCCAGACTTAAATTACAACCAGTTGAACTAATAACACATGCAGATACATTGGGATTTAAGTTTGTTTCAGATAAAATGAGTGATTTTACAATATCATTCCCTCAAGTTTATAATATTAAAGAAATCATTTCGGAGATTAGCGAACGGGAATTTGCTAAAAGTAAGAAATATTTTCCTCCAATTATAGAACCGGAAAAAAAAGAGATAGAATCACAAATTAAAGAACTCACACTGGCTGAATATATTAGAAATTATTTTGATACACCACCGCGACGTGAACTTCTAAATAACAAAATTAAAGATATTCACGAATTTCTTACACTGGAATTTCCCAACCATTCGATCTCAAATGACAAGAATCTCTGGCATCTTAAAATTGATAAGTTTGAAAATAAATTAGATGGAGATATTTCATTGGAACTTGAATCAGGTGTTGAAATGATAAATATTTTTCCATTAAATGATCTAAAATTAAATGGAAAGAAAATAGAATTGGGATCTGATATTATTGATATGTCCAGTTTATTGGAAACTGAAATTTCATTTATAGCAAATTATCTCCCACAACTTATTTATGAACATCGAGCAATTGGCTCTAAGCTCATGAATTTCTTGTTAATCCACGACGAAGTGGCTTCAACACTTGTTGTTTATTCTGATAAACGTGAACTTTATGAAACAGATTCTTATTCGGACATTCTACTTCTTCTTAATCAATATTGGAGTGATAGAATAGTATATTTTGGAATTGACAGCATAAAAAAAGTAAGTGGAACAATAGAGTTTAAGGGCTTTCTAGTAGCGATATCGCAGACAGGTTCCTATGATATGGCGGAGATATTTTTTCATGTTAGTAAGGAATATAAGATAGACCTGATAATGATGATCCTGCATCCGGCTGAAAAAAAATAAGAGGTAAAATGAAAATATTTGAAACACATGCACATCTTGATTTCCAACATTTTGATAAAGATAGAGAGCAACTTCTAAAAAAATGCTTTAATAGTGGTATTGAATATATACTCAATATTGGAGTTGATGAGAAAACCTGTAATGCAAGTATAAACTTGGCAGAAAAGTATGATCGGATTTATGCTTCAGTAGGTTTTCATCCGCATGATGCAACAGATTTTAATGCCGAGTTTATACTCCGCAAAGCAAAACATCCCAAAGTAATTGCGATAGGAGAGATCGGGTTAGATTATTATAGAAATCTATCTCCTAAAGATGTGCAGAAAAAAGTATTTGAACAGCAGATAAAAATTGCTTTAGAATTAGATATGCCGATCATTGTTCACGATAGAGATGCACATGAAGATTGTTATGATATTTTATGCAGGAATAATGCAAATAATGTTGTCTTTCATTGTTTTTCTGGTGATGAAGTTTTTGCACAAAAGTTAATTGAAAAAGGTTGGTATATCTCTTTTACCGGAACGGTTACTTACAAAAACTCAAATATGGAGAACATAATAAGATCTGTGCCGGAAGATAAATTCTTTATAGAGACAGATTCACCATACCTTTCACCTCATCCACAAAGAGGAAAAAGAAATTCACCCTTAAATTTACAGTACATAATAGAGAAAATCTCGGAAATTCGAGGAGTAACGCCAAAAAAAATTGCTGAGTTATCATATGAAAATGGTTGTGATTTCTTTAATTTAACAAAATTATAAAAACAGAATAAATAATATTATAAAAATAACTTGAACAAAATTAAAGAATAATA
>CAZOCS010000141.1:0-6148 GCA_964578365.1 uncultured Candidatus Cloacimonadota bacterium
AGCGTTCGGCTGTTAACCGAAATGTCGTGGGTTCGAATCCCACCTCCCGAGCCAACTTGACCTTTTCTAAAGCAATTGGTCGGTCCAGCACCGCCTTTGCTTTTTTGAAAGTTCAATTTAACGGCTTTATCAAAGGGTTTTCGCCATTCCACTTCCAAATGATCTTTGTATAAAACAAGGTTCGAAATAAGCGATAAAATCAGTCTCTTTTTTGGTTCGAAGTCAATTTCTGGACTCATTATAGTCTTTGCATCCTTGAGAACCTGCAGTTTTTGCCATGCCTTTTCATAGTCTTCTTCGAACGCATCACGCACACCTTGAAGGTCAATCTCGCGCAACTGCAACTTATCTTCCACAGCCTTAAGCGCATAACCCAATTGCTCCGGGTCTCCCTGATCTAGCATCTTCTTCCGACACAGTTCTGCCTTTTCTTTTTCTAGCTTTTCAATTCGCCTTTTAATCTCTTTTCTTCTAGAAGAAATCATCTTCTCATGTTTGAGCCACAAAGTGTACATACGGTTTCTAAGCACCTCAAACAAACCATCAGAGATATACAGCTTATCCAGCTCAGCTTTCAGCCATTCTTCTAGCAGTTCGAATTTAATAGAATCCTTTTTCTTTTCATCTTCAGTGATATGAGCAATTCTACGATGATGCTCAATCTTAGTGCTAGAACTAATCGCAGTATTACATTTAGGACAGTTCTTAGGTTTATTTGAATAATATCTATGCTTACAGTGAGTACAGTTGTAACGAGTTTTCTCTGAATAAAGCACAGACCCTCTCACAAGCTCTCCTCCTCTTTCATAAGAATAAATACCACTAACCGTTATAGACTTAATGATACTAGCAATATTTACCGCTTTATCTATACGCATAGGCTTATAACCACGCTTCTGTAAAATCATTTGAACCTTATCAAACTCCTCCTCTGTAACCATTGGAGGATGAGCACCTTCAATCCAATATTCCTGACCATTCTCATCCTCATTTTTAATCTGACCCAAATAATATCTCTTACCCAACATATTTCTGATAGTAGTCTTGGAAACTGAAAGCATCATCATGTCTGCTCGCTCTTTCAAATCATTCAAGCTATAAGACTCCGTAAGAAACAAATCCCAAAGCTCACGACACTTATCAAAACTATTAGGATTCTTCTCGACCCACCTTCCTCCCTTCTTTTCTCCGCAGTTAATATAACCAAGAGGTGCTTTATAGGTAGTTGCCCCATCAGAACGCCTAAGGCGCAATCCAGAGGCTGTATTAAGAGCTCTCTGATCATTTTCATACTTAGAGACAGATAGAAACAAATTAAGAACAAATTTATCCGAAGGAGAACACGTAAAAACCTTATCCAAAGTACGAATCTCCTTCAAATGCCCATCCTCAAGCAATTGAACCAAAACTCCATTGTCTATCGCATTCCTAGATAAACGTGAAAGCTCCGTACAAAGTAAAACATCATACTTATTCTTCTTTATCTTCAGAACCATCTCGTTAAAAACCGCCCTATTCAATTGCTTAGCAGAAGCATCTTCTGTAAAGAGATCTTTCTTAGGATCAAAAAACAGCTTTCTCCTTGGATCATCCTCCCAATTCTCATATTTCTCAAAATAACGATCAATATCAGCCTGCTGACGAGGGATAGAATTAATTTGTTTTTCATCCCTATCCCTTGATGACTTCCGAAGGTAAACGACTGTTCTTAGCATGAGTGAATTAAAAAAGTTAATAAACCATCAATATTAGCCCCAATTTGCTTAACCTCTTGGTTAAGCAAAATAACTCCATAATCTCTTTCAAAAACAGTTTTAAGATCCTCGAAAAAAGCTGCATCAGATTCATACACTTTTGGTTCAGATAGTTTTTGAGAATTTTTTGAAAGCAACGAAAGAAGTTAGGAATCCGTTCCACTAAGAGAACGATTATTCCAGCTTTCGTTTTATGGTTGCGCAAGCAACGATTAGAAGATAGCACGTCAGACATTAATTTGGCAATAAAGCACATTTTTAGCGGGTAAAAAAACAGGTCTTAAATTCCACATCTTTTCCACAGGTTTTCCTCTCTTCACAGGTTAGAATGAAAAATTCTATGTAAAGAACTTATTATGACAATTTGTACAAAAATGCTGATTCTTTTTCATGAAAGGAATTGCGATCAACATGCCTGCACAAACCACCCAAACAACAGGAATAACTGGTATCGTAACAACGAGAATTAGGAAGATTGGGGTCAGACAGCTAAATAATCCAACACTGAAAATTCCCATCAACCCACGAGCAGTTATGGTTTTGTAAGTTTTACAGTTCGGACATTGAACCCTTCCCGATGGTTTTGAAGATTGTGTCATTTTGGATTTGGTTAAATTGCAAAAGAGGGCACCTGTGGACCCAACACTTACTCAAGAGAGCAGCCGTATGGCAGGTGCCCACCTTTACGCCTTACGACATAAGGTGAACATCTCTCTTGAGAGTTTGAATAATGTTGAGTCCGCGAACATTATATACTAAAAAAACCGTTCACAAAACCAAGACTGAAAAACAGTTGGAACCTTAAACTAGACCCCTATCTCTACAGGAACATCGACATGTATCATCTGAGAAATTTCTTCATGAATATCAATAGATTCATCCTGATTAATATCTTCAATTGTCAAAACTATTGAATATTTTTGCTCATAACCAGAAGGTATTACCCCCTTTGCCTCACACTTCACCTCTAAATACCAAAATTCTCCCGTATGCTTCGTAGTTGAGAATTCAAGTGTAGGATATTTCTTTACATTAGACTTTTTATGAGCCATAGAATCTATATCCTTTGTTGCATGTGAACCAACCTCTACATCATCTTCCCGTACAAAATTTGCAGACAAGTAGATCTTATTATATTTCGAAGAATCTGTTGGATCTATCAAAGGATTATAAACTAATGTCTTTTTTAACCTTAAGCGCTTCCTATGAGACCCCTCAATACAAGATGGGACTGGGAACTTAATCCTCTTAGTAGAATTTGCACTTATTTTATCCTCTATAACAATAGTGGACGATGTACTAAGAGAATACAAAGCCTTCTCAAGGTTAGGCTGACCATAGCCAACCAAGCTATTTCTAACTGCTTCATCACTAACCTGTTCTGCTACAACCTCATCTGCAAAATGAGTAAGTAAAGCCCTTAAAGTGTTAGCAGTATAAGATGGATATTCATTATGCAAAACACCCAAGTCATGAGTTACTAAAGGTGCTGCATAACTAGTACCACAATCATTAGTTAACATATCTGAATCAGGAGCTGCCAAAAAAGGACCATTTTCTTCAGACTCTACTTCTGACCTATTGTTAAATAGTAAATTACTATCAAAATGAACAAAATCCGGTTTTGTAAAAGGACTACCCTCAATATTTCTTCTAGTAATATAAGAAGGATTCTTTAGTCTCGATATTGACCTAGGACTCTCTTGATAAACAATAGATCCAACAGATATCCCATTAATACTATCACTCGGCGGAAGAAGATTAGTATATGGTTGCTCAAAATGAGTAGGATATGGACGCCCTAAACAATCATTCATAATTACACTATCCCAACCCTGGAGCAAATTACCAACAGACACAACAAAAAGACAATTGTAAGTAATGCTGAGTTCATCCAACAACTTAGTAAGATTACTAATTTTCCTTCGATCATATATCGTATAACCATAATTGTTCATAGACAAATTCACTATCACCAATGGATATTGAGCACTATAAGTACTAACTAAATCATGTATTTGCTGTTCTACCTTAGAATAATCAACCTCTATTGCGATCAAATTATTCTTTTGAATAACATCACCAGTAAGAGATAAATCAGCCCCGCATATTGCTAAACTCGCAACTGCAGTACCATGTCGATAATTAGTACCTCCCAATGAATCATTGTTTTTAATTGCTCCATTTACTGTTTTGTGATCTGTCATCACAGGACCATCAAGAATAAAAACAGGATTCCGAGAGCTATCCGGAGAAATAATACTAATAGTCGAAGAAATAGGTCGAGCTGCAGACATATTCACCTGAAAAACCGGTGCAAACTCAATCATACTAAGACCAATATAATGTTGAGCAATCTCTTCAATTTCTTTTTTGTTCAAACGTAACCTCAAAAAATGCACATAATGTGTATTCAAATCCGATATGAAATCATCAGAATAGTGCTTATGAATATCTGCCACTTTTTCTGGGCTCAAATCAGTACTGTCAGCAAAAGAAAAATCTACCAAAACAGATTCATCAGGATGCTCATCCAAGTACTCCTTTAAATTTGGATCTAAAAGCTCATCTACAGAAAGTGGTTTAACATTTTCAAGAAAACCAAAATACGTCCTTCCATCATCCGATTCTACATACTTCAACATATCTTTTTGAAATCGAGAAAAATCAGATGCATGCCCACTCCCCATAGATTCATCACTGATACCTGCCAATATAACGTCCTCTCCTTCTTTCCTATAAACCTGCATTCGATATTTTTCAACTAGCTTAGGCTCCACCCTGCCATAAAACTTAAGCTTTACCTCCCCTTTTTGAGATTCATTTTTCAATCTTACTTTCTTCTTTTTATCTCGAAAGAAATCACCCATATCCCGTATGTCAGAACGCAAAACCCTCTTCTGTTGAAGCTTATCCACAACCGGTTTTGGTCTCATGTCTCTACCCTTATGAGGCTCATAAGCAGCCTGTGAAGACACAAATTGAGCCGGCAATTTTATGTGTTTATACTTTTTGGGCATAACTATTATATGAATTTCTATGAATACCTAAATAGTCTGAAATTTTACTCTTAGACATCCCCTGTGCTTCCAAACGTTTACAAAGCTTAGCCACAACAGATGGCGAATGACGCCTCAAAGACTTAACCCTACCCGGTTTAAAAAAGTGCTCCCTTAAAGCTATATCCAAAAAATCATCAACTGACAAAGCACGTTTATCAGCAACATGTGCTGCAATAAGCATTTTATCAAAAAGAACACGTATTTCATCAACAGTCTTAAGCCCAAGCAACTGGTTCAATAATTTAAAATCTGATTTCTTTAGATTAATTTTGAATTGCTCCTCATGTTCTACAAGAAATTCAAAAAAATCTGCTGATTCTTTCTCGCTTAAATATCCAACATGTATTTTAAAAGCAAATCTTCTCAATATAGCAGGATCTATTGATTCAATGAGATTTGTTGCAACAATAACAGTCTTGCCCTGAGCATGAAAATCCAATGTTTGAATTAAAGAATTAACTATACGCTTTAACTCACCTACATCACTAGAATCTGTTCTACTCTTTGCAAAAGCATCAAACTCATCAATAAAAATTACTTCCTCCTTAGCCCTTGCAAATAAATCGGAAATATTTTTTAGCGTTTCTCCAAATCTAGAAGAGATAACATCAGAAATTTTCACATAAAGTATTTCCTTACCTAAAGCTCTTGCTATTTGAAACCCTAACGTAGTTTTCCCCGTACCAGGAGGACCATACAAAAGAACACGATTAAGATGATTTAATTTTTGATCTATAAATGCTTTCTTCCCATAAAACTTAACAAACACATCCAAAGAAGATCTTACAGAATCAGGAATCCAAACCTCATCAGATTTCTGAGATGGATCCTGATCAATAGATCCACCAACAAAATTAGATGACAAAGCAATGTTTTGAGGGAAATCAGAATATTTATCTACTAAATCCAATATTGCCGTATAAGAAGAATGCTTATTCTTCTTAATTTGCCCAAGAGCAATTTTTTTTAATAGCCCAATCAAAGAAGCCTTATCTCCTTTCAATCCTAACTCCGCTATTTCAATCAATTGTTTGTAACCAAACATGCACAATACAATTTTAAAAAATAAGAATTAGCATCTTATGAGAATCAAAACTTCCAGATTGTAACGAGGTAAAGATGCACAATCCAAACATACTCAATCAAAGATTGTGCGTCAAACAACTCCACTCAAATTACTGTAATTAGACTTTACAAAATCAAAAAAAAATCTAAACACGCCTTACTTCCTTATCAGGAAGTACCCCCTAAATCCCCCAAGGGGGGACTGGGGGAGAAAATATATATGGTTTTCTAAAAGGGTTCCTACACTTCAGTACAAACACTAACCTG
>CAZOCS010000142.1:0-6118 GCA_964578365.1 uncultured Candidatus Cloacimonadota bacterium
AAATAAATTTAACATAGCTATTTAAAGTGAAAAATGAAAAATGATGTCAAGAAAAAGGTGATTGTAAATAACTTATTATACACTTTATTAATTATATTAGAATAAAAAAATGAAATTTTTAGCTTTATATAACTCATTAAATGATATTAAATATTTAGAAAATATTTAGAATTCCTTGACATGCACAAGCTATTTTAAACTTTTTAGCGCATAAAAAAGAACGTATTAAAAGAAAAGGGAAAGGAGAAATGTACTATGACAATGAAAGATTTTTTAGCTAACATTGAAGCCAAAAACCCAAACCAGCCTGAGTTTATGCAAGCTGTAGAAGAAGTTGTAGAAACAATATGGGACGTGTATGAGTCAAATCCAAAATATGTAGAAGCAAATATCCTTGAGAGGATCATTGAACCGGAAAGAGCAATAATGTTCCGTGTTCCATGGGTAAAGGATAATGGTGAGGTTCGAGTTAATCGTGGGTACCGAGTAGAATTTAACAGTGCAATTGGACCTTATAAGGGTGGATTACGTTTTCACCCTACTGTAAATCTAAGTATTCTAAAATTCCTCGGATTTGAGCAAGTTTTTAAAAACAGTCTTACTACTCTTCCGATGGGTGGTGGTAAAGGTGGATCCGATTTTAATCCCAAAGGAAAAACGGATGCAGAAGTAATGCGTTTCTGCCAAAGCTTCATGAGCGAACTTTTCCGTCATATCGGTGCAAACACTGATGTTCCAGCTGGTGATATTGGAGTTGGTGGAAGAGAGATCGGTTTTATGTTCGGGCAATATAAGAGACTTCGTAATGAGTTTGTTGGTGTTCTTACTGGTAAAGGACGTAATTGGGGTGGAAGCCTAATAAGACCAGAAGCTACAGGTTATGGTCAGGTTTATTTTGCTAAAGAAATGCTGAAGACCAAAGGTGATACTTTTGAAGGTAAAACAGTCACAGTATCTGGTTCAGGAAACGTAGCTCAATATGCCACTGAGAAAGTTATTGAATTTGGTGGAAAAGTTGTAACAATGTCAGATTCCGGTGGTTTTATTTATGATCCTGATGGTGTTACAAAAGAAAAACTTGAATACGTCATGGAACTCAAGAATGTAAAACGTGGAAGAATTAAAGAATATGCTGACAAATATGGTGTAGAATATTTTGAAGGTAAAAGACCTTGGGGAATCAAATGTGACATCGCTCTTCCAAGTGCTACACAAAATGAGATCAATGGTGAAGAAGCTCAAATGCTTATTGATAACGGATGTATCTGTGTTTCTGAAGGTGCAAATATGCCTTCAACTCCAGAAGCAATTGAAGTTTATCTTAAATCTAAAATACTTTATGGTCCTGGTAAAGCAGCTAACGCCGGTGGTGTGGCTACTTCAGGTCTTGAAATGTCTCAGAATAGTTTACGACTTAGCTGGACAAGAGAAGAAGTTGATGAAAAACTTCATAATATCATGATCGCTATTCATGAACAATGTGTGAAATATGGTAAAGAAGGTGATTTTATTAATTATGTAAAAGGTGCAAATATTGCCGGATTTATCAAAGTTGCAGATTCAATGATAGACCACGGTATCGTATAAATACATCTAATAATTGAAGATAAGCCCCCGAGAGCTCGGGGGCTTTTGTAATATACATAACTTGTTACACTATAGAGCAATACATAAATAAAAAATAAATTTCACAAAGATTGACATTAAAAATGCGATTTTCTTTTTGACGCCATAATCAATATTATAAAAATCGGAGGGTATGATGGATAAGAAAAAGTTCATCGAGCAAGTTGCAGCAAAAAATCCTGCACAGCCGGAATTTCTTCAAGCGGTTATGGAAGTTGTCGATTCTGTATGGGAAGTTTATGAAGCAAATCTCAAGTTCAAGGAAGCTAAGATAATGGATAGGTTAGTTGAGCCGGAAAGAACTATCATGTTTAGAGTTCCATGGACGGATGACAACGGTGAAGTACATGTAAATCGGGGTTATCGAATTGAATTCAATAGCGCAATTGGACCTTATAAAGGTGGTCTTCGTTTTCACCCAAGTGTAACACTTAGCATTCTTAAATTCTTAGGATTTGAACAAATTTTTAAAAACAGTCTTACCACACTTCCAATGGGTGGTGGTAAAGGTGGATCCGATTTTGATCCTAAAGGAAAATCTGATAATGAGATCATGAGATTCTGTCAAAGTTTTATGGCAGAGCTTTTCCGCCATATTGGGCCTAACACAGACGTTCCTGCTGGAGATATTGGTGTAGGTGGTCGTGAGATAGGTTTCCTTTTTGGCATGTATAAGAAGCTCAGGAACGAATTTACAGGTGTACTTACCGGAAAAGGCCTTAACTGGGGTGGAAGTCTTATCAGGCCAGAAGCTACGGGTTTTGGAAATGTTTACTTCGCTGAAGAAATGTTAAAAACCAGAAATGAAAATTTTGAGGGTAAAGTTGTAACAGTTTCCGGTTTTGGTAATGTTGCCTGGGGTGCAACACAAAAGGTAGATGAATTAGGTGGAAAAGTTGTTACACTATCCGGTCCTGATGGATACATCTATGATGAAGATGGAATAAAAGGTGATAAAATTGATTTCCTGTTAGAAATGAGAGCTTCAAATAGGGATGTTGTAAAAGATTACGCTGATGAATTTGATGTTCCTTTCTTTGAAGGAAAACGTCCATGGGAAGTTAAATGTGACATCGCACTTCCATGTGCAACTCAGAATGAACTTGGTGAAGAAGATGCCAAACTTCTTATTGCAAATGGTTGTACTTGTGTTTCTGAAGGTGCAAATATGCCCTGTACTCCCGAAGCCGTAGAAGTTTTCCAAGCTGCAAAAATTCTTTATGCCCCTGGTAAAGCTGCTAATGCTGGTGGTGTTTCTACCAGCGGACTTGAGATGTCTCAGAATAGTCTTCGTTTTAATTGGACTAGAAAAGAAGTTGATGCAAAACTTCATAGAATTATGAAAGATATTCACGATCAGTGTGTTAGATATGGAGCAAAAGGTGATGTTGTAGATTACGTTAAAGGTGCTAATATAGCTGGATTCATGAAAGTTGCAAATGCAATGTTAGATCATGGTGTAGTGTAAATTAAAAAACTCTAGAAAATTAATAAGAGCCTGTAGATATTTACAGGCTTTTATCTTTTCTCTATTAAAATAACTTTACTTCAAATCCAGCGTTTATAAATGTGATTTTATCATAATTTGGAGGGGATAAATGAACCAGCATATTTCAGGATCAGCACAGATCGGGCACAAAACCAAGATCGGTTTTAATTGTGTGATATTGGATAATGTAGTAATTGGAACAAATTGTCTGATCGGGCATAATGTAGTTATCCATGCAGGGAGTGAGATAGGTGATAATGTTCGAATTGATGATAATACAATTATTGGTAAAACACCACTAAGTTCTCCACGCAGCATTTTCAAGGTTGATCCAAATTTGAAACCCGCTAAGATTGGAGATCAATGTCAGATCGGAGCGAATGTAGTAATTTATGTTCAGTGTAACATTGGCAAAAACTGCCTTATTGCAGATCTTGCTACAATACGTGAGAATGTGACAATTGGAGATCTTAATATTATAGGAAGAAATGTATCGATAGAGAATTTTGTGACAATTGGTGAAAGATGTAAATTTGAAACAAATTGCTATATTACAGCATATTCTGAGATCGAAGATTATTGCTTTGTAGCTCCGGCAGTTGCAACCAGCAATGATAATTATATGGCTCGTGATAAAGAACGTTTTAACCACTTCAAAGGGATCACAATGAAACAAGGCAGCCGTATTGGAGTGAACTCAACTATTATGCCGGGAAAAACGATTAATAAAGATGGAATGGTTGCCGCTGGAAGTCTTGTTACAAAAGACGTAGCTGCTGAAGAGATATGGCAGGGAACTCCTGCAAAACCTAAAACAAAAGTGCCTGAGGCACAATTACTTAAAAATAATATGGATAAAAAATGAAAACATTAGTTATAATTCCCACATATAATGAAGCTGAAAACGTTTCATCTATTATCGATGCAGCACTCAAACAGAAGAAAAGCATTGATGTACTTATCGTTGATGACAATTCACCAGACGGAACTTCCAATATTGTAAAGGATAAGCAAAAGAAAAATAAGCGTATACATTTAATTGAACGTGAAGGAAAAATGGGTCTTGGATCTGCCTATGTTGCAGGCTTCAAGTATGCATTGGAAAACGGTTATGATTATATCTTTGAAATGGATGCAGACTTTTCTCATGATCCAAATGATATTCCAAGAATTCTAGATGAAATGGGAAATGCTGATCTTGTAATTGGTTCTAGATATTTAAAAGGTATTAATGTTGTAAATTGGCCGCTGCGAAGATTGATCCTTAGCTTCTTTGCTGCTCAATATGCTAAAATTATTACTGGAATGAGAATAAATGATCCAACCGGTGGATTCAAATGTTTTAGAAGAGAAGTACTAGAAAACATTAATTTAGATGATATCTTGTCAGATGGGTATTCATTTCAAATTGAGATGAACTTTCGAACCTGGGTTAAGAAATTTAGAATTAAAGAAATTTCAATAGTATTCACAGATCGGAGAGTAGGGCAATCTAAAATGTCTAAAAAGATCGTTCGTGAAGCAATAATCGTAGTTTGGAAATTAAAATACTATCAATTAAAGAAAAGAATAAAATGAAAACGATTAAAGAACTTAAAATTGAAAAATTAGTATATAAAGGACTGGGACTTGGTTTTGAAAATTCAAATCCTGTTTTTGTTTCCAACTCTGTTCCTGGAGACGTTTTAGATGTACAGGTAATTAGCACACGACGGCAAGTTAGTTTTGCAAAAATTGTAGACATAATAAAAGAGTCACCAAAAAGAATTGAAGCTGATTGTGAAGTGTTTGGAAAATGCGGTGGTTGTGACTGGCTTAATATTTCGTACGATGATCAACTTAAATATAAGCAAGAGATCGTTGAAGAAATTTTTCAGAATATTGAGATAGAGAAGATCAATAAAATTATAGCATCCGGCAAGGAACCATATCGGAATAAGAGTTTTTTCCCTGTTGCCAAAAGGGATGGAAAACCACTTACTGGTATGTTCGAAAGCAGATCGCATAATGTTGTTCCACACAAAAGCTGTAAACTTCAACCAGCTCTTTTTGATGATATTTGTGATAAAGTGATATCTTACATAGAAGCCTCTAAAATGCAGGTTTATAACGAGAGAAATCATGCTGGAAATATTCGTCATATTGGCATTCGTTATGCTTCAGGAACTAATGAGATAATAGTTATTTTGGTAACAAGAAACCGCAAGATCCCGTTCTCAAAACAACTTGAGAGAATATTATTGGAAGCATATCCGAATATTGTTGGAATAATCCAAAATATTAATCCAGAAAAAACAAATGTAATTTTGGGTGACGATGAAAAAATATTATTTGGTCGTGATTTTATTTATGAACAGATAGGGAAGAACAAATTCAAACTCAATTATAAATCATTCTTCCAAGTAAACACAATGCAAGCTGAGAAGATGTATGATTTTGTTAATAAATCTATTTCTGAAGAATCAAACGTGATTGATGCATATTGTGGCGTTGGTTCTATCGGACTTTATCTGGCAGATAAAGCAGCAAAAGTTATTGGAATAGAAAACAATGTTAAAGCTGTGCAGAATGCTAAAGAAAATACAAAGCTAAATCAAATTGATAACTGTGAATTTGTTGCGGGTTATGTAGAAACAGAATTACCGAAAATACTAAAAAATAACAAAATAGATATAATAATTTTTGATCCACCCCGCAAAGGACTTGAACAAAGAATTATCGATAACATTCCATCTGATATTAAGAAGATCATCTATATCAGCTGTGATCCGATGACGCAGGTTAGAGACGTGAAACTAATGATGGAAAATGGGTTTGTGCCAAAAGAGATGCAGCCCTTAGATATGTTCCCTCATACGTTTCATATAGAGAATATAGTAATTCTGGAAAAATAATAAACATTTTAATTATTTTTTTAACATATTTTTTAACTAACATTATATTAATATTAATTTCATATTTCATATATTATTGACATATTTAGTTATAATAAAATTTTTGAAA
>CAZOCS010000143.1:0-6043 GCA_964578365.1 uncultured Candidatus Cloacimonadota bacterium
TTGGCCTGGGATACGATGAATTGAAGAAAATTAATCCCAAATTGATCTATGCTGCTACATCCGGTTTCGGTCATACTGGTCCTGAATCCAGTAAACCTGCTTATGATATGCTCGTTCAGGCAATGGGCGGTATGATAAGCATAACCGGTTGGGAAGATAAGCCTCCCACCAGAGTCGGAATGTCGATCGGAGATATTGGAACTGCTTTGTTTACTTCAATTGGAATCAATGCAGCTTTATATCAACGGGAAAAAACAGGACTGGGGCAAAAAGTAGATATTGCAATGCTGGATTGTCAGATCGCATTACTGGAAAATGCTCTTGTCCGACAACAAGTTTACGGTAAACCACCCAAACCGGTCGGGAATAGACATCCAACTATCACCCCGTTTCAAGCTTTCAAAGCTAAGGATGATTATTTTGTTTTGGCTCTGGGAAATGATAACCTCTGGAAAAAATTCTGCAAAGTTATAGATCGGGAAGATCTGATCTCTGATGAAAGATTTAATTCTAATGATGAGAGAACGGAAAACAGGAAAATCATTATTCCTATACTGGAAGAAATCTTTGTAACAAAAACCTCCGAGGAATGGATTCAATTTTTCGATAGTCACAGCATTCCCAGTGGACCGATAAATTCAATGGATAAAGTGCTGGAGAACAAGCAGCTTCAAGCTAGAAATATGTTTGTGGAAGTAGCTGATGATGTTGCCGGTAAAACTTTAGTTGCTGGAAATGCTATCAAAATGTCTAATATTCCCGAAGAAGCAACTCGCCAGCCGGCGCCAAAGATCGGTGAGCATACAACCGAGATCCTAGGAAAATATCTGGGTTATGATGAGCAGAAACTAAAACAGATGAAAGAAGATGGTATTATCTAAGTGAAATTTATTTCTGAATGTTCTTTATCTGAAGTAATTTCTCAATTGCAAAATAAAGAGCTAACTCCACAAAAATTGATCGACGATCTTTGTGACAAACTGGAGAAATGGGATTCAAAGATAAAAGCATTTCTGCCGGAAGCTAACAGGAGAGAGCGTTTACATCGAGATTTAAAAGAACTATATCATAATTTCCCTGATCCAAGTGAAAGACCTATTCTGTTTGGAATTCCAATTGGAGTTAAAGATATTTTTCATGTTGATGGTTTTGAAACAAAAGCAGGTTCTCTTTTACCTTCCGAAATTCTTCAAGGTAAAGAATCTGTAGCTGTTTCCAAACTAAAGCAAGCAGGTGCTCTGATCATGGGAAAAACTGTTACTACCGAATTTGCATATTTCCACCCCGGAGCTACTTGCAATCCACATAATTTTGAGCATACTCCGGGTGGATCAAGTAGTGGATCGGCAGCAGCTGTAGCAGCGGGATTCTGTCCTCTTGCTCTTGGAACTCAAACTATCGGATCAATTTCCAGACCTGCTTCTTTTTGTGGAATAGTTGGCTTCAAACCAAGTTTTGGAAGAATTTCTACCGCTGGAGTAATTCCATTTTCACAATCCGCAGATCATATTGGCTTTTTCACTCAGGATATTAAGGGAAGCGAAATAGTTGCTTCAATTCTTTGCAAAGATTGGAATACTGAACTTCAGGAAATTGATAGAAAACCTGTTTTAGGAATTCCCGACGGAAAATATCTACAGCAAGCTTCATCGGAGATCATTACCGCTTTCTATAGCTCTGTTAAGAAACTAGAAATAAAAGGTTTTACTATTAAATCAATTCCGGCTTTAAACAACATTGCTGAGATCAACGATAAGCATAAGTTAATGAATGCAGCGGAATTTGCTGAAGTGCAAAAAAAATGGTTTGATGACCACGGAAACAAATATCACCAAGCCTCAATTGATCTGATAGAAAGAGGTAGAAAGATTCCAGTTGAAATTTTAAATAGTGCCATAAAAGGCAGAATTCATTTTCGTGAGGATTTGGAACAATTACAGAAGGAAAACGGAATTGATCTCTGGATATCTCCTTCTGCTCCAACAACAGCTCCTTATGGTTTAAGTTCTACAGGTGATCCTGCCATGAATCTCCCCTGGACGTATGCAGGCGTTCCAACAATTTCGATACCATTTGGACTTTCCAATAATCTTCCTTTTGGAGTACAATTTGCCGGAAATTTTAATGAAGATGAAACTATATTCAAATTAGTAAAAGGTATCTTATGAATGAAAATTTAATATCGAAATCCAAATCTTTCGCATGAGAATAGACAATGAAAAATTTCCAAGAAATAGTTTTTCCTTGCCAATGAATTATATTCATTTTCTTTTTGCGACTGTAATGTTGTTGTTTATTAATTAGGGTGCTAATGAATATTATTCATTAGAATGATGTGAAAAAAAAACGAAGGAGTTTTCATGAAAGATCTTAACGGTAAAAATTTGGTTCTTGGTTTTCAGCACATGTTCGTAATGTTCGGTGCTACTGTTCTGGTACCATTGATTACAGGACTTGATGTAGGAGTAACACTTTTCGCAGCAGGTATTGGTACACTTTTATTCCACGTACTTACTAAATTTCAAGTACCTGTATTTTTAGGCTCTTCTTTTGCTTTTATACCTGGTATAATTGCGGTAGCTACTGCAGAGGGTGGTTCTTTACCTGAAGCACTGGGTGGCATTGTTATTGCTGGTCTATTGTATGTTGTTGTAGCTTTTATTTTTAAATTTATTAATGCAAGAATTTTGCACAAAATCCTTCCACCTTTTGTAACTGGTCCAATAATTATTCTTATCGGTTTGATCCTTGCACCAGTTGCAATTAACAATGCTAATGGAACTTATGCAGCTGGCATTGTAGAAAAAATCGGAGTAAATGGCTGCTGGCTTGTTGCCTTATTTACATTTGCAGTTGCAGTTTTTGTAAAAGTTTTCTTTGAAAAGAAAGGAGCAAAATTATTATCAATGCTTCCAGTTCTTATTGCTCTTATCGCAGGTTATATATTTGCGATTATCCTTGGAATTGTAGATTTCACAGCTGTAACAGAAGCAGCTTGGTTTGGTTTACCTAAATTCTCTTTACCAGTATTTTCCGCACGTTCAATGTCAATAATTGTTCCAATAGCAATTGTAACTATTGTTGAACACTTTGGTGATGTTCTAGCTATTGGTAATGTTGTAGGAAAAGACTTTATTAAAGAGCCCGGAATTCACAGAACATTATTGGGTGACGGACTTGCTACATCTCTTTCCGCTATGATCGGCGGACCTGCCAATACAACTTATAGCGAGAATACTGGTGCTGTAGCTCTAACAGGAGTTTTCAATCCTGTCGTCATGAGAATTGCTGCTGTGTGTGCTATTGTTCTTTCCTTTGTACCCAAATTCACCTCAATCATTGGAACAATTCCTGGTCCGGTTATTGGTGGAATTTCCATTCTTTTATTTGGTATGATCTCCTCTATCGGTATTAAGAATATGGTTGATCATAAAGTAGATTTTACTAATCCTAAGATCCTTATGATCACTGCTGCAATGCTTGTTTTAGGATTAGGTGGAGCTGAATTCACTATTGGAAACATTCATTTAGTAGGTTTAGGATTGGCCGCTGTTGTTGGTATTATTCTTAATCTTATCTTGAACTTCGGTGAGATAAAAAAGAAAGAAGTAGAGTAGGATTAATAATTCATAAACTGAAAGCCATTTCCAATTATGGAAATGGCTTTTTTTTATCAATATTCTTAATCTACTTGAGTTAAAGGTATATTATCACTCCAATATATAATTTTACTAACATTAACTGAGTTATTGTTGTAAAGATGAGATATTTGCTGGGATGTGAGAATGCTATTGAATAATTTAACTTCATCGATAGCTGCATTAATACATTCCTGCGCTTCAAAGCGACGCATTGAAAAATTACCACCACCAATAGCAACTACATTTGTTGAATCTCGCTGTGACCATTTATCAATTATTTTTGTTTCTTCGAAACATCCATTCTCACCATGTAAAACTTGTAATTTGATCTTTGCATGTGTTTCCGAATAGTTTCCATCATATGACCCAACAACAAAATTCCAACCATAAATATCCATTTCCCAACCAAATTTATGAATCTGAACTTTTTCCATTCCTGCCCTTGTATTAACTTTAAGAACATAAGTTGCCCTATCGACCCCATGAATGCTCCTTTTAGCACATAAAGACCATATAATTGGTCCGTCAACAGTATTGGTTTGTTCCATAATCATATTTCCATCACCCCAAAAAGACTGATCTAATTTTACCCAACCGGCAATAGTCAACACATCCTCATATTCAGTGCTAACACCTGGTTCCAGGTCAACTCTATCATTGTTACCATCCAAATGAATTGCAGATCCAAATGCACCACCTGTCCATACAGTTCCCTCATCAACATTTATTAGTGAACCATCATTATCGTTTACACTGCTATCCTCAGCATCAGTTCCAGATCCTTCATTAAAACTCCAATTTCCAACTTCGGATGGAAGTGTACCTGAAGTTATTTCAACAATTGCTTCACATTCATAACCTTCAACCATTCCATGAGTAACCTCTACTTTTATTAGTAATGAATCGTATGGAGAATATAGATCTACAAAAGAATAATAGATATGATCAATTGAACCACCCATTAAATTGAATGTTTCCAGATCTTCATATTCAACAAAAGCGGGTTCTCCAAAATGGCATAAGGGAGCGGGAATACTTGCATTACTTATTGCACCGTCATCATAAAGTTGAATGGCGTATTTTAATGCATAAGTGCCAATATTCTTCGCCTTAATTTTATCTAACGGTTCATTTAAAGCTTCCGCTACCAGAGTGGTTCGACTTTGTACTTTCATTGTAATTGCGCCAAAAATTACTGCAACCAAAATAATAATTATTATCAACATTTTACCCATTACTCCCTCCCGAGATCGAATTTATTTTTTATTTGTTTTAAACTTCCCAAAATATTTCAGTTATGAATATCTTGGTTCACTGTATATAGAACATTAACACCTCAAAACCTATTATCAGTAATTGCTATAATATGAATTCTGATACAAGTATCCATAATTCATAGATAATAAAAATAGCTTTCTGTTGTATTTATGTCCTCAAACTTTTGTTTTCATAATATTTCACCTTAGTTAGGCATGATTCGATCGGATCCAATTCATTAAAACAATCTTTTAATTCTTTGATGATATTAGTCATCTCTTTGTAATTCGAGTATATCATAATCGGAACTTTGCAAAATTTCTTAATTTGTTTTGCAGTAACGGTTCCTGTAATTCTACCAAATAGGTAGTAATTAAGAACTACAATGTCTGGATTCAATTCTTTCGTCTTTTTTATAGCTTCATCACCCGTTGCTGCACTAGCAACAACATCATATCCTGCATTCAATAAAGTCGTTTGTAGATCAAGAATGACTATATCCTGACTTTCAACTATTAAAATCTTAATTTTATTTTTCATATTAATTTTACTATTTAGCAATTTCGGTGCCAGAGTAAATGATGCAGTGTTCTAAAATTAGTTAGTATCTTGTAACTTACTATTATTTCAATATGTTATATTGTATTATTTTCTTTAGATGTGACTAAAATTGCATTGGAAACTATCGTGAAAAAATAGTGGCTGCAACATAAATGTTGCACTGAGAAATTGAGAGATATCTAATAAATGACCTGATAGGGTATGTTTATTGAAGATACTGTTGAAAACACACTTTAGTTATATCTGCAACAATAATGATACAGTGTGGTTTTGAAAATAATCCCTGATTATTAAAACTCTATCTTTCTTAAATAATTGGAATTTTGCATTTTTTATAATTTTTTGATTTTCTCGTTTTTTGAATGTAATTATTTGTCACTTAAAGATTAAATAATAACTCATTCATACTTTTAGCAATCAAGTCAAAAAAAGGAGCCCTCCTTCCCGTCTGTTAACAGGTTAGAGAAGGAGGGTTTTTATGAAATAGGGGATCTATTTCATAAGAATTGAGAAGTTGCCTTTCAGATAAAAATCGTCAGGGCGAATTTCTCTTACTTCATCAGAATCATTTTCGCTGAAAATAA
>CAZOCS010000144.1:0-5970 GCA_964578365.1 uncultured Candidatus Cloacimonadota bacterium
AGTAAGGTTACTTCCATTTTGTCTTTTTGAAAAACTGCACCGGTTGAATCGTATCCACGGTACTCAAGTGCTTTTAAAAGAGTTGATGCATATTCACCAAGTTTAAGTGTTGTTTTGAACATACTTAAACCAAGCACTCCACAACCAATACCAAATACAGGAATTGATATCGTTATTTTCAGATCTTTCAATCTGCTCATTAATTATCTCCTAAAATGTTATTTTTTAATATTATTTCAGCAATTTTCATATCAAATTGATCTGTGATCTTGAAGTTATATGAAGAACATTCCAATGTATAAACAGAGTATCCAAAATGTTCAACTAAAGCTGCATCATCAGTGCAATAAAGGGCTATCTTTTTTGCATCTTCATGACAGAGTTTTATTAAGTTATAATGGAAAACCTGCGGGGTTAATGCATTAACAAGATCATCTCTTTGTACGGTGGTTATTACTTTATCCTGTGTGATCTTTTTAATAGTGTTTTTCACTTTATTTACAGGAATTACTGCTTTCTTCTGTTGTGCTTTTTTTATCAGGTTGGATATTTCATTTTGTGATATGAAGGGTCGAACACCATCATGAATCAAAACGATATCAGTATCTTTGGCACAGAAGGCAAGTGCATTATAAACCGAGTCCTGTCGCTGCTTTCCACCAACGGTAACTGAAATGGAAAAATTATGATATTCAGTTTCAATAATTGTTTTGTAAGAATCAATCTCATCTTGTGGCAGCGTAATAATGATCTGGTTAATATCGGGATGACCGGCAAATTTATCTATGGTCCAAAATAGAAGAGGACGATCCATTATTTTAATGAATTGTTTCTTCTTATCACTCTTTATTCTTATTCCGCTACCTCCAGCGGTGATTATTGCGACGTTTTTCATATTATCTCCGATGACCAGAGAATAAGTTCAAATATGGCGGTCAAGAAAAAGTAACGAATAAGAAAACTATAATTATGCTTTTTAAAATGAATTTTCAAATTTATTTTTTTTCAGTTTTAAATCTACTCACAAATTCTTCTTCATCTCCGTATTCCACAAAATCTTTTTGATGCGGGGGTTCTACAAAATTATTATCTCTTTCATGTTTTATAGCACACCAATATTCTTCGGTGTCACCTGTTATCTTTACAGCATATGCCAGCACACCGTTTGCATAACCACAATACACACATCTCAACTTATCGGGAAATGATAGGTAATTTAGTTTATGTCTATCGATTTTAATATATTTTTTTCTATCTACAATTGGTAATCTAAATATTCTGAAACTGATCTGATGATAGATCTCTAAACCAATATCAAAGATAACGAAAAAGATTAGCATTCCCCATATAAACGGAATAGAAAGAACGCTTGAAAGCTCTCTTTCCGGATATTTCTTATATTCCATAATTTTCTCCTTATTATTCACTATACATGCGAGGATTCCTTATGTAAAAGTCAAATATTTTATCGTAGTCCGATGAGTATTTATTAATTAAAATCCTACTAACAAACCAATTATTCCCACGATTGAACCAAAAATGATATTAACGATCTTCACTGAAATAAATCCTTTTTTAGATTCTGCAAGCATTGGTAACATACCGTGTCCATCTTGAACAATTGAGCTAGCAAGCAAGATACTGAATGGAATTGTTCCCGATGCAAACAAGGTAACGAAAACAAGATGTGGCCCCGATTCGGGAATTATCCCGATTAGTAATGCTACCAATAAAACAATAAACATATTGTTAGCTACCCAGCTATTTAGATCTATAAAATGAAGTAGAAAGTGAACCATGAGTAATGTTCCAAAAGTCCACATAAAGATCTTTGGGATATGAACTATAACAATGTGTTCCCAAAGGTGTTCTTCTAAAAAATGCTCTGGTACAGTGATCACAATAAGTAAAGCTATCAAAGAAGTGAGCATTATAGTTATCCTTACCCAGTTCCACACTTGTGGTCCGATCTCACCGGAAATTGTTCCTAATAAGAATATAGTAATTATAATGAGCATCAAAATGCGAGGAATAGATGTCTTTTTGAAATTTGAAAAAATATTTTTATGCGGAAAACAATCACATTTTTCTTCTTCATGCATAGGAAGTTTATTTTGAGCAAATTTTGTCTCAAAATATTTTGGAGAGACAATTTTATCTGTGATGAATCCTGCAATAATTCCAATTACAAAAATGATGCCTATCAATAAGATCGCTTTTTGGGGGAACATCGCTAACATTATAAATGCTTCATCTCCACTTGTGGCTATCATTGTAGTTACAACCGCTCCAAAGGATATGATGCGATGAGAAAATAATGTAACAGCTGTAAAAGCTCCCAAACATCCTGGAATGGAACCCAAAGAAGCAGCAAGAAAATATTGTTTCCATTTGGATCTAGCAAGATTAGTTTGCCACAATCCTTTTGTTTGAACATTGATATATTCAATGATAAGCATCATCACAAATACAAAACCCGTGATCATTATCGCATGTTTGAGAACTTCTTGAAATATTTCCATTTGTAATTTATTAAAGTGAATTAGAATTCCTTTAATTCTCCTTTCTTATAATTATCATAAGCTTCTTTTACCGTCATTTCACCAGCGCCAACAAATACTTTTATACCAGTTTGTTTCACTACAGCTGAAGCATTTCCACCCGGTCCGTTACCGGTGATAAGTATATTTACACCAAACTCTGCCATTTTTTGCGCGGTCTTTGGTCCTGCTCCGTGAGCTTCATTGGCTATTGCACGATTATCATAAGTTTCAATTTTTTCAGTTTCTTCATCATAGATAAAGAAAAACTCAGTTCTACCGAATCTTGGATCCATTTTAGAATCCCACTCTGTTCCTTTTGCTGTTAATAAGATTTTCATTTTGACTCCTTAATGGCTCACGGATTTCACGGATCACACGGATAGAAAATATAAAATACCTCCATCTGTACTTTTCTGCGTAGATCTTTGAGCTATATCTATTTTATTTTTTTCCAACTATCTTCTAATATTTGTTTAATCTTCCCACTATCATATTCTACAATTGTCTTTCCCATCGTCATAGCCTTTGTAAAGTTCTCATCATAAGGGATATTGGCGATAAAATCAATTTTTTCATCATCTAAGAATTTACGAATTTCGTTTGTCTTATTTATATTAATATCTGCTTTATTAATAATGCATCCTGCTTTAATGCCAAATTTCTTCACAAGTTCATAAACTCGTTTCAGATCATGAATACCGGAGACAGAAGGCTCTGTTACAAGCACAACATAGCTAGCACCGGAAAGCGATGAAACCACCGGACATCCAATTCCGGGTGATCCATCTACAATAACAATTTCTCTCCCTTCTTTTTCTGCTAATGCTTTTGCTTCATTTTTAACTTTGGCTACTAATTTTCCGGAATTCTCTGCACCGATCCCTAATTTTGCATGTACCATCTTTGTTTCAGTTTTCACATTGGATAGATACCATTTTCCAACATTCTGTTCATTCATGCTTATTGCATCTGTAGGACAAACAAGAGCACAATATCCACAACCCTCACAATCAAGAGGTTGAACAACATATCTATTATCAATCACTGGTATTGCATCCCAGCGACAAACTTCTGAACATTTTCCGCATTTTATACACTTATCCTGATCTATTTCTGCGAGTAATCCGCTATAAAAATCTTCTGATATCTCTTGGTCCGGGTTCATTAGAAGATGCATATCTGCTGCATCTACATCGCAGTCTGCCACTATAACATCTTTCCCGCCCAGATAAGCAAAAGAAGCTGTTATGGATGTTTTTCCCGTTCCGCCTTTACCGGAAATTATTACGATCTCTTTCATAATGCATTCTCCTGCTGATATTTAGAAATGAAAGAAATTATGCTTTCAAGTTGAATTTTTACTTCCGGGATCTTAGTGTAGATAAGATTTCCCTCAGAATATAGTTCTGCTATCATTCTCATGTTAGGGATCTTTGCAATTATTGGGATTTTATGCTCTTCACAATATTTTTCTACATTAGTATCACCAATCCCAAACCTGTTGATTATCACTCCAAAGTCTTTTTTCAATTCTTTCATTGCTTCCACAGCCAATTTCAAGTCGTGTAATCCAAAAGGAGTTGGTTCTGTGATAAGTAAGATCAAATCAGCATCTTTGGTAGCTTCAATTACAGGACACGATGTTCCAGGTGGGGCATCGAAAATTTTAATTGTATTTTTGGGAAAAATTTTATCTACGTAATCTAATGTTTGTTTTATAAGCGGTACAGCCTGTTCTTCACCAATGATAAGTTTACTTTCTATGAAATCCAAATTACCAGATTTAGAATGTTTCAATTCTCCCATTTTTTTTGGTTTCATTGGGAGTGATTTTGTCGGGCACAATTCGCTGCAAGCATAACATCCATGGCACAATTCAGGGAAAATCATTATCATCTCGCCTAGCTTCATCACAGCGTTAAAGTTGCACACTTTCTGGCAATTCCCGCAAAGAATACATTCCTCTTTTTCCCACTGGGGGATCATTTTGAATTTATCTTCCTGTAGAACTAATTCACCTGAAACAAATAGGCCTGAATTTGGTTCTTCAACATCCAGATCTGTTAATACGATTGCCCCTTTTTCTGCTAATAATGACGCCAGGTTTGTTGAAACGGTAGTTTTTCCTGTTCCACCTTTTCCGCTTGCAATGGATACTTTCAAGTTGGTTGCTCCTTCATTTTAATTTAAATTGAAATCGATTATTCCTTGATATGAGGAGGAATAATCAAGACCGGGATCGTTGATTTCTTGATCAACAAATTGTGCGTGCTTCCAAAGATGAGATGATAAAATTTCCCATGTTTATGAGAGCCAATAATAACCATTTCAGCTTTTACTTTTTTGGCCTCGTCCAAAATATTTTCAATTGTTGGGCCTTCCATGAAAATACATTCTGATTTGATATTTGCTTTGAGCAAGTCTTTGTGAATTTCTAACAGTCTTTTCTCTATTAGAATCTTCTGTTGATTAATAATTTCCATTGAGGGTTGTTTTCCAGTCATCTGAATTACTGAATTAACATATTCCGGACCAACAATTTCCGAGTGTACAATATACAATTTTGCACCTAAAGCTATTGCCATCTTCTTTGCAATATTCAATACCGACATAATTTTGTGTTGAAAATCAATTGCTACAATAATGGATTTCATTTGATCCTCCTTTAAAAAAAAATCGTTAATGAATTCTGCTGAGTGAATAAATAGAGATCATTCTTCTTCACAACTCGATTTCATTCTTAATGATCACAGAGATTATCTCCGGATACTAGCCCTTCTGAAATGTAAGTTTCCACGAGTTCCTTGAGATTATTGGAACTCAATCCTATGACCACCTCAATATTATTTTGTGCAAAAAGCTGTTGTGCTCTATTTCCCATACCTCCTGCAATTATTGCTGTGCATCCCTGTTCTCTCAAGAATGCAGGATGTGAACCTGGTTCGTGGGGAGGAGGTGTTACAAATTCTTCTTTAATAATTTTATCATCTGCAACTTCATAAATTGCAAATTTCTCACAATGTCCAAAATGGGCACATAAATTTCCACTTTCTGTAGGTATTGCGATCTTTTTGTTCATTTCTTTTCTCCGTTTAATTTTATTTCTTCATTTTCGTTATTTATAATAGAATATTCTACATTAATGATCTTTTTACCTTTTTCCTTTTCTTCAATTTGTTTAGGTTGAATCACTTTATCGAAAAGTTTTTTGATTTTACTATTTTCACTTGATAAATCATTTACTACAATTCCAGCAATTGCAGTTATTACAGTTCCTATTACAGAAGTTCTTCTACGATGACTTTGATCTCGTTTATTCCTATATTTAAAACCACCGTAATGTCTCCCAACTGTCATATTCATCCACCTCCTAAAAAATAGCGGCAGAGGAGGAGAGATTCAACCCCTGCCGCATTCCACATTACTC
>CAZOCS010000145.1:0-5970 GCA_964578365.1 uncultured Candidatus Cloacimonadota bacterium
GTATTAATGTTTTTAAAATGAACAGTAAAATTATAAAAACAAATAAATATTTTATTATAAAAGAGGATATAATATGGGATATGAAAATGTAACACAATCACTCACAAAGGTTATCGAGATGAAGAACATTACCAAAAAGTTTGGTGATTTTGTGGCAAATGATTCTGTCAATCTTAATGTATTCAAAGGAAAGGTTCATGCCCTGCTTGGTGAAAATGGAGCAGGAAAATCTACCTTGATGAATATTTTATATGGATTATATAGTCCCACTTCCGGAGATATATTGATAAACGGAAAAAAGGTAGATATCACAAATCCAAACATTGCAATTGAACATGGGATTGGGATGGTTCATCAACATTTTATGTTAGTTAAGCCATTTACTGTTGCTCAGAATATCATTTTGGGTAAGGAACCAACTTCTAAAATGAGTGTACTTAACATGAAGAAAGCACTTAGTGATGTTAAAGAAATTTCTGAACGTTATGGTCTTTATGTAGATCCAAATGCAAAGATCGAGGATATTTCTGTTGGAATGCAGCAGAGGGTTGAAATCTTAAAAGCCCTATATCGTGGAGCTGAAATATTGATCCTCGACGAGCCCACAGCTGTTCTTACACCGCAAGAGATAGTTGAACTTATTCAAATCATCAAGAATCTTACTAAAGAAGGAAAATCAATTATTCTTATCAGTCATAAACTAAAAGAAATTACAGATGCTGCTGATTTCTGTTTAATAATAAGACGTGGGAAACATATTGATACAGTTGTTGTTTCCGAAACAAATGAAGAGGGTTTAGCTTCAAAAATGGTGGGAAGAGATGTAAGTTTTAGTGTTGCTAAAGACGACAAAGAAGCCGGAGATGAAATATTCTCTATCAAAGATCTTGTAGTTAAAGACAACAGAGAAATTATAGCTGTTGATAAGTTGAATCTATCTGTTAAGAAGGGTGAAATACTTGGTTTAGCAGGTATTGACGGGAACGGACAGACCGAACTATTAGAAGCAATAACAGGCCTTAGAAAAGTAGAGTCTGGTGAGATAAAGATAAACGGTGAGAATATTACAAATAATACACCATTCCAAGTTATAAGTAAAAAGATTTCACATATTCCAGAGGATAGACAGAAAAGAGGTTTGGTCTTAGATTTTGATATTTCAGAAAACACAATATTAGAGAATTATTATAAGAACCCATTTGCAAAAAGAGGAGTTCTTCAATATAATAACATTAAGGTTTATGCAAAGGAGTTGATCGATAAATTTGATGTTCGTCCCAAAGAAGAATCTAAAATGGCACGAACCCTTTCTGGTGGAAATCAACAGAAAGTGATCATTGCCAGGGAAGTATCAAATGACCCTGATCTACTTATAGCCGCTCAGCCAATAAGAGGTCTAGACGTTGGAGCAATTGAATTTGTTCATAAAGCATTAATTGACCAACGGGATAACAATAAAGCGGTTTTCCTGATCTCCTTTGAATTGGATGAGATCATGAATGTCTCAGATAGAATTGCAGTTATTTATGAAGGGAAGATCGTTGGAATTGTGGATGCAAAAGATGCCGAAGTTGAAAAACTGGGACTGATGATGGCAGGCGGAGGCAACGAATGAAACTAACATTTAAAGATTTAAGGAAGAAACTTTACATTTTTGCTACAGAAAAGACAATTGGATTTACACTGATATCAATTTTTCTCGGACTTGTAGTCGGTGCAATTTTTCTTGCTGCAGCCGGTTTTAATCCATTTCAAGCTTATGGGATCATATTACGTGGAATATTCTCGAAGCCCAGCTATATATCATATACTATTGTTCGTGCAACTCCACTTATATTAACAGGACTTTCTATAGCATTTGCCTTTAAAACAGGCCTGTTCAATATAGGAGCCGAAGGGCAATATATTATAGGAGCAGTTGTTGCTACAGCTACAGGATATTTCCTGCATTTACCTTTATTGATACATATCCCGGTAGTAATAATATCAGCTGTTCTTGCCGCAGGGATCTGGGGTGGACTCGCAGGATTTTTTAAAGCCAAATTTGGTGTACATGAAGTTATCTCTACAATTATGTTAAATTGGATAGCTTTATATTTCCAAAACTTTCTTATTTACACGGAAGGATTCCAAAAACCAGGTGGAGAAACATCTTACTCTATTCAGCCTACAGCAAATATGATGATCCTAAAAACATGGAAACAATCTGAAGCGGGACGTGAATGGTTATTACAACATCCATTCTGGAAGGATCTTCTAAGAACACCTATGAACTGGGGATTCATCATTGCAGTATTAATGGCAATCCTGGTTTGGTTCATTCTAAATAAAACAGCTCTTGGATACAGGTTACGTGCTGTTGGATTTAACAAATTTGCAGCCGAATATGGCGGAATTAATGTAAATAAGAATATGATCATTTCAATGTTCATTGCCGGGGGATTAGCAGGGCTTGCTGGTGCACTGCAGGTTGTGGGTGTCTCGCACAAAGTTACACTTATAGCGGCAATGGAAGGTTATGGTTTTGATGGTATAGCAGTAGCTTTGATAGCTAATAGCAGCGCATTGGGATGTATACTCGCTGGGATATTATTTGGTGCCCTGAAATATGGTGGTGCAAAGATCCAACCGTTCATGCAGGCACCTTCGGAGGTGATCAGTATTGTGATAGGTTCTATTGTATTCTTCATCTCAATACCAAAATTGATCAAAGTTATCTTAACTAGGAAAAATAATAAAGGGGGTTCAAAATGATAGAAACAATATTGAGTAATCTAGCCCTGATAATTGGAACAACTCTAATGTATTCAACACCCCTTATTTATACATCTCTTGGAGGAGTTCTCTCAGAAAATTCTGGTGTGATCAATATCGGTTTGGAAGGTATGATGGTAATTGGAGCTTTTGCCGGAGCTGCTATTGGATATTTTGTTGGGGATCCTTGGATCGCTTTTATTGGTGCAGGTATCGCCGGTGGATTATTTGGTCTGCTTCATGCTTTTGCTAGTGTAACATTTGGGGCAAATCAGGTGGTTTCTGGTATTGCTGTTAATTTTTTAGGAATTGGAATAGCTCTATTTCTAAGCCGGATGTTCTTTGAGGGAGCAACTATGACAAAATCAATTCCCCTTGATAATAAAATGCCAAGACCATTAAATGGTGTTTTTCCAGAGGGATCATTATTAAATATTATTTTTGATAATCAATATGCTACAGTTTATTTAGCTTTCTTCATGGTTTTAATTATTTGGTTCTTTATGTACAAAACAAAATATGGATTGAGGTTGAGATCTGTTGGAGAACATCCTACAGCTGCTGATACACTAGGAATTAAAGTTATGCGTATCCGCTACTTCGCTGTAATTATGTCAGGTGTTTTTGCCGGTTTTGGTGGAGCAGCTATGAGTTTGGCTATCGTTTCGAACTTCAGACCTACTTTAATTTCTGGTCATGGATTTATTGCTCTTGCAGCAATGATATTTGGTAAATGGAAACCTCAGGGAGCATTACTGGCTTGTCTTCTCTTTGGTGGTGCTCAGGGTTTAGCAGTATTCCTTGGGCAATTTGATTTTGAGATTTCAACGCAATTAATAAGTATGTTGCCATATGTTATTACAATTGTTGTGCTTATAGGATTTGTAGGAAAATCTGCTGCACCGTCTGCAGATGGCATACCTTATGAGAAGGAACATAAATATTAAAGTTTATCACTTGACACGTAAAGTAGTATGAACGTGTTTTGGATAATGAAAAAATGCTACAGATTAGTAGCTTAAAAAAATAGGAAAGGAGATGCAAATGTTTAAAAGAATTATTACGATTTTTGTTCTTGTACTATTCGTGATGTCTGTTATTAGTTGCGGACAAGCAAAAAAAGAATCCGGTATTAATGTTGCTATGGTTACCGATGTTGGTGGCATTAACGATCAATCATTCAATCAGTCAGCTTGGGAAGGATTAAAAAGAGCTGAGAAAGAATTTGCTATCAATGTAAGTTATCTTGAATCAACTCAGGACGCAGACTACTCACCAAATATGGAAACTCTTCTTGATGCAGGAAATAACTTGATCTGGGGTATCGGATTCAAAATGGGTGATACTATCAAAGAAAAAGCTCTTGAGAATCCTGATCAAAATTATGCTATTATTGACTATGCATACGGTGAAGAAACTCCTACAAATGTAGTTGGTGTTGTATTTAAAGAGCAAGAGCCATCATTCCTTGTTGGCTATATTGCAGGTAAAATGACTACAACTAATAAAGTTGGTTTTGTTGGTGGAATGAAATTCCCATTAATAGAAAAATTTGAATATGGTTATATGGCCGGTGTAAAATTAGCAAATCCTGATGCTGAAATATTTGCACAATATGCCGATTCTTTTACAGATGCAGCCAAAGGAAAAGCTATTGCAAATCAAATGTATGAAAATGGTGCTGATATAGTTTATCATGCTTCTGGTGGTGTAGGTGATGGTGTTATCGAAGCTGCAAAAGAACAAGATAAATTTGCAATTGGTGTAGACAGAGACCAAAATTCACTCGCTCCTGAACATGTTATTACTTCTGCAATGAAAAGAGTAGATAATGCAATATTTAATGTTGCTTCACTTTTAGTTAAAGATGAATTCCCAGGTGGAACTACAGTTGTTTATGGTTTAAAAGAAGGTGGAGTTGGAATCGCACCTACATCTTATAAACTTGTTCCTGCAGAGATATTAGAAGAAGTTGAAGAACTTAAAGCTAAAGTTATCTCTGGTGAGATAGTTGTTCCAAGCACTCCAGATGCATACGCAGAATGGATGAAGTAAATTAGTTATTTGTAAGTAACATAAATTGGAAGCCCCTGATAAATGGGGCTTCCTTTCTTTATAAAAACAGGAAACTAAATGGATAAAGCAGGGATTCTATATATTGTACCAACACCGATCGGGAATCTTGCAGATATGACTTACAGAGCAGTTGATGTATTAAAAAAAGTAACAATAATAGGTGCCGAAGATACACGAAATTCCAAGAAACTATTGAACCATTATCACATAGATACTCCTATGATCAGCTATCATAAATTTAATGAACGTAAACGAGTAGATAATTTAATAAGTAAATTACAAAGTGGTGAAGATATTGCTATCATATCGGATGCAGGCACTCCGAGTATCTCTGATCCATCAAATATTATTATAAAAGAAGCTATAAAATATAATTTAAAAGTTGAAGTATTACCTGGAGCTACTGCTTTCATACCTGCTTTAGTTGCTTCCGGATTAAATTGCGAGAGATTCCAATTTATTGGATTCCTACCCGAAAAAAATAAAACACGAAATATTTTATTAGATAATATTAAATCAAATGAAAACACACTTATTTTCTATGAAGCTCCTCATAAATTAAAGAAATTCTTTGAGTATTTATTTGATCACTTGGGAAATCGTAGAGTAGCTGTCGTTAGAGAAATCTCAAAGATCTATGAAACATATTACCGTACAAATTTAGAAAATTTGATAAATGAACCAGAACAAATAACAGAAAAAGGTGAATTTGTAATCATTGTAGAAGGTTCAAGAAAAAGCATTACTAGCGATGATGTATTAAGGAAAAAGCTTATACAACTATTAGAAAATGGCGAAACAAACAAAACAGCAGTGAAACTGATTGCAGAAGAAACGGGTGAGAACAAGAATAGAATTTATCAACTAGCCCTTGAGCTAGTAAATAATGATGAATAATTTGACTATAAAAACAGTATTAAATTTGTTGAATAAAATTTTATTTTAAAATGGAGGATTAGATATGTTCCCAGGTGGAAAGAAAGGAATGAAAGATCTCATGAAGCAAGCAAAAAAAATGCAGGATGAAATGATGAAAGCTCAAGAAGAGCTTGCTAATAAAGTTGTAGAAGGAACATCAGGTGGTGGCATGGTGAAAGTACAGGTGAATGGTAAAAACCAGCTTATCTCATTGAAAATTGA
>CAZOCS010000146.1:0-5755 GCA_964578365.1 uncultured Candidatus Cloacimonadota bacterium
GCGTAATAAAGGGCCCTAAAGCTCCGGAGAAAGAAGCACAAAATATCAAAGATAATACTGGATTCGAATGTTGTGTTATGGACATAAATGATATTGGTGGATGCTGGATGATTGGGGGAAGTGACGGCATTAATAAAGAATTCATGGAAAAAGTAATGAAAGATAATCCGCAGGGACAAGGTGATGAACTTACCCCGATCTGCATTATAAGAAAGGTATCATGAGATCTATTAAATATGCAATTTTGGGAATATTCATAATATATTTCCAGTTGATCATTGCTCATCATTTTGCAGTATATTCGATTATTCCAAACTTTTTCATAGCTTATTTTGCGTTTATAAGCATTCGAATAAGAGCAAGATTTTTATTCCCTCTTGCATTCATAATCGGTCTTGCTTTGGATATCATGTACCCTCCACTACTTGGATTAAATACAATTTCGTTTCTCATTATTTCTTTTCTGGTTAATAAATTTCATATGAACGTTAATAAACAAAGATTTATGATCGTAAGTTTAAGTATTCTATTTTTAAATTTTTGTTACTATTCCATATTAATTGTTTATTATCTTCTGGCAGCACAGCTAATTGATGGCTTTTTGCTTCTTTTTTTCTTTTCAGTTCTCTTTAATACGCTAATTTCAATAATAGCAGTTTATATCTTAGCACTTTTAGATAAAATTAAGATAAAACTAAATGTATAAGAAATTTACAATTTCAGATTACACAGGCTATGTAATCGCATTTATTTTTTTTATCCTTCTTTTCTTTGTCTTTAAATTACAAATCATTGAAAGTGAAAAATATAAAAATATTGCAGAAAAAAATATAGTTCGAATCCAAACAATTTACCCAACACGCGGAGAAATTTATGATCGAAAATACCGCCCGATAGCTCTCAATAAGCCATCCTATAATTTATATATCACACCAGGGAAGATAGTTGATAAAGAAAAAGTCTCTTTATTTGTAAGTAACAATTTTAATAAAGAAATCGACGAAATTAAGAAGATAATTCATGAAAACAGGTATAGATCATATCAGGATATTTTGCTCATACAAAACATCCCATTTGAAAGGATGGTCAAAGCATCCGAAAAATTTAACTATTATCCCTCACTTCTCTTTAAAGCCGAAAAAGTAAGAGAATATTACTCTGCAAATCATTTTACTGGCTATACAGGACGCATTACCGAAGATGAATATAGAAAATTTAAGGGAAATGGATATTCAATAAATAGCAATATTGGCAAAACTGGATTAGAAAAATATTATGAGAACATATTGCGTGGAGAAAATGGACAGCAAGTTCTTCAGGTTGATGCAAGCGGAAACAATCTGGAGTTCTTCAAGCATAATCTTCAAACAGCCCCTAAGAATGGCGATGATCTAATACTTACAATAGACAACGATCTTCAAGAGTATGTTTCGTTAATTTTCCCAAAAAACAAAAAGGGATCAATAGTTGTAATGGATATTAAAACTGGTGGAATTCTTGCTTATGTGAGCAAACCAGATTTCGATCCGAATCTCTTTACCGGAGGAATTTCTGCAAAGCAGTGGAACGAATTAATTACAAATCCTAATAAACCTATGTTAGATAGGATCATTCATGGAACGTATCCACCAGGATCAGTTTATAAGCCAATTATGGCATGTCTTGGTCTGGATGAAAAGGAAATTAATACTAAAACCAAACTTACAAAATGTGAAGGTGGCATGTGGTTTGGTAACAGATATTTCAAGTGTTGGCTCAAAGAAGGACACGGTCATCTTGCTGTTGAAGATGCCATGAAATATTCTTGCGATGTATATTTTTATGATCTCTCTACACGATTCTCACTTGAACAACTGAACAGATATACAAAACAAAACCACCTCTCAACTCGTACAGGCATTGATCTTCCCGGTGAGCGTAGAGGTTTTTTCCCCTCACGAAAATGGTATATTGATAATTATGGAAAGTATGTAGGGATATTGGGACATAAGGTTAATCTAGCAATTGGACAGGGAGAGATCTTAGTAACACCCCTACAGATTTGTGCATATTATTCTGCTATTGGAAATGATGGGATTTGGAAACAACCTCATTTATTAGATAAAAGAATTGAGGCAGAAAACACATATAAGAATACTGTTGAAGATAAGCAATTACCAATATCTAAAGAAACACTTAAGATAATTCAAAACTCACTTTATATTACAGTGAATGAAAAATATGGAACAGGTACAGCGGCTAGTATTGGCGGCATAAAGGTTTTCGGTAAAACCGGCTCTGCCGAGAATCATATGGGAAAAGAAACACACTCCTGGTTTAGTGGGTATGCTAAATGCGATAAATTTGAAATAGGATTTAATGTGTTTATAGAAAATGGTGGACATGGCGGAAGCGTTAGTGCTCCAATTGCACGAAGACTTATTAGTTATTATTATGGAATTATGGAATGAAAAAATTTGAATGGATGATCTTAGGTTTACTTATTCTTCTTTTACTTATTGGAATAATCTCGATCTATACTGCATCTTCGGCCAGGCTCGGGGATGATTTTCTATTTGCCAACTACTATCTAAAACAGTTTATCTGGATCATAATTTCTATGCTAATTCTATTATTAATAATACGGGCACCAATTGCAATAATCGAAATCTCTGTTTTCCCATTATATATTATTACAATACTTCTATTAATCTTGGTTCTTTTTTTACCTGAGATCAAAGGATCTCATCGATGGATAAGTTTAGGCTTTATCAATTTTCAACCTTCTGAACTCGCAAAGTTATTAACGATCATGGTAATTTCTAAACTAATCTCGAAACCATTTCTTAGTGATGGACAGATTCTTTTGCGTTCTTTTACTTTCACATTAATTCCGATTGCACTTATTTTGCTTGAACCTGATCTGGGAACTGCATCCATATTTTTGGTAATATTATTTTCTATCCTTCTCGTATCCGATCTTCCAAAATTTTATCTAATACTAATAATTAGTCCAATATTGAGTATTATTTTTTCTTTCTCTATCTGGATTTTTATCGCTTATGCTATAATATTAATTTATCTTCTATATCGTAGTAACTTGGATAAAGTGATAATCGGCTTCGCTGTTTCTATTAACACTTTCATCTTTTTTATTACGCCAATATTCTGGAACAGCCTGAAAGCTTATCAACAAAACAGAATATTAACCTTCATCAACCCAATGCGGGATCCTTTTGGAGCGGGTTATCAGATCATTCAATCTAAGATAGCAATTGGTTCGGGTGGAATTTTTGGAAAAGGCTTTCTAATGGGCACACAAAAGAACATGAATTTCTTACCGGAACATCATACTGACTTCATTTTTTCTGTCATTGGTGAAGAATTTGGTTTTTTTGGTTGCGCATTTATTTTGCTTATTTATTTTTTGTTTCTATATAAAATCGCAAAGAGCATTATTAAAATTAAACGAAAAGAATATCGTTATGTATCTGTTGGGATATTAGCATATATAACCTTCCAGATCTTTATTAATATTGGAATGAATCTAGGTATTGTTCCAACAACGGGAATTCCTCTGCCATTCATAAGTTATGGTGGATCCAATCTACTGATCAATGTAACAGCGATTGGTTTTGTTTTAAAGTATCTTAATGAACGAAGCATTTTTGCTTAAGGATGTTATTATGGAAAAAATCGTTATCGGTTTATTTATTCTTTTATCTAGTTGTTTTTTTGGATCTGTAATGGATTTTTCAGAAAAAGATATTAAAGATAATGAAAATGAAGTCTATAATGCCAGCTTTGAATATGGAGAATATGATCCACAAAAATTACCGGATGGATGGTTCTTGTTGGAAGAAACTTCCGACTATATCACTTGGGATAATGAAAATCCTCATACCGGGTCAAAAAGTTTAAAGGTAGAATATCCAAAAGATAAAATAAATATTATTTCTGATGCTTTTCCGATTGAGGCCGATCAAGTATATTACTCACGTTTATTTGTGAAAACGAACTACAATTCAAATCAATCGATCACTATTCGTTTCCTAGCATTCGACTCTAAAGGAAAAAGAGTTAGTAAGTTTAGCAACAACGGACTTCCAAAACAAGATTGGACTCAAATAGATATTACTAGTGGCTTTTTAAAAAGTACTGCCAGATTTGGCAGGATCATCATTTCAATACCAAAAAAATCAGATAAAATATACTGGTTTGACAATATTGAAAGTTACGCAGTTTATAGAATTCAAAAATAGATGGAGGAGTAAATGACAAAGGGGAAATATGTTTACGACAGAAAAAAATTCTGCGTACCGGTTACAAAAGCCGAACCACTTACCTCAATTCAATTCATTATTGATAATTTCATAGGTAAGAAAATTACATTCTGTATTGATGGCGAAGGTGAATCATGGGAAATTTGGCGATATGTGGAGGATGCTGATAGCGATAAGATCAAAAAAAGCGGTCCACCTGAAAAACCAAAATATTTATATGTTGAGGGAGAAGAAATTGTAGATTTTGTTTCAGCTTAATTTATTATTTACATAAAAAAAGGCATCCGACAACTGCCGGATGCCTTTTTTTGTAACTACTTTCTTTTTATTAAAATTTATCTTTGTTCTCTTCTGTCCATTTCTCTGCAGAAAATGCAGCAGTAGCACCATCAGAAGCAGCTGTTACCATTTGTCTTAAAACCTTGTGTACTACGTCTCCCGCAGCAAATAATCCGGGGACTTTTGTGCACATTGTTTCATCAGTCAAAATAAAACCCTGGTCATCTAATTCAACATCCGATTTTACTAATTCATTGTTAGGAATTATTCCCACATAAATAAATATACCATCTAGATCAATTTCATTAGTTTGTTTTGTTTTTTTATTAAATAATTCAACCCTTTCAATAAAATCTCCACCTTTGATCTCTTTAACAATTGAATCCCAAATGATCTCGATCTTATCATTTTCAAATGCTCTTTTCTGAATTAATTTAACTGCACGAAGCTCATCTCTTCTATGAATGACATATACTTTTTTTGCAAATTTAGTTAGGAATATCGCTTCTTCTACAGCTGAATCTCCCCCCCCGACCACCGCAACGGTTTTATCCCTGTAAAGAGCGCCATCGCAGGTAGCACAATATGATACTCCTCGACCCGTATATTTTGCTTCACCCTGAACTCCAAGTTTGCGTGGATTTGCTCCGGTTGCCAAAATTACAGATTTCACATAGTATTTATTGGAATCTGTTTCAACTAATTTACCAACGTTTTCCGATCGGATCGATTCAATATTTTCTAATTTGATTTCAGTTCCAAATTTTTCTGCTTGTTTTCTCATCTTATCTGCTATATCAAATCCTGACATATTATCTTCGAATCCGGGATAGTTTTCCACATCAGCAGTTGTGGTGATCTGTCCGCCAACAAGTGCTTTTTCAAAAATTACTGTTTTCATTCCACCACGAGCAGCATATACCGCAGCAGCAAGTCCGGCTGGACCACCACCGATTATTGCTACATCATATTCCATTTTATTCTCCACCGTTTCCTCCATGTATTTTGCTTAAAACTTATTTAATCTATAACAAAAAGCAAATTTTATTTCATAGTGTGAAATATTGCCGCTAAGTAAATAATCAAAAGACTCAGTAATGATATTTTTTCCCTTTGATGATCGTGAATGAACGATATATTTGTTCTATTAATAGAAACCGGATCATCTGATGAGTAAAAGTAATTTTTGAAAAAGCACTTGTTGGCGGACAGAT
>CAZOCS010000147.1:0-5729 GCA_964578365.1 uncultured Candidatus Cloacimonadota bacterium
TCAGTGGCCGAGTATCATCGGAATGGGTGGCAGGGATTGCGCCGGAATAACTAATAATACGTAATCAACCATGTAATCTGTCACCTGCATTGGGATCAGGGGGTCATATGTTCGAGCCTTTCTGCCTAGCCCTAATAATCAGGTAGTTATGTTCACATATTGATTCAGAGCTTTACGATTTTTCTTGTAATCTCATAGCCCATTGTCCTGTATGTCAGGATATAAACTCCTTTGTTCAATGATGAAAGGTCAATTCTTTGTTCAGTTCCTCGGAATGTTTGCACAAATACCTGTTGCCCGCTAACGGCTGTTATTATAATATCATAGTTGTTCTGTGAATCCACCTGAATAGTGACCATTTCATTTATTGGATTGGGGAATATTTTTATTTCTGTCTTCGGGTAGGTTGCTTTACTGGTGGGAGCTTCCGCAATATGAAACACATGAGGCTCAGAGATGATTCCATACTGATCAATCCCGTAAATATGGTATGAATTTGCTGTCAGGTTAAGGGTATTGAAACTGACATCAGCATTAGCCAGAACCTCAGTGCTATCAATAAGTCTTGCAGGATTTTTTATCTGGGAAACAGTATGAAGGGTATCGATCCAGTCATACAAGGACTTAAGAAGATAAACAGTACCATTTCTGTTCATGGATACCTTTAATGAATCTCCCACAACTACGGTATCATGCACCAGTGATAAAGCAGGAGGGGACTTATCGGGTACAAGGTAGATTGTTCCCGGATAGTGACTTACCCCACTATCATTACTAAGCGCGTATACACTGTACTTACCAAATTCCAGATCCGTTAAAACAATTGGAGTTTGTTCATCAGCCTGGACTTCAACGGCCCTGGCTTTATATTTTTCAATGGAATCAAGTGCTCCAACAGTAGATAATGGTACTAAACAGATTTTCCCTATCATATCAGATTCCGCTACCAGGGTATCTGCTTGCTCATAATAATATTCACCTGAAAATCTAATTGTCGGTACAACTCCTACTAGCAGATCCGAAAAGAATCGCAACATGTCATCCAGTACAGGTGTAGGATTATGTTCACCGGAATATTTCTGGTAGCCATGCTCTATCCCGTTATCCAAAAGTGCCTGGTGGAAGGTTTCATTATGTGCAAGCATAAAATCCGATCCTCCTATATACATTTGGATTGCACCTAACTTTAGCAAGCTGTCTTTATGAGTCTGAATCATAGTAAGAGGATCGTGTGCTAGCCATTTTTGCCAAACTTCTTCATCCAAATCACCAAACTCATTATATGGAAGCAGACCCGGAACGGGTTCCGCAGTTGAGTCAGGAGCAAATGCCACGGCATTGGAGAATCTCCTTATCACTGGAGTGGGAAGATTTGAATTCCACTCCTTGACTTTTGCTGCTTCAATAATAGATTGCTTTCCGTTCCCACTCAGAAACTGTCCTGAGAAATTCAATGCTGAACTACCAATGGTACAAATTGAACTTATCAAGGACGGTCGTAACATGGCAATCTTAAATACACCATATCCTCCCGAGGAGAAACCACCCAATCCCCTGGAAGAAGAATGATCCAAAATCCTGTAGTTATTCTCAACAAATTGTACTACATCATGGACTATAAAATCCATCCAGTTACCAGAAGCATAAGAATTTGTATACATACTTCCAGTGAATTTATTTGTCCCATTGGGTGTAACAATTATCATAGGGACTATAGTCTTCTCTGAGATTAGCTCATTCAAGATGTTAAGAATTCCATAAGAGGAATAGTAAGTGTTGTAATTCTGAGAATGCCCGTGCAAAAGATATACTACCGGATATCGATTGTCAGGAAATTCATCATATCCTGGTGGTAGATAAATTTTTACTGGTTGCGTGACTGGATCACCCAATAGATTGCCTTCCAAGCTCGGACTGTAAACTTCTTCCACAATTGTGGATCCAACCATCTGTGAGTACCCGCAATATGAGATTATGAGGTATACCACCAAATTTAACTTCCGTACATGTATCTTTTTCATAGTGATGGACTTATAGGTTAAGCGGATTGTTTTGAAGCTACTAGATGAGGTCAAATGACCTAATTATTGTTTGATAATCTTCCTGGTAATCAAGTAATTCTTAGATTTTACAGTTAGGAAATACACCCCTGTCCGGTTCATGGTTAGGTTTATCCTTAAAGTACCCTTATCCTTTGTCCTTCTATAGAGACATTGACCATTCAGGTTGGTGATCATAATGGAATACTGTTCTGGCCTGTCTGATTCGACAGTTAAATAGTCGCATACAGGATTTGGATATATCCTGATAGGTATATCATCGGGATTATACCAGGTTGATATTAGGTTACCAGCAATCTTTATTAACCAAACATCCGAATAACCACTCTCTCCAAGAGGATTCATTCTTCCTGTTATGATAAATCCTCCATCGTTAGTTTTTTCAAGTGAACCACAAACGCCCATCCCTTCAATGTTTTTTGTCCATTCAATATCACCGTTTTCATTTGTTCCTACTAAACGCATATCTTCACATTTTTCAAAATGGAATGCAAGAATCACATATCCTCCACCCGCCATATCCTGAACAGCACAATAGTCATATATGCTGTCTGTTTTCATCCACTGGGTATTTCCATCAGGATCTGTCTTTACCATTAATCCATTGGCAAAACACATGTGATCCCACTCAGTTGATCCAACAACCAGGTATCCACCATCGATTGTCTGCATTACATCTACTCCACTATCTATTCCTTCACTTCCGTATGTTTTTGTCCAAAGCGTATCTCCATTATTGTCAACCTTGATCAACCAAATATCAAAATCAACCTCACAGAATTGAGAACTAGAAGAATAGGTATTCCCAATTATGATATATCCTCCATCCAGTGTTTGCTGAACTGCATTGCCACAATCGAACCTTGTTCCACCATATGTTCTTTCCCACATTGTTTCTCCCTGAGAATCCAGTTTTATTAACAGTACACCATCATTTTCTGATCCTAGGGATTCAATACTATCAACTAGGGATTCAGTACGTCCAACAATCACGTATCCTCCATCTGAAGTAAGATCAATATCACTCCCAGAATCAATACCATTCACTCCAATGGTTTTGGACCAAAGAAAATTCCCTTTTGAATCCAGATTTGTCACCCATACATCTCGGTTATCGTCACCATAAAACCCTGAAGTTCCGCACATAATATACCCACCATCAGGAATCTGCTCAATATCAGCACCAATTCCAAATTCGTGACTATCAAAAGTATTGGTCCAAATCGTTTCCCCATTTTCATCTGTTTTAATCAACCAAGTAGTACTAGAATTATATCTGCCAAGAATAATATATCCACCATCTGCAGTTTGTTTTGCCATCTGTCCACCATCTTGTCCATTTCCTCCGTAAGTACGTGTCCAGGAAATCTCTGGCTGACCATACAGGATCGACCCCATTCCCAGGACTAAGATTGAAATCAATACACTTGAAAATATTTCTATGATTCTTTTCATGACTCCCTCCATTTTTAGTGATTCATGCATTAAATTTAAAAAATGAGGGAGGCCAGGTCTGTAAATTATATAACAGATCCTATAAGAAATCTAACGGGCTTCGGAATACGCTTTCGGGGTCATACCGAAGAGCTCCCTGAAGCATTTGGTGAAGTAAGAGTGGTCACTAAACCCAACCTGATAAGCAATTTGGGATATATTATCAAATCCCTTTTTCAGTAGTACCTGAGAACTCTTTAGTCTCAGATTGCGGATTAACTCATTTGGAGACATATTAGTGGAGCCTTTAATTTTTCTGTAAAGCTGCATCTGACTGACCCCCATGATCCGGCTGAGGTAATCCACACTGAATTCATTGTCGCTAAGGTGGACATTTATATGATCAATGGTCTTTTCCAGGAAGCGATCATCAGCATTTATTACTTGATCTCCATGGTCCCCGAATATTAGATCCCTGTAAAACTTTTCCCTAAGTTTATTTTGTTGCTCGATATTGTTCTTTACTTTAATCCGTAATTCCTCCGCATCAAAAGGTTTCACCAGGTAATCATCGGCTCCGGTTTTAAGTCCCCGGATCCTGCTATCCCTGTCTGCTCTGGCGGTCAACATTATCACAGGAATATGGCAGGTGTTCTCGTTGTTTTTCATATTGTTGCAATACTCTATACCATCCATTTCAGGCATCATGATATCTGTGATTACAATGTCAGGAATGATTTCGTTTGTTTTCCTTATCCCATCAATTCCGTTCACTGCTTCATGGATTTCGTAATCTGCCCTAAGATTTTCGATAATATATTGCCTCAGATCTGCATTGTCCTCAATAATAAGCAGTATTGGACTATCCTTATCCAGAATAGATTTATAATCTTTTTCTGATTCTGTAAATTCGAGGATTTCTGGATCCCTTAATGCAAAATCAGCTTTCATGATCCCTATTTTTTCCTCAGTAATCTCATTCGCACTGAACTGGTTCTGTGAACATGGGAGTATCACAGTGAATTCACTCCCCTTTCCGGGTGCGCTTTTTACGCTGATCTGTCCATAGTGTATCTCTGCCAATTCCTTGCATAATGCAAGGCCAATACCGGTCCCTTCAAAATCTCGTGAATCACTTGAACTAACCTGATAAAACCTATCAAAGATCTTTTCGGATAAATCTGCTGGTATTCCTTTACCGGTATCACTTACAATAAACTCAACATAATCATGTTCAATATTAAGTTTATTCTGCCCTGCTTTCAATCTAATGCTCACAGAACCGTTCTCCTGCGTAAATTTAAATGCATTGGCCAACAAGTTTGAGAGTATCTTTTCAATGATATCTGGATCAAAATAGGCCTGTATGGAACTTGGAGGAATCCCTATTCGATATTTTATATTCTTACTTTCAGCAAGTGAAAGAAATGATTGGGCAATGGACCTAGCAAATGCGCTTATATCCCCCTCTGATACTTTTAATCTGGTCTTACCGGATTCCAGCCTGGAGAGATCCAGCAGCTGGTTGATCAGCCGTTGCAGCCTTCTAGAATTCCTGTGCATAGTTTCGAACAATCTGCGATCATTCCGATCTAGATTCTCTGTTGATTTCAATTTGTTTTCCAGGGGACCAAGCAACAGGGTCAAAGGGGTTCTGAATTCGTGTGAGATATTGGCAAAGAACTGGGATTTTATCTTATCGAGTTCCTCCAGTTTCTCTTTCTCCATATGCTCCAACTCAAGGGCGGTTGTCAGCTTTGCACGTTTTATCAAGTAGGACCTGTACCACAATAGAATGGAGACAAACAACAAACTGTAAATAATGTATGCCCACCAGGTCAACCAGGGTGGAGGACGGATAGTTATAGTTAGAGAATCTCCTTCTTCATTCCACACACCATTGTTGTTTGTTCCTGCAACCTTGAAAAGATATTTCCCAGGCCTAAGACCGGCATATGTTACATCATTACGAATACCAGAATACACCCATTCTTTCTCCAAGCCTTCCAGTTTGTATCTATACTGGTTCCTCCAGGATTGAACATAGTTCATCACGGAGAAGCTGATTGTCAGCGAATTCTGTTGATATGACAAACTTACTGAATCCGTATAAAGTATAGATCTTTTCAGAACTGAGTTTGCACCAGGTATGATTTCACGGTTCTCAACCTTAAAACCAGTAATCATTACAGGAGGTATTGTGCTATTAATCTGAATGCTATCCGGATGAAAAAC
>CAZOCS010000148.1:0-5586 GCA_964578365.1 uncultured Candidatus Cloacimonadota bacterium
ATTAATAATAAAAGGAAATTATTTAGATTTATATGTCAAGCAAGAAAAAAACAGCCGTTCCGGTGTTTTCAGGAACGGCTGAAGAATACAATAATGATACTTACTTAAGCAAGATCATTCTCTTTGTGCTGGTGTAACTCTTGCCAGCATTGAGTTTATATAGATAAACTCCCGAAGATACAGGTTTGCCACTATTATCGGTTCCATTCCAATCTACTGAATGCTGACCTGCAGAAAGCTGATCACTTACTAGCTGTTTCACTTTTTGTCCTTTAAGATTATATACCGAAAGTTCAATATTAGAATCTTCTGCTATGTAGTATGAAATTGTTGTGGTCGGATTAAAAGGATTTGGATAATTATACATTTTTATATCGGTATTTGGAACAACCTCATTTTCAACGTGAGTATAGGTTGAATCGGAAAGTGTAATATCATCTATCATTATGCCAAATCCGTCAGGGATATCATCATTGGAATGTAATCCGATGCGAAGCTGGATGGTCTCATCTGCTAGAAGCGAGAGATCGTTGTAACCAGTCCAATTATTAGAAAAGTATGACCAGTCATCAACAGAACCGGTAAATACAACATTTTCAATTTCCGGGTCTCCTAATGGATTAGAAATAGAATTCCAATTTGACCAGATGATATTTGGTGGGTAAATTGCTGCAATGTATCTTACCTCAACAGAGAAATAATCACAATCAGGAAAAAAAAGTTCATCCAGTTCGGTTTTTATTTTCATATCAAAAAATATATTAGTTTCTGCTGGAAGGATAATATCTGTACTTGAAATATAATTATGCATATTTGGATTATATAGTGAAGTTTCTGCATCAAAGCACCCAAGCGCATAAAGTGGGGAAGGAGCAGTCGGATCTTCCAAAACATGCCACAGATCTCCACCTTTTGCAGTATTGGAATAACTTATAAATCCGGTTTCATCTTCTGCATCATTTTCAAAAACTCCGGCAACATCAATGTTATCGATAAATAATCCTGTAAATTCAGGATTTGAGATCGTAGATGTATTTGGATCAGACGCAAATGCAAAACTTATTATTACGTCACTACCAAGATATGATGTTGGAATATTAATTGATGTTGATATCCATTCTGTGGAGCCGCCCCAACCGGGAATTCCCGGTATCCCATCGGGATCTTCATTATGTTCAAAACCAAAACTATATAAACTTGAACTATTGTAAGCAGGAGTACAATCAGTAAGGATCTCAGATTCAGAATAATCTTGCGTTGCATTTCTGATGCGAACATTAAATCCGTCCCATCCATCAAATTCACCGTTGTTACCCAGCTCCTCAATTGCTCTATATTGATCGAAAACTAAAGTTAGATCTCCAGAAGCAGGCAAAGTTATTACAGGTGTATCCAGAACTTGATACCAGCTATCATCGTAACCACCGTTTGGAGAAATATCTTCATCGGCCATTCTCCATGATTTTCCCGCTCCGCCATAAGCATTGAACGTGCTGGTGCTCCAAAATGAACCCGGATCAGTAATATCGGTAGTTGTCCATTGATCAATTCCATCTTCAAAATCTTCTATAAAGATGATGTTTTCTAACCTTGATTTACTCTGAGAATTTTCAATCGGTTCAGCTTGGATCACAGTTAAGTTTTCTGCAAATAGCAATAAGCCTGCGGAAAGCAGGCTTATTATCAGAATTATTTTTATACCCACTTTCATAATGGAGATATTATGCATAAATTATTCCATTTCAGAGATATATTGTACAAGGTCTATAACTCTGTTGGCATAACCGGCTTCATTATCATACCAGCTAAGTACTTTAACGAAATTTCCATTTACCATAGTTACTTCTGCGTCAAAAATAGAAGAAGCAGGATTTCCGATTATATCAGTAGAAACTATAGGACCTTCAACATATTCTAAAACTCCCTTCATTCTGTTCTCTGATGCTTCTTTCATTAATTTGTTTATCTCTTCTTTGGTTGTACCTCTATCAACAATAATAGAAACATCAACAAGTGAGCCGGTTGGAGTTGGAACCCTTACTGCCATTCCATCAATTTTGCCTTTGAGTTCAGGAATTACTTTTGCCGTGGCAGTTGCAGCTCCGGTTGTTGTGGGAATGATATTTAAGGCAGCAGCACGAGCTCTTCTGAGGTCACTATGAGGATAATCCAGAAGTCTTTGGTCCATTGTATAAGAGTGAATGGTGGTCATTAAGGCAGATTCAACAGTAAAGTTGTTTGTGATCACTTTCATCACAGGAGCAAGACAGTTTGTGGTGCAAGAAGCATTTGATATTATCTTATGCTCAGGTTTTAGAGTATCATCATTCACTCCCAGTACTATTGTAGCATCCACATCACCTTTTGCAGGAGCAGAAATAATTACTTTCTTTGCACCGGCTGTGAGGTGTTTAGAAGCACCTTCTTTTGAACGGAAAATTCCAGTAGATTCAACTACAACACTAATATCAAGTTCTTTCCATGGGAGATTTTCAGGGTCTCTTTCACTAAAAACCTTGATCTCTGTTCCATCAACAATTATCGCACCTTCTTTCGCTTCTATTTTATTTTTCAAAATTCCATGTACAGAATCATGTTTAAGTAAATAAGCCAATGACTTAGTATCCATAAGATCGTTTATAGCAATTATTTTGTAATCCTTATTATTAAGAAATCCTCTGAAGACAAGTCTTCCAATTCTTCCAAAACCGTTAATTGCAATGTTTTTCATCTTTACTCCTTATTTATATTAAGATTGATTTACCGGCACTTCCGGTAATTTGAACCAATTCTTCTACAGCAGTTTGCATAGCCTTTTCACTATGGATAAGCCATTTACGAGGATCAAAACGGCTTTTATCGATAGTGTAATCAGCTTCATCTATATTGGCTGGTTTCACAATTGCATCTTTTTCTTTTTCCCAATAAATTTGAGTAGCTTTTGCGAATTCCATTTGATAACGAGTATCTTTGTTAATCTTTACAACCCCGTTTTTAATCGCATCTATTTGTTGTTTGGCAGTTAATCCGGAAGCACCATGAAGCACGATGCCGGTTTCTACATTATTAGCTATCAAAAGATCATCGATCTCTTTGATAAGATCTAATTTAAGTGTGATCTGAGCACCTTTTGTTACACCATGATTAGTTCCTACAGAAGCTGCAAAAAGATCAACTTCCGTTTTCTTAACATATTCCAAGGCTTCTGAAGGTGAAGTATAAAGCTCTGTATCCGAAACTATTTCATCTTCTGCACCTTTGATGTAGCCAATTTCGCCTTCAACCAATACTCCATGTTTATGCGCAATTGTCACAACTTCTTTTGAGATGCGAATATTCTCTTCAAAATCTTCTTTAGAAGCATCTATCATAACAGAAGAAACCAGGTCATTTTCTATACAGTAAACAACAAAATCAAAATAATTTGGAGTTGCATGGTCAATATGTAATCCAACACCGGAATTTTTATATTGAGAAGAGATGATCTTGATCATCGATGATATCATTTGAGCACCGGCGTTAACATCTTTTGTATCACCGGCAGCGAATTTAACTGCCCCAGAACTCATTTGGAGTAATCCGTCAGATCTTTGAGCGTCATATCCTTGGACAACACCTCGAATAGCACTATCAAAAACTACATTGGATGCGACAATACCAAATCTGTCTTTTTTTGCTTTAAAAAAAACTTCTTTTAGTTTATCTCCTCTGTAAAACATACTAACTCCTCATTTTTAATTATTGTCTATTTGTCTTCAAACTCTATTGAATCGATCATATCTTCTTTGTTCTTTAATGATGATAGCATATAACGAGCTGACTCGCTTAGATCACCTTCAGGATACAAAGTAAGGAAATTTTCAAATATTTCGATAGCTTTTTCTGTATCTTTGAGCTCTTCAGCAAAAAGAAATCCTTTCATGAACATTGCTTTGTAGTCATCTTTGTTGTTTTTGTGATATTTTATTACTTCATCATAATAGAATATCGCATCATTAAATCTTCTTCTTTTTTGAGCAGCCTCAGCTTTATTGAAATATTCCTCAGCAGTAAGTTTTACAACCATCTTCTCCGGATATTTATTTAAAGCATATTTAATTTCAAGGCCCTCTTTTACGCTTTCAAATTTTTCTTTTGAAAGTGTTTTCATTAAAGTATTTTTCACTTTTTCTTTTTCTTCTTCAATAGGTTTTGCTGTTGCCACAACATCTTCAATAATTCTGAAAAATACAAATTTTTCTTTGGAATTTTGGAAAATATCACTAAGCTGATCTGGCTCTGTGTCCCAAACCATATCACAATATACTTGATCTTTTCCTATACCCGGGATAATTCCATTATCATAAATATGGTCTAAAACTCCATTGTTTGAAGTATAAACTGAGTTTTCTGCAATAAGAGTATTTATCTCTTCATCTTTTTGTTTCTTGATAAGTTTCTTAACCGTCTTTCGCATTTTAGTTGCAATCTTTTTTGTATCGAATCCAAAAGTTTGGATCTTTCTATAAGCCAAAGTACTGAATTCATCTAAGTTCTCATTATAATATTTTGTTACTGCTTCATCACTTGTGTCTATAGCTTCAACTACGAGTGTATTGTAAATAGTACGTAGAGCCATGTTTCGCTTGATCTGATCAATTGTTAAAATCATCATAGGATTTTTATCCAACCCGCTTGCCAAAGCCTCTACATAAAAAACATCAGCTTTAACAAGTTCATCTACATAGCGTTTTAACCCTTCTTCTGAATGTAAAGACATCTGAGTTCTTTTTGGAAGGATGTTAATATAAGCTATAATATCTCCAACAGTTCTATTGATGTTAGGATTTGTGGATGAAACAACATTCTCGTTGATAATCACTTCATTACTGTCCAGGGCAGATACATTGATCTTAATTAAGAGATCATAATTGATCTCCACATTCAATTTAGTGAAAAGTTCCTGTTTTTTTGCCTCTATGAAAGCTTTTTCTTTTTCTGGCTTTAATTTTGTTTCTATCATCTTTTCAGCTTCAGAAAATGTTCGCTCTTTAAATTGATCGTGGTTTTCTGCAAAATATGCTTTCTTCTCTTCTACAGTAATAGAGACACCGTCTTTTAATAATTCTTTTCTATATTCTGCAAAATATGCGGATTTGATCTGGTCAGTTGTTCTTTCTGTGAATTCTTTCTGTTCCATAACCTTATGAGCCATAGCCTCTAAATAGAATACTTCTTCAATGCAAATCATGTCGAGAAGTTCTTTCTTACCCTCGATCGTAGTATATCTAGATTTGTACATTGGTGGTATTTGGGAAAGACGTTCATTCAAATCTCCCATTGTAATTTTGCCACCCTTGTAGTCAGCTACTTTTGTAGAATCTGCAATTTCTGTGGCAGCAAATAAAGATAAAAAGGTAAATATTGCGACTAAAGTGATAATTGCTTTTTTACTAATACTTCTGTGATTCATAATTAAATTCCTCTCCATTATCCATTTTAGAGCATCACAAAAAAAAATTGACTATTTAAAGTCAAGTAAATAAATGGATGAGTTTTATAAAGTGGTTATGGGTATAGAAGGTTATTGAATGGGGATATTCTCAC
>CAZOCS010000149.1:0-265 GCA_964578365.1 uncultured Candidatus Cloacimonadota bacterium
ATCCCAAGAATTAAGGTAATGAGTAGACCGAAAACACCTAATACAAAACCAAATTAAAAATATGACAAAAGAAACAACAATTGAAGATTTAGCCGTTATGATCAAAAAAGGTTTTGATAGTGTAGATAAACGATTTGATCAAACAGCAGATGCTATCAATGAATTAAAAGGAAGTGTGAGAGATTTAACCTTACGCGTTGATGACATTGATAGCAAGCTAAGTAATATTGCTTATGATTTCGAAATAAAAGCTCTTGATCAACAT
>CAZOCS010000149.1:275-5553 GCA_964578365.1 uncultured Candidatus Cloacimonadota bacterium
GATTAAAAAATTAGAGCTTAAATCTGGCTTGGTAAAAAGCTAAATATTTTTTAGATTGCTTCAAACGACAATACACGCATCCAAACACTATGGAGAAGTATCATAAAAAGAACGATATTAAAGAATTCTATGAAGATTCGAGCCGAGGAGAGGTCTATTCTCCAAGGAGTAGGGCAAAAATCAGAACCGAATCCATTTGGTCCTCTGTCGATGATAGGCTTGAGGTGGTTTCTTGTAGTCTAAATAACTACTTAAAAAATACTAAAGACAAAATCATTTTAGATATCGGCTGCGGAGATGGAATTTATGAATCTTTGTTGAATAGAAAGATTTTAGACAATAATCTTTTTGTTGGATTAGATGTCTCAGAGGAACAAATCAAAAAATCTCAAAACTACTTCCAGAGGCTAATCTCCTGCAATATCGATTTTGAAAATTTGCCCTTTGAAAATGAAAGCGTAGATTATATTATTTTTTCGGAAGTATTAGAACACCTATTTCACCCCGATAAGGCAATATCAGAAATAACTCGAGTTCTTAAAAAGAACGGCTTGCTCTTTTTTACTTGTCCTAATTTGTCACATTTGGATATTAGGTTGTCGATGTTGTTTTTTGGCACTTCTGAGTTTATAGATTATGAAAGGAATAAAGAGCATATTAGGTTTTTCAGTTTTAAAACACTAAAAAACATTTTCAGTGACTATAGGGCTATTGAATATAAAGGCGTTGGTCCACTTGCCTTACCCAGAATATTTATATCGTACAGAATTCCATTTCCCCGGTTTATTCAAAAAATATTTAATCAGAACATTAAAAAATATTCAGCAGGAATATTTATGGTTCTCAGAAAAATATAGCGAGTATTAAGAGTTGCGTCTCGTTGTCTGGCCTAATTTTAACTATAGTGTGCAGCCTCTGACAGGGATCTCCCCTGTCTTTGTTTTTCATAGATAATTTTAGCGCCTCTAACACTCTGTTTCGATCCTGCCTTGCTTCCTCCAAAGTTTGACCACTCATCTTCAGCCAAGGGAAAATTTAACATGAAAATAGTACCTTAATAATTAGGCGTGTATTAATTAAAATTAATACAAAGTGTATTGAAAAATGCGTGCAATAAAGGAGGGCGATATGTGGAATGAACCAGATCAAACGCAACTTGAGAAGATCCCCAGGCTGTATGAAACAGAGGCTATCCCGCCAAAAAACAAGTTGATCCACCTTCATTTTTTTATCGGTGGCTGCGACTGGTATATTGCCGAATATGACGGGGAGGATACTTTCTTTGGCTTCGCGATCTTAAATCAGGACTATCAGATGGCCGAGTGGGGTTACATCTCATTTGTAGAACTTAAAGAAATCAACGTTTACGGCCGATTGGAGATCGACCATGACCTCTATTGGAGCGTGAAAGCGGCCGGAGAGATTGAGAAAATAGGAAAGTGCTTGCTTAGGGGTTGGTAGCGACAAAAAATCAACCACCAAGTTTGTCGGTCTTTATCACCGAGACCGGCGAATGATTGTTTCTATTGATCGGTGCTGAAGTTTATCACCTCTTCTTAGGATTGTGGTCCGCATAGTGTCTGTTCCTCGATGGTTGACGTGAAAATCAACATAGTAAATCTCTGACAGCTTTCCTTTGAAACAGGCGTTGAAAGCTTCCAATATTTCCACTTCCTCAAGCTTTTGGGCCGTGGGCTTGGGATTCTTCCGCGGGATGGGAACGGTTGCCGGGAGAAGATATATACAAGGTGGGGGGGAGCTTAAAAGGGCCAACAAGTGAAGATCGCTCGGTATTATCCATCCATTTGGGACACGGTCTGCCGATGGTACCGCAGACCTTGTCCCAAAAAACAATACCGTCAATTCGCTGTTTTCGTGTAATTATTTCCGAACTTAAACGTGTATGAATACCTGACCAAGCATTACGCTGAGGGTTTGCTCCAGGATTTGTACACACACTCCAGATAATGAACTCATCAGCATAGTGCGGACGTTCAAAAATATTGGTGCTATTGCCGTCAAGACAACCTTTTACTTCTAAAACAGCGATATTCCCGCTATTTAGATTTATGGTGTATTCTGAACTGTATGGCTCTTTCTTGAGCTCCCAATTCCGTAAAAAACCCTGGTCTCGCATGTGGTCCAGAATATACTGAACAAACTCTCGCTTATCACTCACAGTTGCAGAAAGTTGTCCTCGAATCCGCTCAATTGCAGCCCTGAACAGACCACTATTGTAAAACTCTGATTCAGAAAGGCCATGGTCTCCCAAAGTATACGCCCCTGCCTTAAGGTCTTCAGCCAATTTTCTGATCTTATCTCGGAGTATAGGGGTTTGTTTGCAGGGTATGATATTCATATTGTTTGCCGTTCCCGTCTACAGCAGAAAGTTTCTTCTCTATCGTGCCCAACAGCTTATAGGCGTTTGTTTTTTTTCTGTCAATGTTGAGAGACGACCATACGTCGCAGCTGTCGAATATAGCCGGCCTGGAAGGAAAGCCTTCGATATACGGACCACCTGAGACAACCGCTAAATATTGGGCCTCAGAAACATCTTTGGTCTTTTGGCCAGAACGGCAGCTTCAGAATGAGCGCCGTTTTTTTTATTACTTAGTTCCAGACCACAATAAATTGTGGTGTTTAATGGTTGACTATACATCATAGCGTATGATAGGAAAAATTGGGGGGTTATACGATGCGCTGTTATTGACGATCCTTAGAAGAATCAGGTATGGTCCGGACGAGAGAGTTGCATGGAATAATAGAAAAGTTGTCAGAGTGTGACCGTATCTGTCATAACCACATGATATGTTTTAGACCGGTATAGATTTAGCCATGAACGCAACCACAGGCCAGAGGAGGTAAAAGGATGCATAGCTTTTATGAATTCTTTGCTGGCGGTGGAATGGTTCGAGCCGGACTGGGAGTGACGTGGAGCTGTCTTTTTGCCAATGATTTTGATAGCAAAAAAAGCAACACCTATAAAAAGAATTGGGGGGCTGATGAGCTTAAAACCGCTGATATCAGAACCCTTATTTCCGCAGATATGCCGGATGCGGCAGATATGGTCTGGGCATCTTTTCCGTGTCAGGACCTGTCGTTAGCTGGCGGTGGTGCTGGCCTAAAAGGAGATCGATCCGGAACGTTCTGGCCATTTTGGGAATTAATGTTGGCGCTCATCAATGAGAATAGAGCCCCATACATGATTGTTCTCGAAAATGTTTGCGGTACCCTCACCTCTCATAGCGGCAAGGATTTTGCGGCGATTTGTTCAACCTTTCGAAAGGCAGGTTACCTATTTGGTGCCGTCGTGATTGACGGCGCCTTATTTGTTCCTCAATCCAGACCTCGCCTCTTTATGATCGGCGTCAAGGCAGACTCTTATATACCGGCCGATATCGTTGGTGAAGAAATTCATTCGCAGTGGTACCCGCGCAAATTGCGTACGGCCTTTAATAAAATATCGGTTAAAGATAGAAATAACTGGGTTTGGTGGAGGTTTCCGACACCTCAACCGAGAACCACCAACTTTGCAGATTTAATCGAAGACAATCCACCCGATGTGTCCTGGCATAGCTCAGCTGAAACGAATAAATTGCTCAATATGATGAGTAATGTAAATTTAGATAAGGTTGAGAAGGCAAAGCAAGCAGGCAGACGGATGGTGGGCGCAATCTATAAAAGAACCCGCTTAGATGAAAACGGGTTTAAGGTACAACGGGCCGAAATACGTTTCGATGAAATTGCCGGCTGTTTGCGCACCCCTGCTGGCGGGTCGAGTCGCCAACTAATTATGGTCGTTGATGGAAGTCGCATCAAGTCCCGTTTGATATCCACACGAGAGACGGCACGCCTTATGGGACTACCGGATAGTTATATTTTGCCTAAAAGATATAACGAGGCCTATCACCTTACGGGTGATGGGGTTGTTGTTCCGGTGGTTCGACACTTAGCAGAGCATATATTTGAACCTATCCTTATAGCGAATAAAAAGATGCGAGAAGCCGCATGACAATTATCCCATGCAAACAAAACGCATTGCTTCGCAGTCAAATAAAACAATTCGCTGAAACCTTAAAAGTTGAAGCCCATCTTTTAGGGAATCATGGCCTTTCTGAAACAGACTTCTATCAAAGCGGACTGTTTAGAGGAGCAATTGAGCGAATTCGCGGGCAATTTTCTGCTACAATGCGTATGAAACGAGAATTTGTTCAGCATGTGCTAAACCACATGCAGGATCTAAATTTCATACAGGACTGGGAATCAGCAGGCGAAGCCAATCGCCACGACTACTCTATAAAACTGAACAGTGGAAATACGGCCGTCATCGAACTAAAGGGTTGCCTTGACGGTAACAATACAAACATTTTCGAACGACCTCACCACGCCCAAGAATTTATTATCTGGAGCGTTTGTACGAACACTGGTGCCGACCCACGCCACAACGCATGGTCCGGTATTCATACACGCTTAAGTGCTGAAATTATTTCACGCGAACAAAGGGTTGACGGAGTAATGTTCTGGGATATGGTCTGCGGCACCATCGGTAGGCCCTGTCCTAAGGTAAAAGATCTTCCCAATCGCTTTTCCAGTGTAGGCCCTTTCAAGTTACCTCCCCCTTGCATATATGTTCTCCCTTCTACTATCCCCAGTCCGAGAAACAATCCAAACCCTAAAGCGCAACAGATTGATAATGTTGAGATTTTAAAAGCGTTTAATGATTGCTTTGAGGGAAATCTATCTGAAATCAACTATGTTGATTTTCAGGTTAAATACCGTGGCGCGGATATTTTACGCACAACGATTGTTAACAGAGATGGTACTGTTCAACAAAACTCTGCACCAACAGCTATTCGCCGGTCGTAATGACTGAGGATGCCGCAACACGGAGTAGGACGATGCGGGCGGTTAAAAGCCGCGATACCAAACCAGAAATGGTTGTCCGCCGCCTAATCCATCGAGCCGGTTATCGGTACCGACTCCACCGATCTGATCTTCCAGGAAAACCCGATTTAGTTTTTAGTTCACGCCGCAAAGCAATATTTGTTCATGGCTGCTTCTGGCATGGGCATAGCTGCCCACGAGGAAATCGCGTTCCTAAAACCAATCAAGCGTACTGGATCAAAAAAATTCAGGGAAACAAAAAGCGCGATGCAAACTCTCTGAGCGCTTTGCTCAAAATGGGTTGGCAGATATTAATTATCTGGGAATGTCAGCTCAAAGACCACGAGGAATTACTCTCAAAGGCAATTCATTTTTTAGAATCCGATGGTTTGGC
>CAZOCS010000150.1:0-5366 GCA_964578365.1 uncultured Candidatus Cloacimonadota bacterium
ATCCCACCATTTTTGTATCTAAAAATAAGATACAAAGAGCTCGTGGGAAAACCCGCGAGCTTTTTTGTTTATTAAAAAATGTGTGTGATAATTAAAAAAGGATACTAAAAAGTATTATCAAGAAATTTAAAAAGAGATTATTATGAAAAAATTTAGATTACTCTGGAACTTTATGAAAGGCAATAGATCGTTGTATGTAATTTCGATATTGGCTGTTGGTGCAGCTATATTTTTACGTTTTGCCTGGCCTATGGTTTTGCGTGTTACGATAGACTCGATAATCGGTAATAAGCCTATAGAAACAAGCGGTTGGATGCAACCGATCATAATCGAAGTCTTCGGTTTCCTTGGTGGGAAAAGTGTATTAGAGCAAAGCTTGTGGATGAGCAGTATAATTCTCATTTTGCTCACTCTTTCCAGAGGTATTTTCCTTTTCTTCAAAGGGAAATGGTCTGCCATAGCATCAGAATCAATTGCTCAAAAGATCAGAGATGATGTTTATGATCATTTGCAATATTTGCCTTATGATTATCATGTGAAAGCAAAAACCGGTGATCTGATCCAGCGCTGCACATCGGATGTGGAAACGATCCGTAGGTTTCTTTCTATGCAGATGGTAGAGGTTGGAAGAGCATTTTTTATGTTGTTCTTTGCACTTTCCTTTATGCTGCCAATGAGTGTGGAAATGACATTGGTTTCACTCTCACTGGTACCATTGATATTTGCTTTTGCGGTACTTTTCTTTATAAAAGTGAAAGCTGCCTTTAAAGCATCGGATGAGTCTGAGGGAAGACTTTCTACGGTATTGCAGGAAAATTTGAGTGGTGTACGTGTTGTTCGTGCTTTTGCTCGGCAAAAATATGAGATCGATAAATTCGATGTAAAGAACGCCGAATATCGTGACCTAACATACAAATTGATAAGACTATTAGCTTGGTATTGGTCGGTTTCAGATTTTCTGAGTCTTATCCAGATAATTGCAGTTACAGTTTTAGGAACTTACTGGGCTGCAACAGGAGTTATCACCCTGGGTACATTGTTGGCTTTCTCTACATATGTAGGAATGCTGCTCTGGCCGGTGCGTCAATTGGGAAGAGTACTCACAGATATGGGAAAAGCATTAGTTTCCATAGAACGGATCCAGGAAATTCTGGATGAACCTATCGAAGATCTGGATGATGGAATTTCTAAAGTAAAAATTGATGGAAATATTGAATTTGAGAATGTGAGTTTCTTCTATGATAAAGGGCATCCTATCTTAGAAAATATATCTTTCAAGGTTAAAAAAGGGCAGACAGTGGCAATTCTTGGTCCAACTGGATCGGGAAAATCAACACTGGTTGGATTGTTGCCCAGACTTTACGATAACCAGAAAGGTTCAGTTAAAATTGATGGAATAGATGTGAAGAAGTTTTCTAAGAGAGTTTTGCGTGAAAACATTGGTATTGTATTGCAGGAGCCTTTCCTGTTTTCTAAAACTGTGAAAGACAACATAGGATTAGCAACAAATGAAACAGAAGAAAAGGAAATCTTTAAAGCAGCAAAGATAGCTTCTGTTCATGATGTTATCAAAAGTTTCGAGGATGGATATGGTACGGCTGTAGGGGAAAAGGGTGTTACACTATCTGGGGGTCAGAAACAACGTGTAGCAATTGCCAGAACAATAATTAACGGCAACCCTATCCTTATCTTTGATGACAGCCTGAGTGCAGTGGATACTGAAACTGATGCCGCGATTCGCAAAAGATTGAAGAAGTTGGATAATAAAGCTACAACCTTCATCATATCGCATCGCTTGATCACTTTGGCCGAAGCAGATTTGATCCTTGTTCTGGATCAGGGTAAAATTGTTCAGCAGGGAACACATTTGGAACTTATCGAACAAGAAGGTCTTTACAAACGAGTCTGGGCAATCCAGAACTCTTTAGAAGAGGAACTTAATTTAGAAGAAGAAGGATTAACAAAATCCTTGGAAAATGATGAAAAACTTAAGATCAGTTAAAGAATATAATAATTGTCATCCTGAGTTTGGCTTAAGCCAAGTATCGAAGGATTGTGAAGAAATTAATTGTATTTTCAACACTTCGATACGATCAGCTTTTGCTGATCTACTCAGTGTGACAGTAAAATAAAAGGATAAATTATGCGTAGTGCATTTGAAGAGAAAGAATATAGTAAAAGGTTTGATCTGGCTTTGTGGAAGAAATTGTTGAAATTCTGCATTCCTTACAAAAAGAAGATGATACTTCTGGGATTTTTCATGCTTGCTTTAGCAGGAGTAGATGTATTATTCCCTCTGATGAGTAGGTATGCAATTGATAATTATGTAATTCCTGGGAATACGGATGGGATAATGTGGTATGGCCTTATATTTCTTGGTCTAGTCGCACTTCAGGCTCTAAATATCTTCTTCTTTATAGATATAGCCGGTAAGATAGAAATGTATCTTACTTATGACATCAGGAAGAAGGGATTTCTACACCTGCAGGAGCTTTCATTCAACTATTACGATAAAACACCGGTTGGTTGGCTGATGGCAAGAATGACTTCTGATAGTCAACGTCTGGGTAGCTTTATATCGTGGGGACTGGTGGATATGGTTTGGGGTGGATCTCTGATGATCCTTATCGCAGTGATGATGTTGGTTTTGAATTTGAAGCTGGCTTTGATCACACTGACGGTCGTGCCCGTACTAGTTGTGATGAGTATATATTTCCAGAAGATAATCTTGAAAGCTTACAGAAAGGTTAGGAAAACAAATTCCAAAATTACAGGAGCTTTTAACGAAGGAATCTCCGGTACTAAAACAACCAAGACATTGGTAAGGGAATCTAAAAATCTTAAGGAGTTTCAAGTTCATACAACACAAATGTATCGTTCATCAGTAAGAGCAGCGATATTCTCCTCGCTCTATCTGCCAGCAATTCTAACTTTGGGTAGTATAGGAACAGGACTCGCTCTCTGGTTTGGAGGTGAAAGTGTAATGATGCAGGTGATAACATATGGTACTCTGGTAGCGTTTATTTCCTATTCAGTGCAATTCTTCGAGCCGTTAAGAGAAATGGCACGCGTTTTTGCTGAGTTACAGAATGCTCAGGCTTCTGCTGAACGAATTTTTTCGATGATCGATGAAGTTCCAAAGATCAAGGATAATTCACAGGTAACTCGGGAGTTTGGCAGCATCATGAAGATGAAGCAGGAAAACTGGCCTGAAATAAAAGGTAGAATTACTTTTGAAAATGTAACGTTCAGCTATAAGGAAGGTGAAAACATCCTGGAGAATTTCCAGCTTGATATTAGAGCAGGAGAAACAATAGCCTTGGTGGGTGAGACCGGTTCTGGTAAAAGCACACTTGTGAACCTGGCATGTCGTTTTTATGAACCAACCGGAGGTGTGATCAAAATCGATGATGTGGATTACAGGGAGCGCTCAATGCTTTGGCTGCATTCCAACCTGGGTTATGTATTACAGACACCGCATTTATTTAGTGGTTCTATAAAAGAAAATATTGCTTATGGTAGATTGGATGCAACAGATGAGGAGATCATTACAGCAGCAAAACTTGTAGATGCTCACTCATTCATAACAAAGACGGAAAATGGTTATGAATCGGAAGTGGGAGAAGGTGGAGCAAAACTTTCTACAGGAGAGAAACAACTAATATCCTTTGCTCGCGCAATTCTGGCTGATCCTCGTATTTTCGTGCTGGATGAAGCTACATCCTCGGTAGATACTGAAACAGAGCAGCTTATCCAAAAAGCTATCCATACTGTGTTGGAGGGAAGAACAAGCTTTATTATAGCTCATCGACTTTCCACAATTCGCTCGGCAGATCGCATTTTAGTTATCAGGGCTGGCAAAATAACAGAACATGGAAATCATCGTGAACTGATCAAACAAAAAGGTTACTATTATAACCTTTATACGAATCAATTCATGGATGAGCAAGAAAGCAAAGTGTTGAATGCTTAATAAAATATGTACTGGTTTCCATTCCTCTATGGGAACTGGAATAATGGAGTCTGATGAATGTAAACATCAGCGAGGAGGTGTAATAATGACAGAATTTACAAAGAGGTTCGGCCAATAGCCGGATAGCACGTTCCGGTTCCTGCGTTTAAGCGTGGGAACCGGGATTTGAAAAACTATAAAGTAGGGAGAGATATATGTTTTTTTTAATAAGTGGTGCAGCTGCAACAGGAAAGACATCTGCGGTGAGATTATTAAAAGACAAACTTGATAATTTTGAATGTCATGATTTTGATGAAACTCCAGTGAAGGATGGAACAAACAGACGGATTGTGAATGAGAAATGGGTGCAGAAAGCTTTGGAAGCTCAGAAGAATGGAAAGGATTTCTTGCTCTCAGCTCACACTCCACTTGGTGAATTATTGGCTTGTCCATCTGCTATTAAATTAAATGGCATCAAGTGCTGTGTTCTCGATTGTCATGATTTTGTAAGAGCTGAAAGATATTTGGCTAGAGTTCAATCCGAAGAATGGCCTCTTTGTATGGATACTCTTTGCTGGGCAGTTTTTCATCGTATGCATGCTCACGACCCGCAATGGGAGCAGAGAGTAGTCGTTGATAAAGAACTTCCTGAGTTTGGCTGGAAGAGATGGACTACCTGGCAAAAAGGTGATGAACGCTGGGATGTGAAGATCATTGATACTACCGAAAATGAAATGAAATATACAGCCAATTTGGTACTAGATTGGATTCTGGAAGAAAAAATGAAACAACAGATTCTAACACCGGAAACTAAATGGTGGTTATAGAATTAAGCGAGGTTTATTTTGTTAGATATGAATAAAGCAATTTTAGTGGGTGTTTGTTTGCACCCAAGTGAATATGATAAGAAGGTGACTTCTTTGGATGAACTTGAACGTCTGGCTGATACAGCAGGAGTGGAAGTTGTTGGGAAATTCCTTCAGAAAAGGCAAAAGCCGGATAAAGCATATTATGCGGGAAAGGGTTTTCTGGCAGAAGCAATAATTAAGACGGAAGAAGAAAATCCAGGCCTCATCATCTTTGATAATGAACTTTCTCCCAGTCAGGGCAGAAATACCGAAGAAGAATTTGAGATAGATACTGTTGATCGAACAGAAGTAATTTTGAATATCTTCCACGATCATGCTAGAACAAGAGAATCACAATTACAGGTAAAACTGGCTGAATTGCAATATCAGCTGCCACGTCTTAAAAGACTTTGGGGTCATCTGGATAGAGAGAAGGGACAAGCTGCAGGAAGCGGAGGAGCTTCTCGTGGAATGGGTGAGAAACAAATAGAGATAGATAAGAGATTGATACGCAGGAGATTAACAGCTTTTTGTTCAGTATGCGGAATCAATAAAACATGTTTATC
>CAZOCS010000151.1:0-5360 GCA_964578365.1 uncultured Candidatus Cloacimonadota bacterium
AATTCTTGGTAAAGTTTTCCAATTAGTCTTAAAATTTTACTCAAATTATTCTCATCAGCTATCTTAAAGATATATACATTAACATCTGAAAATTTTATTTGACATAGTGAAATATTTAATTAAGTTTATTATTAAATAATTAAAATAAAGGAGTGAAAGAAATGTTAGGAACAAATTTAAAGCACATTAAAAGTGTTGAGGAATTTAATGAAGTAATTGAGAGTAATGAAAATGTGATGATCTGCTGCGGTAGAATGGGACCAATGTGTCTTCCTGTTTATGATGTTATGGAAAACTTGGAAGATAAGTATGAAGATGTTAAATTTTACGATATGGAATTTGATGCTCCGCATGCTCAAGTTCTTAGGAATCATGAATTATCCGGTAGTTTCATGGGACTTCCCTTCACATTCTATTTTAAAAATGGAAAAGCTGTGCAAGCTACAAGCAGTATTCAGAATAAAAAACAGATAAAAACAATTATAGAAGAGCATTTATTATAAAACAATCTTTTTATAATGAGTGAGGAAGAGGGAAAGTAATATGAATTCAGAACATTATGATGCGATAGTATTAGGAGCAGGAGCTGCAGGACTTACTGCAGGCATTTATCTAGCTCGTGCAAATATGAAAACTCTGATAATTAATGAAGGCTCAATTGGTGGACAAATGGTTCTTACACACGCTGTAGCAAATTATCCGGGTGTTTTAGAAGCAAGTGGCAGAGATATTTCGCTGATCATGAAAAAGCAAGCCAAAGAGTTTGGCTGCAAGGTAGAATCTAATGTTGAGATTACCAAACTTGATCTCACTTCTAAAAAGAAACTGATAGAGATAGATGATGATGAGGTTTTTACTTCTGATGTTGTGATCTTGGCAACCGGTGGGAAACCGAGAAAATTAGGTGCAAAAAACGAAGATAGATTTAAAGGTTTTGGGATTTCTTATTGTGCAACTTGTGACGGAGATTTTTATACTGACAAAGATGTGATAGTTGTTGGTGGTGGAAATTCTGCCTTAGAAGAAGCTGTTTCACTTACAAAATGGGTTAGATCAATTACCATTATACATCAATTTGATAATTTCCAGGCAACTGACCATGCTATAAAACAAGCACAAATGAATGACAAAATACAATTTATTATGGAATCGGAAATTACTGATTATATGGGTGAACAGCAAGTTGAAGGTGTAAGAATTCAGAATCAAAGAACTGGTGAATTTAGTGAATTGAAAACCGATGGTGTTTTTGTATATGTTGGATACATTCCCAATACAGATAGTTTTAAAGATATTATAGATCTCAGCAGAAGAGAAGAAATATTAACTGATGAAAATTTGCAAACGAACATTAAAGGTATTTACGCTGCCGGAGATGTTCGTGCAAAGAAAATCCGACAGATCACAACTGCAGTTTCCGATGGTACAATTGCTGCTTTGAACGCAATAGAATATCTACAACAATAAATATATTTGACAATGTGAAATATTGAGTTATATTAATATTAAACAAAAAAGAAATAAGGATTAGATCGCTTTTGGATAGAAGCTGAAAACGATTTTTTAAAGGAGAGAAAATGGAACATTTAACAAAAGAAACTTTTCAACAAAAAGTTTTTAATTATGAAGTAAACAAAGATTGGAAATTCGAAGGTGATAAACCTTGTATTATCGATTTTTATGCAGATTGGTGTGGACCATGTAAACAAGTTGCACCTGTTTTGGAAGAATTAGCAAAAGAATATGAAGGTAAAGTGGACATATATAAAATAGATACAGAAGATCAACAGGAACTTGCTGCTGCTTTTGGTATCCGCAGTATTCCATCCATACTATTTTGTCCTAAGGAAGAAAAACCTCAAATGTCTATGGGTGCACTACCGAGAGAATCATTTGTTACAGCTATCAAAGATGTTCTTAAAGTAGATTAAATTTTATTGTTAGTTATTATTAAGGATAAAGTAAAATGAAAAATGTTGTAGTTTTTAGTACGCCAACTTGTTCATGGTGCAGGAAGTTAAAGAGTTATCTCAAAGAAAATAAAATCCGTTTCAAAGATATTGATGTTTCTAGAGATCAAAGAGCGACTAGAGATATGATACGTAAAACCGGTCAACAGGGTGTTCCGCAAATGTGGATCAATAATCGTCCCATAGTAGGATTTGATAAAGCTAAGATCGACAGAATGTTGGCTATAAAATAGGAGAAATGATGAAAAAGATAATAATATTGTCATTAGCATTAATGCTGATAATTCCATTAATAGCAGAAGAGATGAAGGTTAAGCCGGAACATTTAACATTGGAAACTTTTAAAGAGAAAGTTTTCGATTTCGAAAATGAAACCGAGTGGAATTTTAAAGGTAAAACTCCGGCAATTATAGATTTTTATGCAGACTGGTGTGGACCTTGTAAGCAAATTGCACCAATTATGGAAGAGCTGGCAATCGAGTATAAAGGGAAAGTAAAGATTTACAAAGTAGATACTGAAGATCAAAAACAACTTGCCAGTATATTCGGAATTCGCAGTATCCCATCTATCTTGTTCATCCCAAAAGATGAGCAGCCTCAAATGTCTACAGGAGCTCTTCCTAAAGAGAATTTTGTGCAGATGATAAAAGAAATTTTAAAAGTTGATTAACAGAAAATTGAATATTATAAACAAAAGCCGACTCATTTTAAATGGGTCGGCTTTTGTTATTAAATTATTAAATTATTTAGGTTCATTAATAATTAATTCAGCATAATATCCATCTTCCACTTTTTCCATTTTATACCCACGGCTTTTAAACATGTGCTGCATAATGTGATTTGTTGCCATAACATTCGCATAGATCTTTTGAATTCCTCTTTTCATGGCAATTTCTTGAATGTAATCTGTGAATTTATTTCCAAGTCCCAGATTATGCCATGGATCAGCAATAACAATTGCATATTCTGCAGTTTCATTATATTGATCTGCGATCAATCGGACCACACCAGCCATTTTTTTCCTGCCCTCGTCATCCACTTCTGCAATAATGGCAATTTCACGATCATAATCGATTTGTGTGTATCGGACAAGTTGTTCATGAGATATATGTTTGATCAATTGGAAAAAGCGGAATCTTTGAGTACGCTCGGAGAAATTTGAAAACATCTCTTTTTCCATAAATTCGTCTTCAGGCTTGATAGCCCTAAGGATTACTTTCTGTCCGTTGCTCATTGTGTGCTCGATTGTAAATTCAGACGGATAAGGTGAGATTACCATATGCTGGCAACATTTATCCTTAACATCTTTTACTGTTTTGTCTAATAATACTTTTGCATCTAAAACAACTCCTCCGCGCTCATCAACTCCAAAAGGATTAATATCAATTTCAAGTATTTGCGGGAAATCCATCAGTAGGTAAGCAAATTTATATAGCAAAAATTGGATGGAGGTTATGTCAGCCCCCGGCATTCCTCTATATCCTTTGATCAATTTGTATATTATTGTGTCTTCAATGATCCTCATTGCCAGAGCCATATTCAGTGGCGGCAGACCTACAGTAGTATCTTTGAATATTTCTACGGCAACTCCACCCATTCCAAATACTATTGTTGGTCCAAAGATTGGATCTTTCTTACAACCAATGATTAATTCATATTTTCTCTTCATCATCTGCTCCACGAAGACACCTCTGATATCGGCATCGGGAGCTTTTTCTTTGGAAGATTTCAGTATCTTCTTGTAGGCAACTTTTGCCTCCTCTTTATTTAGAATATTCAAGATCACACCGCCAACATCTGTTTTGTGTAGAATATCGGGAGAGGCGATTTTCATCACAAGCGGATAGCCAAATTTATCTGACATCGCGATTGCTTCTGCCTCTGTTTGGGCAAGTCCGTTTTTAATAACCGGAATTTGATAATTGTGAAGAAGTTGTTTTGCTTCAAATTCAGTCATCACAGTTCTTTTATCTTTAAAAACATCTGCAATAAGTTTTTTGCTTTCCTTTTTTTTGGGTTGGAATTCTTGTGGTATTTGAGATGGCGTTTCATGTAAAATCTCCAAATTGCGCGAATAATCAAACATAAGCATGAAACATTTAACTGCATTTTCCGGAGCTTGATATACTGGTATGTTATTAGTTTCTAATATCTTCTGTCCGTTTTCAATGTCGTCTGCTCCCATCCATGATGCTAAAACAGTTTTTTTGCAATTTTTAGACGCCTCGGCAACCTTTTTAGCAACTTCTGTAGGATCGGTCATTGCTTGAGGAGTTAGAATAACTAAAATTCCATCTACATTTTTATCTTTAGCACATAGTTCTACAGCTCTTGCATATTGTTCAGGTCCAGCATCTCCCAGTACATCTACAGGATTTCCCTTACTCCAATGAGTAGATAGATGCTCATTCAATGTACTTATGGTTTCTTTTGAAAGCTTAGCTAACTTGCCGCCTTTAGCGATCAAAGTGTCGGTAGCGATAACACCAGGACCTCCCGCATTTGTTACAATGGCCAGTCTGTTATTCGATGGTTTGGGTTGCATTGCCAAAGACTGAGCGATATTGAAAAGTTCTTCAATAGTATTAACCCTGATAACTCCGGCTCGTTTGAAAGCAGCATCGAAAACAAAATCATTTCCGGCTAAACTACCTGTATGAGACATTGCAGCCTGTGCACCTTCTGCACTTTTCCCAGCTTTAAGCACAATGATAGGTTTGTTCCTGGCAAAAGCTCTGGCGGCACTTAAGAAGCTTCTGGCATCAATAAGTGATTCCATATAAATTACAATACTATTCGTATGTGGGTCACTTCCAAAATAGTCTATCAGATCATGAAAACTTACATCCATCATTGAACCAATTGAAACAAAATGACTGAATCCTACATTCTGCTTGATAGACCAATCGAGAACTGCAGTACAAAGAGCACCACTTTGAGAAATGAAAGCGATCTTACCTGGTAAAGCCATTTTACTGGCAAAGCTGGCATTAAATTTAATAGAAGGTTTAATGAACCCGAGACAATTCGGTCCTATCAGTCTCATCTCATATCTTCTTATTGATTCTGATATCTGCCTCATTAGTTCTTTTCCCTCTTCACCTGCTTCAGCAAAACCGGCAGAAATTAATAATACACCGGATACTCCAACAATTCCACAATTCTCTACAATATCAGGAACAGTCTTGGCAGGAGTTGCAATTATGGCCAGATCGATCTTATCCGGCACTTCTTCCAAGCGGGGATATGCTTTTACACCAAAGACATTTGTCCTTTTTGGATTTATTGGATAAACAATTCCATCGAACCCCGAACCGATGATATTGTTCATGAGTGCATATCCAACACTTCCTTTTTTGTAACAATTCGCGTCCATATTAGATCCTCATA
>CAZOCS010000152.1:0-5324 GCA_964578365.1 uncultured Candidatus Cloacimonadota bacterium
AAACGGCACAGTAAAATGGTTTAACGAGAAGAAAGGTTTTGGTTTCTTATCATGGGAAGATGGTAACGATTATTTTTGTCATCATTCTAACATTACAGGTGATGGATTCAAAACACTTAACGAAGGCGAAAAAGTAACTTTTGACGTTGAAGAAAGCGATAAAGGTCCAAGAGCCATAAACGTTACAAGAGCTTAACTCTAAAAAAATCCAAACAAAAAAGCTCGACAACTTGATCGAGCTTTTTTTTGTTTAATTAACTTAACTTAGTCCTAACTTATAATTAAATCCATAACCCGGTTGTTCCGCTTCAGAATATTTATATCTTTTTTGTAATCGATTAAATGTATTTTGAGATGGTTTAACATAAGATAGATCAATAAGAAAACGACGAAATCCATTTTTATGAATATCATCTTTATATTGAAAAAGTGAAACCGGTAAATCTGGAATAACAATAGTTACACCATCTCGTACGGTTTTTCTAAATGAATGATCCCTGTCTTTGAAGTACACATAACCATCAGCATCAGCTTGGTCCATTATTACAGGCATTCGCGAATGAAATAATTCTGGATAATAATATAAAGGAACAATCCCATTCCTGTTCTTACCTGCCACAAGATTTTCATAATCAAATTCATACGGATAAATATGCAAACCGGCATTATCTTCTTTTAAGAATTGTATTGCAGCGTCATTAAGAGTATAAACATTCTCATTTACAGATGATCTAATGCCAACCGGCAACAATAGTTTTTGTGAGATATGACTTAACATAAAATTTTTAACTCCCTGTTTTGAAAGATTTAAACAGAGGTCGTGATAGAATTTAATGTCATTCTCTGGAATAAATTTTGGAAGCTCAATAACAAATTTATTAATATGTTTCTTCATAAATGGTGATTGCAAATTAAATTTTTGCCATTCACTCTTTGTAAGGTTGATAATTAACTGATCAAACTTATCCAGATATAATTTTCTGAACCAGCGTAAAGTATTAATACGTACAAATAACTCTTCATAATGTAATTGTTTACCAGAACCGATTCTATTTAGTATGTTTTGTTTCTTTTTAGCTGGTAGAGATTGCTTAATCTTTTTTCCATCTAATTGGAATTTCGTGCGGAATTTTTCTGTGGGAGCTCCAATTAGAAATACTTTATCACCTTTATTAAAACTTTCTTGTGTAAATTTCAGGCTTGCAGTTCCACCACTTTCTACATCTGTAAAACCATACTCAGCTTTCAGCTTTATTGCTCTACTGTCCATTCCATTTTGCGGTTGTACACGAATTCGATAATTTTGCTTGAGTCTTTCAGTTGTTGTAAAAGAAAACTCTGATCCATTAGTTCTATTTACTTCTCCAATATGGATTCCAATGAATGGATTTTCAGTAATGGCGTTAGATACATTCTTGCCTAAAAAATAGGAAGTTTTCTCTCTCCCCATATCAAAGGTGAGAAGTTGCTTGGCTTGCTGCATTTTATTAGGATCATCAATGACCATGCGATATGCTTGGGCAACACGATTAACATATTCAGCGGATTTCATGCGACCTTCAACTTTTAATGATGAAATCCCAATCTTCATTAGCTCAGGCACGATCTCTATCTGCTGGTTATCTTTAAGGCTAAAGAAATAATTTTCTTTCTCTCCAGTTTTAAACATCCTTCTGCAGGGCTGTCTGCACTGACCTCTATTTGCACTCATTCCACCTAAAAAGCTACTAAAAAGACACAAACCGGAAAAAGAGTAACACAATGCTCCATGTATGAATATTTCTAGTTCTATTCTACTTTTTTGGCTTATTATTCCCAATTCTTCTAATGTAAGTTCTCTCACCATGATCACACGCTCAAAGTTTTTACGTTTGGCAAACTCAGTTCCAATTGAATTGTGAAAAGCCATCTGGGTACTGGCATGAAGAGTAATATTCGGGAAGAATTTTCGTACGAGATAATATACTCCCCAGTCCTGAATGATAATTGATGAAAGAGAGGTTTGGGAAACCTGGTAAAGAACATCAAGTAAATCTGGAAGCTCTGAATTCTTGATCAGTGTATTAAGTGTTAGATATACTTTTGTTTCTGTTCTTTTTGACTCAGTTAAAATAGATTGAAGTTGGTTAAGCGTAAAATTTTTTGCTCTGTTTCTGGCATTGAAATGCCGGAGTCCCAAATATATAGCATCAGCGCCACCTTCTACAGCGGCATAAAATGCTTCGGTATTTCCAACCGGCAGGAGTAGTTCAGGTTTTTTCATTTCTTTTTTAGAAGTACAACAGATGATGCGCTGATACCTTTTCCATTACCGGTTACTCCCAAATTTTCTTCGGTAGTAGCTTTAATAGAAATATTGTTAATATCAGTTTGTAGATCGGAAGCAATGTTCTGTCGCATCTGAAATATGTAGCTTTGCAATTTTGGTTGTTGAGCGCAGATCGTTGTATCCATATTTCCAATTATATAATTTGAGGATTGCATTATTTCCTGAACTTTTCTTAGTAATATTCTGCTGTCGATATCTTTGTAATCATCATCAGTATCGGGGAAAAGAAGGCCAATATCACCTTTGGCAAGAGCACCTAAAATAGCATCAATAATCGCATGAATGAGAACATCAGCATCAGAATGCCCCAGTAATCCTTTCTCAAAAGGGATGCTTACTCCACCTAAAATCAACTTTCGATCCACTTTCAATTTATGTACATCATATCCATATCCAATTCGCATATCAATACTCCACTTTCAATTAATTTAATCCACTGTTATTGATTTTGAAACATTCTTTGGTACATCGGGATGTACACCATGATCTTTGATACACAATCTATCCAGATATTCCATTTTCTTTATGCTCATTTTAAGTGCTAACAACTGAAGAACAATTGTAGATGAAAAAGTTGTCATCAATGAATCACCCGTTTTCGGAAGAATGATATATCCCCATCCATAATATCCTTCATCATGAGGATTCAAATGAGCATTTTCTAAAAGTTTATCATTTTCTTCTGCAATAATGAATGTGTCTCCACCTCGGATCTTATGAGTGTTGATCTGTGAAACTGTTAGGTTTATATCTCTTTCATCGGGTCCCGTAACGTAAATTAGCGGATAGTTTCTATAGGCATATTCAAATAGGTCATAATCTTCAATTGTCTCATTAAAAAGCTTCAAAGCTTCTTGTGAAAGGTTGAATGGAAATGATCTTGAAAAAACATAGTTACTTATGGCGAGTGTGATCTTTCTTCGCTCTTCATAAGAGATGTTCCTCTTCTCAGCAATTTCTTCCATTTCTTTTGTTATCTTATTATAATGCTTTATTATAGCTTTAATATTTTTTATTCCAAAAACAGTATTCTTGCCCAAAATCGTATTAGGTCCGTGTTTAAATTCAGATGCTTCTCCACCTTCTGTATGATTTAGTACAGTTTCCCGAATTTTTAGTGCACCTTCTTTGGCTACTCCTGTTATCTTAGTTGCCAGTATATGCATTGAAGGCTCCATATAAATTTTTCCGGAAACATATTCAATTTGCTCTTTGGTTATTTGTATGGTTTCCTGTATCAATTGTGGAATATTATCAATAGAATTCCGACGAAACTCAACTGTTTTCTTCAATTTGCGATATTCTTGAGAGTTCTTATTTTCTATATTGTTCAACTTCATTTCAGCTACTTTAACAGCTAGATAGTAGAACAAAGTAATTTGATTAATAAAACTTTTTGTTGCTGGAACTGCGATTTCTGGACCGCATGAGATAGGAATAGAAACATCACTTTTTTCTTGGCCCAGTGTCGAATTCATATTATTCACCAAAACAACTTTTTTAATATCCAGATCAGAACGTTCGATATCATTAATAATATCAACAAGGTCTTTGGTTTCACCACTTTGTGAAACGCCAATTATCACATCATTATTTTGAAGACTTTTTGAATATTGACCTCTAAAATTACCTGGCAGAATGGGAATAACTTCGATATTGGCTATTTCATTAAAGAATAATGCTGCAACTAATGTGGCATGATAAGAAGTTCCACAGGCTATTGTATAAATATTACGATTATTCTTGTTTGTGTTCTCAACAATGGAAATAAAATGCTCAACACTTTCATTAAATTCATTCACATCGATCATTTCTGAAATTGAATCTAACGCTTTGGCAAGGAGAAGGCGTTTTTTGTTAAATTCAGAATTCATAAGTTCTAAAAACAGATTCATATCACTGGAGAAAAAGTATTTCTTCTTAAAATTTTCTTTAACTAGTTCATTATAAATTGCTGTGTAATTTTGTTTTACTTTTTCATAAAAATCTTCAGCAATTTTAGATTCAGCAAACTCTGTAAATATTTTCTGTTGTTTTTCAAAATCATCAATTTCAGTTATTTGTTTATGCAGTTTTTCTTTTTCAATGAGAATTTTCTCTTTCTTCAGCAGCTCACGCATTCTTCTTCCAGTGTTAGAGCCTCCTTTAAATAACTTTATTAGCTTACCGGAAGATTCAATTTCTGCATAGATCTCTTGCTCCATGAAATATTTAAAAGATGGTAGAAGCTCTGTATCTTCTGCTCTTAATTTGGAACGAACAGCTTGCTTTGGTATTGTGTCACCGGCTTTGTAATTGAGATCAACTTGTCCGGCACGTTTTACTTTGAGATTCTTAAATGCAAAAACACTATACTTATCATTTTGGAATTCAACGCACTCTCCTTCCCGCAAATTAATAAGCATTTTCGTGAATTTAAGAACAGCAGTAAGATCGGAGGAAGCCAATCCAAATTTATTATCGTCCATTTTTCCAACACCAAAGTATAAACTGCTTCCTGCTTTGATCGCCCAACTTGTTTCTGTAAGCGGGTCTACAATAACTGCTGCATAGGAGCCCACCATTTTCTCAGATCCGAGAACTATAGCCTTTCTCATACTTTGTTTTCTGATCTTCTCATTTGTACGTTTAGAATTTTCAATTTTGCTCAATTCATTTTCAAAATAGTGTTCAATTATATGAACAAGCATTTCTCCATCATTGTCGGATACTACATTATGTCCTTCTGCTAGCAGAAAATTCTTAAGTTCACGGGTATTTGTAATATTTCCATTATGTGCCCCGTAAATAAAATTCTTACATTTAACAACATGAGGTTGTGCATTTTTTTTGGTTACACTTCCAAAAGTTGCCCAACGCACTTGACCGCAAAATATCTTTCCGTTTTCCTTCTCGATCCCTAATGTCTTAACCAAAGTACTTGGTGCTCCTACATCTTTGAGTAAGGTTACTTCCATTTTGTCTTTTTGAAAAACTGCACCGGTTGAATCGTATC
>CAZOCS010000153.1:0-5262 GCA_964578365.1 uncultured Candidatus Cloacimonadota bacterium
ATATAATATTTACGATAATCTTTTTTATCTTTAATTAGTTTTAATTTTATCAGAGATTTCTGGATCAATTCAACTGTTTTCTCATTTAATCCTTTCATCCCAATACCGGGTTTTACCATTTTAATAATTTGTTTATTTATTTTTAAAACTTCGGAATAGACTTCTTTTTGGCGCTTGGTAAATTTCCCTGAAACAGGAAAAGTCCTTGAAATATCTGCACTATAGCCATTGCAGGCAGCACCAACATCTAAAAGTACCATTTCATCTTTTCCTATCTTAGAATTATTCTGTTCATAATGAAGTGTTGCAGCATTACTGCCAGCTGCAATAATAGATCTAAACCCAATATGCTTCAATCCACTTCGATTTATCTCATATTTTAAGATAGCATCAAGTTCATATTCCATCATTCCAATTTTCGATTTACATATAATTTGCTTAATACCTTCACCTGTTATATCTATTGCTTTTTGCAGTTGCTCGATTTCCCATTTTGTTTTCACACTTCTCAATGGCACCATTAGCTGCGTTAAATATCCAGCATCCAAATGCGGGAAATGCTGTTTTACTTCACTAATAAATTCCTGTTGCTTGTTCAACGGTTTATCTATACTGTTAAAGCCAAAGTTTAAGTATATTTTTTTTGAACCTGCAATGTACGTACCTATTATTCTTTCAAATTCATCCAGGTGAGAAACCTTTTCCACACCTGATATCTGGATGGCTTCATCTTTCGTCATTTTCTTACCTTCCCAAACTTCCATTTCAGGAATTCCTCGTTCAATGAATAGCTCCATAACAGGTTTCTTCTGCTTACTAATAACAAATATTGCATCAGGAATATCCAATCCAGTGAGATATTTAAAATTATTATCCTGCAAGAAATTTCGTGGGTATTTGGACACAGATGCTGCAAATACAATTACCAGCTCTTTTTCTTTTATTTGTTTAACTAGTTTCTTTCTTCGATTTATTAAAAGTTTTGAATCCATCAATTATCTCCTATAATCAATTTTCCATAAGTGCCGTCAAAACCGGGTGGTTGGAATTTAAAATCACCCTGTTGAACAGCTAAAATCTGGTTGATAGTTTTTTGGTCGACTCTTTTGTCAAGCATAACTTGAATGCTATCTGATTGCCATAATGCAATTTCCGAGGGGAAAATGTTCATAACGATATCGAATATTTTTTGTACTCTTTTTGAAGTAATGCTCTTCAGATTTTGTGATGCAGCTATAACTTCGATAAGCGGTATGAGATGCAGATAGTTACGATGAATTGGAATAATTGAATCATCCTGCAATTGAATGCTTCTCTCCCGAACTCCCAGATTCATCTTTTTACAACAAATTGGGCAGATCAGTTTTTTAGGTAATTCATCTGCAAAGATCAATTCCTGGGAATGTCCTTTTCTATCTGCTCTATGTCCGGTTAGAAAATACCTTCCCTCTGCCGGGTTGAATTCTGCTGTCATCATTACATTGTTCTGCCTAATAGCATAAATAATACTTTTATAATCAACTTGTTCTACATCAAGAATTGTAAATTCTCTACCAATTCTGTTCAAAGCTGCACTATGACAGTCACTATTAGAAATAAACGTAAGTCCTGACAGGTCAGGGATCTTTTCCAGCATTTTCGGATCAGCACTTAAACCGGTTTCAATAGCTTTAATACTTGGTAAAAATAAACCGTAGAATTCACTTAATTCATCAAGATCATTCTTACTCCCAAATATACCGTCAGGAGTCATTACATGAGCCGGGATAATTTCTATTAGCGGATGAATATTTGAAATTTCAAAGAGCTGATTTTCCATCTCTTTTTGTGTATCGCTAGTTATGAATGGTCTTCCGATGGTATTCTTCATACCCCATTTATTCATCAATAACTGCATTTTAGAGATAGAATCAAAATCGGGGAAAAGTATAATATGATGAGCAATTGTTTTATTTTTTTTGTGAGCTAATTTTGTAGAGAAGATAACTTCTGTTTGTAGAAGAAATCTACTGTTATCTCTGGGAAGTGAAAATAATCCTTCATTTACTTCTGTTAATTCCTGTTTTAGCTCTTTTGTTCTGGGCGGGAAGATACAATCTCCAGTTCCAAAAACATCTATTCCTTTCAGCTTCATTGTTTTGGAAACAGATGTAAGTTCGATTTGTCCCACTCCCCCTGCATAACCACTGTGAGAGTGAAGATCAACTGATAATTTCATTTTCTTCCACTTAAATCGTCTGGCAAAGATCTTTCTATTTCAAAGTCAGCAATCGGTTACTGGCTTCTGTTCCCCATTGACTGTACTTTCCATATTTGTTAATGACACGTTCATATATCTGAATAGCTTTTTCAAATTGATTGCTATTCTGATAAGCTTCTCCCGCTTTGAGTTCAGCTGAAGCTGCCCATTGAGTGAATTGAGGATAATTGTACCCAACCTTCAACAATTCGGAAACTGCCGCTTCATAGCTTTCCATTCCAAACAATGATTCCCCGATCCAATATTGTGCTTCCGCTTGAGCTTCCTTATCAGCTAGAAGTGGAATTGCGCGTGTGAACATTTCTATTGCATGAGAATATTTCTTATCACGAAAGTGACAAAAAGCTATGTCGAAAACTGTTTTTGCTTCCAATCCTTCATCTCCCCAACGTTCCAGAATTATCTGATATGCAGCGATCGCTTTTTGCCATTCCTTCATAGTTTTGCAAACAAATGCAAAATTTCTAGCAGCATCGAAAGCAAGTTTTCCATCTTCATCATTTTCTATTACTTTATAATAATGAGAAAGAGCCTTTTGAAAATTCTCTTTAGAGAAGTTTATTGTACCTAATTTCAGATGTGCCTGATTGCTCATATTTATATCGATCGAATTTGCAACAGTTAAAAAATCAGCTTCCGCATCATCCAATTCTTCTTTTTCTAATCTTACTATTCCACGCCAAAAATATGCCTTTATCATTACATCGCCAGTTAAGTTCTTCTTCTTTAGCAATTTAGTGAATATTGACTCAGCTTTCTTTTTATCAATTTTTTTATAATATATTCCACGGTTAACTTCAATTTCATTTTTATCAGTATCTGTTAATTGTTTTTTAAATTTCTTAGCTAATGTTTCTGCTTTGGGTCTGTTCTCAATTCTATATAAGGCAATTATATTCTCTTTAGCAACAGTTCTGATATTATCATATCCAGATACATTATCACCCAATTTATCAACTATTTTTTTGTAGTTAACAGCAGATTCAAGATAATTTTCTTGAATGAAATTGATTTGCCCGAGCATCTCATAATATTTTAATATGGATTTATTCTTATTGATAAGTTCACTGTAGGTATATTTGGCCATTTCGAGATCGTCTGTTGTAAACTGAAGATAAGCAAGTTTAGAAAGATCATCTTCGCTTTTATTAACAATATGCATCAAAGCTTCTTTTGCTTTTTCATCATTGCCCAATTTATCATGATCACTTGCTAAAAGTTTATAAATGGCGTCATTTTTATCGGTTTCTGGTAATAGTAGTTGATACTTTATTGCACTTTTGTAATTTCCAGATTCCCTCAGAGATCGTGTAAAATATTGAATAACCTTGGGGTATTGTTCAAACCTTTCTGCATTGTTTACAAGGAAGGCGAGCTTATCTTCAGCTTCCTTTTTTAGTCCTTGTTCATTTAAAACAACTGCATAATGGAAGTAAATAATTGGGCTATTAAGCTTAATGTATTTATCAGCTATCTTGTAATAATGTAATGCTTTAGCATCATCATTCTTGCTATAATAATATTCAGCCAGTTGTATCTTTGCATTATAAAAATCAACATTATCAATTGCTGAGTTATTCTCAAGATCTGCAAAATATTTAGCAGCGTTTTCAGGATCATTAATAGAAGTATAATACTCTCCAATTTGCAATCTGAACTCATTTGCTGCGAAATTATTTGAATGTTTACTTACGAATAACTTCATTCTTGATATTAATCCTGAATTAAGTTCAGCATTTTGTAAAAGTTGTTTCCGAATATAGATCTCTTCCAGCCAAACAGCGTTATTTACTCCATCTAACCCGGAAGTTATTGTATCTACTTTTTGAAGAGTTTCAAAAGCTAAGTTATCTTTTGATTCATATTTATATTTCTCTGCAATTTTTATCCATAATAATGCTTTTCTGTAATTATTTTCTGGATTTGTATCTTCCTCAAGAATTCTAATTGCAGATTCATAGTCTTTTAGATCCGTAATTAATATATCTAACAGATCATCTTTAAATTCTTTTGTATTAGTTTTATATGAATTATTTATTAGTGAATTCAGTAAATTATTAAATGCTGTTTCGTGATCACGTTTTTTAAATTTTTTAAGATATTCCAGCTTACTTTTTATTTTCCATCTAAAATTTACATCTGCAATTTTTTGAATATCTATCTGTTCCAATTCAGCTACAGCAATCTCATATTCAGCAAGGTTTTCTAAGCATAATGCAATTTTATACGAAGCTTCATCTTGAAGATCATTAGCAGAATACTCAGTTAATATCCACTGATAATATTTCTTTGCATTATTATATTGCTGGAATTTCTCGAAGTAGATATTTCCAAGTGTCAGCAATAATTCATCCCGGGAAGCGAACTTGTTGTTCAATAGCTTTTTATACCCTTTTACAGCATCTGCATATTTACCTGAAGCGAGCATTATATCTGCGTTCAACAATTGTTTCTGAAATAAGATATTACCATCACTTATTGTTATTTTATTTAGCCATTCTGCTGCTGAATCAAGATCTTTCAGTAAGAAATCGGCTTTTGCAATTTGCAGTAGATATTCATTCTGCTTATCACTTTCGCGAAAGACTTTTTTATATTTAGTATAATCATTTTTTATATCTGAATATTTTTTTAATTCTATTTGAACAGTAGTAAATTTTAGAATATATTCATCAAGTTGAAGTGAACTGGAAAATTTGTTTATAATATTAGAAAGTTCGAAATAAGCTTTTGGAAAATCCTGTAGATTTATGTAATATACTGCTAATTTGGAACGGAGTTTTTCCTCAAAATTACGCGGAACCTCTTCCTGAAGTTTTGTTACTATAGCTTCTGCGGCTTTTTTTGTTCCCATTTCCATTTCTGTGATCTCGATTTGCTTTTCTATTGCTTTCCAACGCGAAATATGATCAGGATAGTTGGTGATAATCTCACTCAGGATATTTTTTCCTTCTAATGGCATTTGCATTTTAAACCGGGCTTGAGCTAGCCAAAGAAGAACA
>CAZOCS010000154.1:0-5242 GCA_964578365.1 uncultured Candidatus Cloacimonadota bacterium
ATAAGGAACTAAAAAGATCCGATAGATTTATTGATGCTGGTAAAGGTGAAATAGTTTCACTTGAAGATATGAATGGGGTTACTGATGAAGATATGGTTGAAAGAGAGAAGATTAGAGGCAATGATTTGACCGATTTATGGATTGAGAATTGGATAAAATCTAGGGGATATAAACCAAAAAGTCATGGATTTTTATTAGATGGAAAAAGAGGTTATATAGAATGTATGCAATTATTTGTTGGTTCTGGTGGTATTGAGGGTGGTAGTTTGCACATTCCAAATAAATCAACAGTTGAATCATTCCATGTTGCATCAGATGGTGATACATGGTGGGGAGCTAATTCTGATAATCAAGCAACTGCCCCCGCTAGAGTTAATAAAGATGGTACGGCATATTTTCAGGACATTGATATAGGCAGAAGGCAAATTACAGTTGATACAACTGAAAGCATCCAAGATGCAATTGATACTGTAAGTTCTGCTGGCGGTGGGATGGTATTCTTAACAAATGGAACGCACACGCCAGGTTCAGATATAACATTGGCCTCAAATGTATATTTGATTGGTCAAAACTTTGAAAAATGTATAATTGACTTTGTAGACAATACAAAGGGGATAAAAGTTAAGGGATCTAATGGATATGAAGTTGGAACAGTTAGTGTAAATAATGGATCAACAACTGTTACTGGTGTTGGAACAACATGGGTTGCCGGAATGATTGGTCGTTCTATATTTTTAGATGGACTGTGGTACCCAATTACAGGTGTAACAAATACAACTACTTTAACAATAGGTCTAAACTTTGCTGGTGTTAGCTTATCTGGTGCTGATTATGCAATCGCTACTATAATTTTTGACACAAGGATTGAAGATATTAAAGTAATTAACGCATCCCAGGCAATTCAGGTTCAATATGCAAATCAATTTTATACAAATTATCATGACTTACAGACATCATTAGTCGGATACGATCTTGATTATTGCTCCAATGTAATACTTAGGTCATCATCAATTATTGCTTGTTCAACATTTCTTCAAGCAAATAATTGTGGTAAAATGATTATTTATGGATCTGGTGGGTTTAATACAACATCTGGCAATGGAATGGAATTGACTGATTGTCTTGATATAAGTGTTGATGGTTGTTATATAATAAATGCTGTTGGTGATGGTATGAGGATAACTGATTGTACAAATATGTCTATTAGATCATCTGCCTTTACTGAAAGTGGTGGACAAGGAATAGAATTAGTTTCTGGTAACGAAAGTATAACAATACAGGGATGTGGATTTAGGTCAAATGCATCTGACGGAATTAAATTGACTGGTACAAGTGATAATTGCATGATGAATGGTAATGCATTTGAAGATAATGGTGCATATGGAATTAATATTGCTACAGCTGATTGTGATAATAATAATATAAGAAACAATGTTTATTCTGGTAATGTTTCTGGTGAATGGTTCGATAATGGTACTAACACAAAAAAGGATACAGATTGGTCTGGGTCAAATATACAAATAGGCGATGAATCAGATGGGTCAGTTACAATTTCTGTTGATACAACATTAGCTTCAGATAAACATTATATAGATCTAACTATAGATAGTGGAAAATTTTTAGATACAAATGGTTATAAAGTTTATATAAGTGGAAATCTTGTTAATAATGGAACGCTGAAAAATAATGGTGGAAATGGTGGGAATGGTGGCAATGGAACAAACGGACAATCAGGATCGGCTGGTAGCGGTGGTTCTAGTGGTAGTGTAGGATCTAAGGCACAGTCTGGTGGAACCTTACCAGATAGTTTAGACGGAGTTCTTGGTACTGCTGGTGGTGGCGGTGGATATAATGCTGGTGGAGGAGACTCTGGTAATGCCAGTGGTAATGGTAGCAATGGAACAAATACAACATATTCAAGGGGTAGTAATGGCGTTGATGGAGTTGTTGGTGGTAGCGGAGGTGATGCTGGAGCATTCGGATCAGTTTCTGCTGGTACAGCTGGAACAAAAGGGACAATAACAGCTATAACTAATAAGCTATGGTATGCATATCATATTATAAGGTTTATTGATGTTGATAGTAATGAAAATTCAAATCAAATACAAGGCTCAGCCTCAGATGGTGGTTCAAGTGGTGGTGCTGGTGGATCTAGTCAAGGGTCAGGTGATGCTGGTGGCGGTGGAGGCGGAGCAGGCGGATCTGGAGCACCAGGTGGAACTATTTTAGTTATTGCTAAAAATATTATAAATAATGGAACAATACAGGCTAATGGCGGAGCAGGAGGTAATGGCGGTAACGGTGGTAATGGATATAGTAATGGAGGTGAAGCAGGCGGAGCAGGAAGCGGAGCTGGTGGTTCTGGCGGTTCTGGTGGAATAGTTTATTTAGCATATACTAATTCATATACTAATAATGGAACTGTAGAAGCAGTAGCTGGTAATGGTGGATCACCAGGTGTAGCAGGAAGTGGTGTTGCAGGTGGTGGCAATGGTGGAACTGGATTAACTGGCAACAATGGTGTGGCTGGATATACATTAGCTAAAAATATATAATTAAAATATAAAAATATATGGCAGACGAAAAATTTACGCCAAGCGGACTAGGTTTATCTGCTGCAGAACAACTTAGTCGCGATCAAAAAAGAATAAGAGATGAGAATATACAAAAACTGAAAGAAGGTCAAGTTTTTATTCTTTCCAATGGTGAACTTGCCCAATTTAGAAATGGAAAAATTGAAAGATATAGTTTATGGTCTTTTGTACCTAGAATAGGTAGAGATGTTGATTGGCAAGGCAAAACAATGAGGACGTGGCAACAGGAAGCAAATAAAGCAGCTATAAGTAAACTAAACCTAGAATCTGGTGATATTATTGATTTAACAAACGATAAGAACTATTTATGGCGTGACGTTATAAGGGATTTACCACAAACATCATCTCACATATTAGATCCAGATAATCCAAATAGGTTTTTTGATGACTTTATTGTTCCCCAGAGAGGGGAAACATTAGAAGAGTTACCAGATGTAACCCCACAACAAAGAGCTGAAATGGAAGCTCAAAGAAAAAAAACAGAAGAAAGGGCTGGTGTTACTACTCCAGGTAGACAATTCTTGGGAAAACAAGAAGAAAGAGAATTGGGTGGACCAATTGGACAAGACGCAGTTAACCATCTTTATAAGCTATATCTTGGTAGAGATGCTAATCAAAATGAACTTAATATATATCAAAATCATCAAGATGACACGGTTTTGAGAAAAGACCTAGAGGAAGCTAGGAAACAAGTATTAGAAGGAAAGGATGCTGACGATGAAAGAAGGGTGGCTGAGTCACAAATGGCGGCTGGTGCAAATTATATATTTGATGGTGATTATGTTTTAGCAAAATTTACTGATGATCCAACTCCACAAGACGGTGGTAGCGATGAAACTACTGTTTGGTTATATGACACTAAAAATAAAAACTATAGACCATTTTTAAGTATGGAAGCAATGTCTAATTTTTTCAAAGTTTCACAAGATGAATTAATTGGTAAAATACAAACACTCCCAACTACTGCAATAAATAATGAAAATTGGCAGGGCAATTTCCTTAAAAGAAGTGAGGGCATACAGGATGATGGTTCTATTCCCGGAAATTTTAGATATGGAGATACAACAGTAACTGGTTTAAGTGATATATATGGTCAAGTTAAACAATCCCCAGATGTTGAAACATGGGTATCTAATTTTATTGGAACAGTTATGACAACTGCAAAGAGAAATGGAGTAATTTCAGAGGAAACATTTAATGAAACAGTAATGGATGCTAACACACTTGCTGAATATACTAACGCAATGTTATATGGTGGATATAAGATGGATTCAATTTTCGGAGATATAATGGCGAAACAATTAGTTGCCGAAGGGAATGCAACATATGAAAATTTTAAAGCATTTGATAAATCTATACCAGCAGAAACATGGTATGCATCACCAGAAGGTGAAAAGGCAGTTGCTGATATAAACTTAAAACCACCATTTGATATTATGCAAATGGATGAATCTTTGTTTAATAATCCAATATTTAGTATTCCAAGTCAGGCATTTTCAACTATTATACAACCAATTGATTGGACATCTCCAGAATTTCAAGAAGAAGCTGAAAACATTCAGGCCTCATGGTTTGATGCAATGACACAAAGAGCTGAAGCTCAAACAGAACAAGAAAAAGCTATTGCTGATAACAATTGGAAAATGTTTACAGATTCAATGGAAAAGAAATATGGGTTAAGACTAAGTAATAACGCAAGGACTGCTTGGGGACAAATGGAGGAACTATTCCAGGGATATTCACAAAGAGGTCTTGGAGAAAGTGGTATAGTTAATGAAGCAATGGATAATTATTTGAGAGATATTAGAAGATCTGATCAAATATTAAGAGAAGCTAAGTTGGATGAATCAGAATTAGAACAAAGAAATCATTTATTAAAAAGTGGAACACCAGAAGAAATTAAACAATTTACAAGTGAAAATCCTGAAAAGGCAAAAGAATGGGGCTTAATACCAAGTGACGAAATAAGAGATTGGTTTAGTTTTGAAAATCTTAAACGACAATATCCAGATCTAGGCGATGAACAAATTAGAAATATATCTAATCTAATAGTTGATGAAAGCGGAAATTATAGAAGTGAACTTTATCAAAATTTATATGCTAATAGATATAATCTATCAGAAGAAAAGAGATCATATCAACAAGAGAAACTAATACAACAGAAATTAGTTGAAGAGGAGAAAGCATTTAGACCATTCACAACAACTAGTCCGTTTACATCATTTCCTGGTACAAAACAAGAGACACCGACAGATATATTCAAGGATGTTGCAGAAAAAGTAACAGAAATTAGAAAAGAAGAACCAACTATAACTCCGACTACTCAAATAAGAAGAGATCCTGGGGTTGCAGGAAGAACACCAGGAGATGTTTCATTTGAAACACAATTTAGGGAACCAGCCCCAGCAGAAGATTTATCTAAGGCGGCAGCAGCAGCTGGTTCAATTACAGATAATGCCTGGGAGACATTTAAGGCAAAACGACCAGGCGTAGATTTTTCTAGATTTGAAGAAATACCTGGTGGTCAACAAGGAAGTTTTGTTAATATACAAAATCCTGGTGGACCAACATTATATGGCATTAGGCGTGATTTAACAAAAGAACAGGAGGCAATTAAAAACCCTGGGGCTTTTACCGGTAATTGGGCA
>CAZOCS010000155.1:0-5174 GCA_964578365.1 uncultured Candidatus Cloacimonadota bacterium
CTTTCTATCGTCATCTTCCTGTTTCTCCGGCGTCTGTTTAATTTCTTCAAAATAAAGTTCATAAACTCGCCTTTTGAAAGGATTTTTGCATTCAAAACGATGTATCAAACCATTTTTCTTCATGTCATTCAGTGCTTTTTCAATTATCGTATGAATACCGCTATCATTTCCCCATTGAAGATCTAAAAAGGATTTTATGTCCTCAAACTTCAACTCGATTTTTTTCGCTTTAAACTTTCCGGATCTTTTGCTTAATAAAAACCTTTTATATAAGAAATACGAATTCTTACTTAACTTACAAACATCAACTGGAATCCAATCTGTATCCAAAATTAACATGTTGTAGATAATTAGTTTCCCCAATGGCGTATTGAAATTGAATACAATCTTATCATCTTCAAAGGAAATATTGAAAATGTTCTGGAATTCCTGCATTTCGTAATGCATATCAACTAACCTTCCACGCTCAGTCATTTTCCCGTCTTCTCCATATACAGGTATTTTTTCGATATACTTCACTTTGTAATTCATTTTAAACTTAGTAGATCCTATTCGTATCAATTGTTCTGCAAGCGAATATTTGTATCGCATTAGAAATGGATATCCCTCAAGAAGATCAATGATATTACATCGAATATCAGCATCACCATATAGAACTTTATTTATATTGATTACTTTCTTACTTAATACGCGATACTGATATAATTCTCTTGCATGCCAACGGTCTAAATATTGTTTAAAATTCCCTTTTGCAATTGGACTTCCTTTATCCTGTTTATAATCTTTTTTTATTTTTCTGAATAAGTCCTCACCTTTATGTTCAACAAATGCTTCATATGGAGGTTTTCCTACCCAGTTAAGAGCCTCTGGGTTTACAGTTTCACCTAAGTAGCTGTTTATCGTTTCTATTGTTTTTTTAGATCTCCAAGATTGCGGTGGTTTATTATAATCTTTATACATTGCATGAAAAAGTCGGTCTAAAATGCAGTCTAAAATGATCGACTGATGCTGGTTCCATGTCCCATCAATGCAATAGTTCTGCAAATTATACGGCATCTCTTTCTTGTTGTATGTGTCCACAGGACTTAACGTGAAGTTCAACTGGCGGTTGGTTATAATTCTTGGAATGGATTTACGTTTCATTACTCGATCTCCTATGCGTTTAATTTCCCAAGTATGCGGAGCTGGCCACAGGCGACATAGGTTAAGGGAAAACCTGTGCCAGCCCCACAACTCGAAATGGAAGAGTGAATTTGTCGGATTTTTCACTCGCAGAGCGTCCTCTGTATTAGTTTGTTAGAGATTTTGGTCGATGAAGGTTCGTTCTTCTTGCTGTGGGATTTATATAATTGATATCTTGCTGTAATAATAGTCAAAAACAGCAAACCAAAATTAGATTTTACATCTACTGTGGTAATATAAAGGAGAATTGTGACGTGAGTTGGTTAATGAGTGCAGCATGAATTATTATGCTAAAAATTGAACGTATGAATACACTGAAAGAATTAAGTAACGGTTTTTGCAACAGGGTGAATTGTGAAGCAAAGATAGCGGATCTGGTTTTTAGACGCGATCTTCTGATTGTTCTAATTTTTCGATTTGAAAAAGATTTTTGAAATTCACGCAGGAATGAAAAGACGCCTTCTATGATGGTTTCGATTATAGGACCATAGACGATGATATTCCTTTCCAGAGATCTCCTACCACAGAGGTCATGAGGGTATTTCAGCACCACTTAATAATTATCCGTATTTAATCCAAATCTTTTCAGTCTTGATCATCAGATCAGCATCTGGCATCATTCATCCATCACCCTTACCGAACCTCAATAATGTGGGTTATCATACAGTGACAGAACAATACATTATCGAAGAATTTATATTCACAAAATGCCATCACTGGGACACGGAAGCATGTCCGCATCTCAATAACGCATACATGCAGCTATCAATTATCAACCAGTCTACGCTATTTCTATTGAACGACCTTGCAACAAAGGAATTATGGGATCTTTGTTCGGGATGTTCAGAGTTTAAACAAAAATGATGTTATAAAAAAATTGATTGCCATGAATCCTACGCACTCAAAATGTGATAAATGTGGTTCGAAAATAAAAACCGGGAGCCAGCACGAGTACCATTCGAAGATTTTATGCGAAGATTGCTTCATAGAGGCAAATATAGACCGGAAACGAAAAACACATTGGCAATACATCAAATCTATAAAGACGGATTACATTCATGAAAATGATTGAAAAAATAATATCCGGCGGCCAAACCGGTGCCGATCAGGCAGCTCTCGATGCAGCGATTGAAATGGGTATGGGAGAGACTGAGAGAGACACATAAACTGAGGGTTGTGAAATAATATAGGAGGCATGAATGTCATTTTATAAAGTCAATACAACTGATGGAAAAGCGACCTCACTAAAACCCTACAGGTACTTAAAAGAAGGTGGTGTCATAATTTCTCCGCAAGATATGATAGCAAATAATCCTTCAATTATTATGGACATACCGGAATTGGACCTACAAAGTGATCAAGAGGTTATTGTCGCTTATGAATATGGCTTGAGCGGTTTTGGTATAGATATTCTATTTATTACAGCAAATGCAGATATCATATTAATTGAAACCAAGCTTTTTAAGAACGCTGAATCTCATAGGACGGTCGTGGCACAGGCCATTGATTACGCTAAAGCACTGTATAATGAAAACATAGGGGATCTGTTTAAAAAATTATCAAACAACAAAATGGTGAACCAAGAGATTCTATCTAAGTTTAAAAAAGATGATAACTGGAAGGCAGATCTGGAAAAAAATTTGAGGACAGGAAATTTTCAGGTAATTATAGCGGGCGACAGAATCCATCCCAATGTCCTTGGTATGGTAGAATCCATTCAGTCCGCACCTCACATGTCATTTACAATTTTCCTTGTTTCCCTTTATTCATATGAGCTTGATGATAGATCCCTTATAGTTTCACCAACCATCGAGGCCAAAACTCATGAGATAGAACGGAGCGTAATCAGGATCCAAATAGACCATGAGAAAAAGGACCATGTCATTGAGTCAGAAATTCCTGAAAAGGATGGCAAGGGATCAAAACCGATATTATCACCAGACCAATATTTAGGTAAGTTGTCGAACCAAGAAATGGCGGAGGCAACTCAAAAGGGATGGGACATGTGGAAGGAAACAGGTGGAGATGTAAAGTTTGGTACTTCTGGCTTTTCTATGGGAATTACACTGGGTGGCAAACGTGTTCCGCTATTTTATGGATATAAAGATCAATTCTCAATTTTATCAGATAAGGTAAAAATAGCCGCTGATGTTCCAGATGAGATCCATCAAGAATACAAGGAAGAGCTAAAAGGGTCTCCTTATATTTATGATGGTTACTGCATCGGGAATAAGGTGTTAGTGCCACATCAAGGTATTTCGGTTGAAGAGCTGTTGTTAATGTTTAGAGCTGCTGTGAACTTAGCAAAGAAGCTATTGAATAAAGACTCTGAATAGGATTTCGGTGGATGATAAATGAGATAGAAAAGCTATTGGAGTTTCTGCCAGTATTTGAAGACCCTAAATTCAAACCAATCGTAGAATGGGACACGGAGGATGTATTCCCTCAAGCTGATTATTGCCAGGAGGTTGAAGACTTCTTTGAATTAGTAAGGCAACCCTGCTGGAAAGACTATGATTATGTCCCCCAGGACACAGAAAAAATGGTTAATGATCCTGGCTTTATTAAGAATGCTGACATAGGTGCTATTAAAACTATGCTCACTTACTGTGAGAGAGGAGAACGATTTTCCGATGGTCATTGGGGAGCTATGATTGAAAAAGGGAAAATTACTGCAATACTGCATCGTTTAAATGAAATTAAGGATGAAATCTAAATGTGCTACAAAGCGCCAAAATATTTCCTCATGATTTTCATCCTTTTGATGGTGCCATCCGTCCTCTACGCCTTTGAAGGAAAGGTTGTCGGTGTTTCTGATGGAGACACCATCAAAGTCCTGAAAGACGGCAAACAGGTCAAAATTAGACTTGCTGCAATCGATTGCCCAGAAAAAGGTCAACCTTATGGACAGAAGGCAAAACGGTTCACAACAGATATGGTTGCCGGTAAAGTTGTTAAAGTCTGGCAGACTGATATCGATCGCTATGGTCGGATTGTCGGTTTTGTTTTCATTGATGATAGGAACCTGAATAAAGAACTCCTATCAGCAGGTCTGGCATGGCATTATAAGAAATATTCTCGAGATCCCGAATTGGCCAAAATGGAGTTTCAGGCAAGATCAGAGAAACGGGGATTATGGGCTGAGCCAGATCCGGTGCCACCTTGGGAGTGGAGGAGGCGGAAGTGACATTTAAATTTCATCTGATGCACCTGATGGAATGATACAGAAAAATAAATTATTCTTTTCTATTTCTGCACAACCGGTACTGCCTTCCCGATATAACTGTCCGCAACCTTGACGATATTAACATCGACCACGTTACGATCTGCAAATGCAGAGGATGTCATACTGATGCAGATCCAGACCAGACTAATGGCGATAATGGTCAGGATGGTTTTTGTATAAAGGTCAGTTTTCATTTTTGGCCTCCCTTTTCATATCACTGTATGGTGGGTATCATTATCGACCCGCAGTACAGGCATCTCTGATTATCTTCCCCTTGCACCAAACCACACTGAGGACAGACATTCCCTTGAATTGGCAAGCGTAGATCCTTGGTGTCAACAAAGATACTTTCCATCCGATCATCGTACTCAAACTTGGCATGGCACTCAGGACATTTCATTTTGCCTATTCTTGGTTCAAGAACACCGGAACAGAAGGGGCATTCGATGTATCGTTTCGGTTTTGATATGGAGGTCATCTATTATTTACCGGCAAGTTTACATTGAAACCATGTTTCTTGAATACACTTTGAGGCGTGCGTTCCTGTTTTAAAATAGGGGCAATTCATATGCGTAGGGGAGCATCAATCTGATAACTATCAAAAAAAATGATTTCGTATGATATTCCAATTATTTAAATTTTGAGAATAAATCGTGGTAAGTGGTATTCCATTGTGTTCTATATCAAGATCAATTTCCGCCTGAAGTCCATTTTGAGGGTGTTCAAAATTTTGTGTCAGTCAAATAAAAAGCTGATATATACAGCT
>CAZOCS010000156.1:0-5146 GCA_964578365.1 uncultured Candidatus Cloacimonadota bacterium
ATAAAGAGCTCCTGGAAAAATATGATGCAAAAATAAAGTTAGAGAATTATTCAAATCGCTCTAATGCTATTGCAGATCTTATTCGTGAAGAATTGATCAAACAGGAATGGCAGGAAGATAAAATAATAACAGGTGTTATCACAATTGTATTCGATCACCATAAACGAGATCTTGTTAACAACCTCACCAATATTCAACACGATCATCATGATCTTATTATCTCATCTCAACATATACATTTAGATCACGACTACTGTTTTGAAATTATTGTTGTAAAGGGTAAACCAAAGAAATTGAAAAACCTGTGTACAAAACTAAAAGCAGCTAAGGGAGTGAAACACGCAAACCTGAATTTAGCAACAACTGGTGAAGTGTGATGCAAATGATTCATCAAAATAACTCAAAACCCATTAATAAAATTACAAAAATAAATAATAGATCAGGAGAATTAAATGAGTAATGAGATCACTCTGTTGGCGATCACAGCGGCATCGATCGGTTTTTTTCACACACTATTCGGTCCGGATCACTATCTTCCATTCATCATGATGTCTAAGGCCAGAAATTGGAAAATGAGAAAAACTATGTTAATAACCTTTTTATGTGGATTAGGACATGTAGCCGGTTCTGTAGTGCTAGGAATTATTGGAATTTCAGTAGGAATAGCAATTTCTAAAATTGAAATGTTTGAAGCTTTTCGGGGCAATATGGCAACCTGGGCATTTATTGTTTTTGGTTTTGTTTATCTTGTTGGGGGAATTCGGCAGGCGATCAGAAACAAACCACACACACATTTGCATATTCATGAAGACGGTTCTAAACATGATCATGTTCATTCCCATAAAGAAGAACACTCACATGTTCATGGTAAAAAAAATATAACACCCTGGGTTCTATTTACTATTTTTGTACTTGGACCTTGCGAACCATTGATACCGATCTTAATGTATCCCAGCGCAAAGAATAGCATCTCAGGCTTGGTTTTTATAACGTTAATTTTTGCCATTGTAACTATCACGACAATGATGACTGTTGTATACATTGCATCATTGGGTTACAAATTTGTTCCAATGAAAAAAATGGAAAGATACTCGCATGCAATTGCAGGTTTCATCATTATGTTCAGCGGATTAGGTATTCAGTTTTTAGGCCTTTGATTTAAAGCTTTCGCTTTTAGAATTAAAATTAGGAGATATATATGGACAAGACAGAAGTTAAAGTAATGAAGAAAATATTAAGTGCAAACGATAAGATAGCTGAAGAATTGCGTTCTACACTTGCAGATAAAGGAATCACATTCATAAATTTAATGAGCTCTCCCGGATCAGGAAAAACTACTATAATGGAAAGCACTGCTCAAGAACTGGGCAACAAGATCTGCGTTATCGAAGGTGATATTCAAACTACACTTGATGCTGAAAGAGTTGCAAAAGCAGGAATCCAGACATACCAGATAAACACTGGTGCTTTTGGTGGTGACTGCCATTTGGAATCTGCCTGGATCCGTTCAGCTATTGATGAAATGGATTTGACTAACATTAAGACACTCTTTGTGGAGAATATTGGGAACCTGGTATGCCCGGCAGAATTTGATGTAGGAGCCCATACGAACGCCGTAGTGCTCAGTGTAACCGAAGGTGAAGACAAACCACTTAAATACCCTCTTGCCTTCCAGACTTCATCGTTGTGCATTATTTCCAAGATAGACCTTCTACCCCACCTGGATATTAAGATGGAAGACATAAAAGAAAATATAAAGAAGGTGAATCCTAAAATGAAGGTTATCGAATTATCTGCCAAAACAGGTGAAGGATTCGAGAATTGGATTGATTATTTAAAGAATGGTTAAATTCTAAAGATATTTTTATTGTCATTAAATTTAAAATTAATTTTCTGGCAAAAATCATGTTCAGGAGAAATAAAAATGACACATTCAACTTATGCGGATATCCTTCTGCCAACTGGAAAAAAATCTACAATGTTATATAATATTGTGTTGGTAATTGCAGGTTCTATATTAATAACACTTTCAGCGAAAATTTCACTTCCGCTTTCTTTCAGCCCTGTTCCGATAACTATGCAGACTTTGGCAATTCTGCTTATTGGAACTTTATACGGGAGTAAACGCGGTAGTTTAGCGGTTCTTGCCTACATTTCACAGGGAGTTATGGGAATTCCGGTTTTTGCAAAGGCAGGATCAGGTTTTGCTTATTTATTGGGTCCCACAGGTGGTTATCTTATTGGTTTCGTTTTTGCTGCATTTATTACAGGTTATTTTGCAGAGAAAGGTTGGGATAGAAGTTTCTGGAAAACGGCTCTTGCAATGACGATTGGAACCTCTTTTATTTTTATTTTTGAAGTAGGTTGGCTTAGTTCTTTCCTCGGATTTAGCAAAGCTGTGATGGTCGGCTTTGTTCCTTTTATTATTGGTGCAGTTATAAAAATTATTATTGCAGATGCCTTGATACCATCAGGTTGGAAGATTTTGGAAAAACTAAATTTACTCAACCCTTAATATGAAAAATTAAGTATCTATAATGAAAATCGTAACAATATATCAAAATATCTTTAAGACAGGCTTTGGATGATTTTGCTCATGCAAATTCGGTTCGAGTTTGTTTATTGATTAAAGGACTGTAGTATGTAAATATTATTCATATCAAACTCCTATCGAATTGACGATTTCCGGTGGAAAGAAATAATCAAAGGAGTTAAATATGAATACAAATAATCTAGTAAATCTTGTTGAAGAAATAATTATAAAATCAAAATGGTTTCCAATAAACCTTTTGCAAATTTCAAAAGATATTGCAAAAAAAATAAATACTCAAAAAACAAATCGTATTTCATCTGCAGTTGATGTATTGCTTCAATCCAACGTAATTATTAACTATAATGATAGTGGTGAGTATTTTCATAAACAAAATATAATCACAATAAAAGAGAAAATAATTTTGTTGGTTAATAAATATCATAGTAAATATCCTCATAAGAAAGGAATTACAAATTCCGAACTAAAGAAACTATTATCAAACAATAAGAAGAAAAAAAAGAAACGGGCAATATCACCTGATCTATTTCAATCTATTTTGCAAAATTTAATATCTGAGGATCTTATTTCATATAATATGAATTGTATTTGCATAAACGGTTTTTTACAAAACGAGATTGACGAAGAGCAACAAAGAATAGATGATTTCATCTTGAATTATATTAAAAAAAAGAAATTTACTAGAATTATAATTTTAGATATTATTCAAGAGCAAAATACAAGCAGGAAAATGGTTTTATCCAGTTTGAGAATCCTTACTAAGAACAATTTAATAATTAAGATCTCAGAAACAATATATGCTGAAGTCGATAGTTTGCATTCACTGAAAAAGCAAATTCTTGATTTCATCAAATCTAATGGTAATATTCATGTTAAAGAAATTGCAAAGTTAGCCAATTCCTCTCGAAGAACAATATCACCAGTTGCAGATTATTTAGATCGAATTAAATTTACCAAAAGAGTTGGAGATAAACGGATTTTATACTAATAATTTTCTTAGTTCATAATCAAATTAATACTTTCAGCTATATATTGTATTTCTTTATCCTTAATACTCAAAACATCAAATAATAGATCACCTTCGCGTAAAATACCTAAGATCGGTTTTTCTAATTCAAGCAGTTTTTGATGAAGTTTCTTAGCATAGTTTCTATTCCCGGTGTGAACAATTTTAACTGCCAGACTATCTATTCTCAATTGTGGAAGAGTCCCGCCACCGCATTGAGCTTTACTTTCTTTTATTTCTGATTTTATTCCATATTTATCTAATTCGAACTGTAGTTTATCTGCTAATTTTTGCAGATCATCTTTTTTGCGGTTTAACATTTCGAATATTGGTACTTTAGTTAGCAGATCTCTATCATTCAAATAATATCGCATTACAGCAGAAAGAGCTGCAATAGTCATTTTGCCAACTCGCAAAGCTCTCATCATGGGATCTTTAGCAATTTTTTGAATAAGATCAGACCTCCCGGCAATAATTCCGGCTTGCGGACCACCAAGTAATTTATCACCGCTAAAAGATACAATGTCGCAACCGGCTTGCAAACTACTTCTCACATCAGGTTCATTTTCTAGCGGAAGCCCCTGTGGTTTTCTTAGTAATCCGGAACCAAGATCATAAACAAATATAAGCTCGTGTTTCTTTGCCAATTCAGAAAGATCAGATAATTCAGCTTCCTCAGTAAAACCATCAATAAAATAATTTGATTTATGAGCTTTGAATATCAAGGCAGTATCTTGGGAAATTGCTTTCTCATAATCGGATAGTTTCGTGCGGTTGGTTGCACCCACTTCGATCATTTTACAACCGCTTGCTTTCATTATTTCCGGAATGCGAAATGACCCGCCGATCTCGATAAGTTCACCTCTTGAAATGATAACTTCCTTTCCTTCTGCAAAAGTTTTTAATATCAACATCACGGCAGCGGCATTATTATTCACAACTACTGCGTCTTCTGCTTGTGTTACAAATTTCATCAGTTCGGAAATATGGGAATTCCGCTGCCCTCTGCGTCCGGTTTTCAAATTAAATTCCAGATTTGAATAATTGGAAACGATTGGTTTTAATTCTTCCAGAACATGATCTCCCAGAATGGCACGTCCCAGATTTGTATGCAACACTATTCCTGTACCATTTATTACTTCAATTAAACTCTTATCACCGATCGATCTAAGTATAAACTTTATTTGTGATAGGATCTCTTCTAGGTCAACCACCTTTTCTCCCGCTAGAATGGCTTTTCGTATTTTATCAAGTGTTTTACGTATAGAGAATGTTACGAGTTCAGGTCCATAAAGTCCGATCAATTCCTTGATCTCATTATTATTTAGAAGTTTATCAACTCCGGGTATTTTTTGCATTTCTTCTTTCATTATCATTTCCTACTCTACGATTTATTGCTTCATTAGTTTAAATAAAATATTTAGGTAAAACGTCAATAGAAAATAGATTGATGCAAATTAAACCTTAAAGTTAAGCAGACAAGAAGAGGGGTTCTCAAAATATTATTAATTAGTTTAAAATCCGTTGTTCGGTGTTGTTCGTTGCCAATTAAAAAAGGATAACTTCGTTTGTTCACTTCACTCACAAGC
>CAZOCS010000157.1:0-5130 GCA_964578365.1 uncultured Candidatus Cloacimonadota bacterium
CGATAGTAATATTGCAACCGGGTGGACCTGTAATGTTCGTGTTTCTCTTTGTGTCGTTCGATTTTGGAGTCAAGCCTCTATGATAAATTGAAAAGAGTTGGATATTTTAAGAACAGAAGGATTGTTAGTTTTGATATCTATAAAGATGATACTTTGCATGTCTATATAAAAGAAGCGAAAAAAGCACAAATTCTTAACACAAAATTTTATCAGATATGTACGAACATAAAAAAAAAGGCTAATGCAGTTGTCCATCTAAAAGGAGCCAAAGGTCGACCAACATTTGAAGAAATGGAAGATATAATTAAGGACACTATAAGGGTTGTGGAGTTTCTATATCGATGAAATTTAATGGTTCATTATGTTACTACATTGGTCACAAGTCACATACACCAAAGCATATAAGCTCGCAGCTGATTTACACTAATGACAAATCTAAACCCATATGAATTGAATCAAATGTATTTGTTTGCTGACTCCGATGGAGAGAAAGCACCTGGAGAGAAGACCCCTTCAGATCTATGGGATGAAGACCATACTAAACATACCCTTGATGATCTTTTCAAGGCAACTTTTGCACATAGAAATAGTGCAGACTACAATGAATTGATAGAGTTTGTAGGTAAATTTAGATTCTACTCACCTTATAATGCCTTTCTCATATATACACAAAGACCGGGAGCACGTTTTGTAGCTCCTGCTTATCGATGGAAGAAAAATTTTGGACGATATGTGAAGCCCAATGCAAATCCGATAGTAATATTGCAACCGGGTGGACCTGTAATGTTCGTGTTTGATGTATCGGATACAGAGGCAGGTAATGAATCCCCACCCTTGCCTCCTGAGGTAGTAAATCCATTTGGTGTAAGAAGTGGTAAAATTGGTCTTGAATTACGAAAAACTACTGAGAACGCAAAGCGTGATGGAATTAGAATTCATAAACAAGAAAGTGGATCTCAATCAGCCGGATTCATTATGATTGCAAGAAATCCTAATACACCGCCTTTACAATTTTATGCCGGTAAGGATAAAAGAAAAAATCGAAAATATAAAGAGATTCCTGTTAGATACGAACTCGTATACAATGATAAATTGAACAAAGAAGCTCAATTCGCAACAATTGTTCATGAACTTGCTCATCTATATTGTGGTCATCTCGGTACACCTAATAAAAAATGGTGGCCAGATCGCAGAGGGCTAAATATAGATTCAAGGGAATTTGAAGCGGAATCCGTAACGTATTTAGTGTGCGAGAGGATTGGTATTGATAATCCATCGGATTCTTATTTGTCAGAATATGTTGGTAAAAATGATAAAGTTCCACCCATGAGTCTTGAATGCGTCATGAAAACAGCTGGATTAATAGAAACAATGGGGCATGAACGAATGAAACCAAGGAAAAACTGAAAAGACCACTTGGAAATCGTTTGGATCGATACAGGAAGGGTGTCGAGTTTATCCTTGAAGAGCTGGGTAGTGCCAGTGAGGTTCTGAGGTATAGATTGAGAGTGAAGATCTATGGGTATCTTGATTTTTAAAGGATACGTAATATGAAAATTTATTACTTCAACGATAATTTAAATAAAATGATATTTGATCGTATTAAACGGAAAAAATGGCATTGGCAGTTTCTTGCGTCAGGAGAAGCTGCTGAAAGCCCAATGAATCAATGGAATGTTACATTTTTTCTTGGTAATACAAAGGACAGGCACTTTTGGGCCTTAAAACATAGAGAATGGTATCATAGGATTGTCGTTATCGCAAATTTAGAAACAGAAAAGGCGGAGAATATTAGTTTTATTGCAAAACAAATGCTTAACTATTATCGCAGTTGGGGTGGTAATTATATCTAAATTTATCATGAATTAGGCAATATTCCACTCACAGAGAATCCAAGACAGATTTATAATTAGTTTAATAAATGCTGTTGTATTATAAATTTTGAGGTCATGTAACAATATAATCAAATTGTGATGGATATCTAACTCAGAATAATGAAATCCAACTTGCCAGTTGTTCTTCATATCCCACATGCTCGCATAAAAATACCTTCTGATATACGTAAGACGCTCATATTATCGGATGCAGATTTAAAAAAGGAACTTATTCTGAAAACGGATGCATATACGGATGAAATTTTTAACATTGCAAAGGTTCAAAGAATCATATTTCCTGTAAGTCGGCTCGTTTTAGATCCAGAACGATTTATCGACGACAGCAAAGAGATAATGGCTGCAAAAGGGATGGGAGTTATTTACACCCGAACTTCGCATGGGCATATTCTCAGATACCCTCCAAATAACGAGGATCGTGCTGCTCTTATAAATAAATATTACAAACCTCACCATGAGGAATTTTTTACTCATGTGGCCGGTTGTCTGGAAAATTTTAGACATTGTCTAATTATAGATTGCCATAGCTTTCCATCTAAGGCTTTACCGTATGAGTTGGATCAATCGGAAGATCGTCCCGACATATGCATTGGTACAGACAGTTTTCATACACCACAATCGCTGACAGAAAAAGTATGCAATGGATTTGAAAATTCAGGATATTCAGTAAAAATTAACAAACCATTTGCCGGAACAATTGTGCCAATGGCCTATTATCGAAAAAAGTCCTCGGTTAAGTCGATTATGATAGAGATCAACCGTAAATTATACTTAGATGAGGATACAGGTATGAAAAATTATCAGTTTGATTCACTAAAACAAAATATTGTATCAATCTTGAAAAACATAATATCTATTTTTACTGAGGAGTATAAAATCAAGAATAATTAAATTTATTAATTAATTGCAAGGTACTTATTTTTCACATGATAGCGTCAAATAGCAGGATGTGTATACTAAGGAGTCGGACTATATTAAAATGATAGAGTTGGATCCATAATGGCCAAAATCCCAAATAAACTTCTAAATGCCACTCTTTTGAGTCGATTATTTACTGATGTCAAATTGCTATTCTTATTGATAAGAGACTATTGGAAAAGTGTTTACCGGGACGTTTCCATTTGGTCCATTCTCGTATTTTCCATAGGGATTATTTACATCTTTAGCCCCATAGATATCATTCCTGATTTCAACCTGGGCATTGGTCAAATCGACGATGCTGTGGTTCTTTTATTGTGTCTCAATTTCCTGGAGAAGGATCTATATAAGTACAAAGAGTGGAAGGCACAAATTGAACGATAATCTATAATTCAATCTGGATAAGGCCATAGGATGAAGATGAATGATTGTCCAATTCCAAATTTCCAACACTATATGTCAAATGGCATTAATAAATAGAATATCTGTCTGGAGGTTATATGGAAGAAACAAGGGCGGTTTGTCAATTTTGTGGTGAACTTAATTGTTTTCACGATCAAGAACAGAAATGGAATTGTGATTCTTGCAACAACCAAAACTATGTTTCCCCCTCCTTCAAGACTTTCTGGATAAACGATTTCTTTGACAAGTGTGAATACTATGCGCTGATCGCAGATCTCAATAGATGGGGTACAGATTACCCCATGGAATACATATCCGAACCCGCACTGGGAATATTGGAAGAAAAAAAAGGAATAGTATTTTATAAAACCGCTTTATATGTCTATTCAAATTACGATTTGGCTGAAAGCAGAGCCGAAGCATTTGGTGGTGGAGTAGAAACCTTCAAAATTGAATGCTTGTCGTGTTTTATCAGTAGAGTTAGCGACAATCTGCAATTCGCAGATGTTATTTTAGATGAGAGATGGCACTTAGATATTTTCACTTGTCGTGATTCTCATTATACTCGCGTTACGCACATTATTCTCAATGATAAAGGTGAGATGTTTCAGTTGGTGGGCTGCTCAAGCAACGGGAATTTGAATTGGCAACCAACTATCCCAATATCAAACTCCAATCATCCTACTGTTGCCTGTCGACCAGTATCGTTTCCAACTGGTTCTACAATAACACTCGATCACAGAGTTCAAGGTGGCACAGTAGATATGGATTTTCTCGCTCCAGGGGCGACTTACTCCATGAATGAAATTGCTGGGGAAGAATTCATTTTAGGACCAGAGGGACTATATGCTCGGCCTGTTAAGGAACTTGCATTTGTTCCCACTATGGGACAATCAATCATATTAACAAGAGGTAACGGGATATGGATACCTTTAGGGCAACCGTTAAAAGGTGCTTCTTTATTTCCATGGGCAAAAACATATAAAGGTTATTTCGATTTGATCTTCACTGAGAAGGATGCATTTAATGAAATTCAAATTGATCGAGGCGCAGATTGGTATCTCAATGAAGCTTTCTTTTTACTTGAGGTAATTTTTCAGGATGAAGAACATGTAGATGAGAAGAAGCGTTTAGAAGAACTCAATGGCTTTATTAACTCAGCCTTGAAAGTTGAACCTGGGAGTTTCGTTGCTCAGGAAATAAAAAATGCCATGGATAATTGGCCATTTGAAAAATTAAAGGCTCTTATCCATGCAGATAGGATACCGTTAGCTTTGACCAGGGCAAGTTTCGAAATGGCTAAAGCGGAATATGAGAATGCCTTAAATATTAATCAAAATTGTATTTTGGGGCATTATAACATGGCCCATGCTCATTGGTCACAGCAAGATCTGGAGAATACAAAAAATTTGTTTTTAGAAATATTAAAAATAAATCCTGAACACTCAAGGGCAATTTTCTTCCTCGCAGTTTTAGATGGACGGACTGGAAATGAAAAAAAGGAAATTGAAGGATATTTAAAATCAGCTAAGATTGACCCATTTTATGCTGAACCATTATACAACCTTGCGATTACATACAATGATAGGGGCGAGGTTCATAAAGCGGTTGAAAGTTATCAAGCCACATTAGAAAGAGATCCTCTGCACTTGAAAGCCCGAGAAAATCTTTCCCTAATATATTTTGATAATAATAACATGGAAGAAGCTCACAAATTGATGCGAAGCGCCATAAATTTAGATATGTATAGGGATCAAACTTATCATTCCTATTTCGGTATGGTTTTAGAACATGGCCCTGAAGATATGCTCGATACTATTTGGACAGCATGGAATGTTAATGTGCCAAATAGTGAACTTAGAAAGAATTTTCAAGCTGAGGAATCGGATGAATAAATGAAACTCGGAAAGTATGAGGG
>CAZOCS010000158.1:0-4958 GCA_964578365.1 uncultured Candidatus Cloacimonadota bacterium
GTACATATTCATCTCAAAGATCTGCTTTCTTAATGGATACAATAGTTGATATAAAAATTGAAACAAAACATAAAGAAACAGATGAAATCTTGAATAACGCTCTTAAATTAATAGAAGATTATGAAAATAAATTCTCATTCTATACAAACAATAGCCAAATTTGGAAATTCAACAATTCTATGATCGACAGTCTTTTAATTGATGCTGATCTTCAAGAAATTCTTTCTATCTCTAAAGATCTGTATCAAAAGACAAATAAGCATTATGACATTACAATTGGTGCTTTATCTGAGATTTGGGATTTTAATAACGAGATCATTCCTTCTAATGAAGAAATAGAAAGAGCTCTTCAAAATACTGGGTTTGATAAACTTAAGATCAAAAATGATTTCATTTATAAACCAGATGGAATAATGATAAATCTAGGTAGTTTAGCAAAAGGCTATATTATAGACAAAACTGTTGAATTTTTAAAACAACAAAATGTAGTTTCAGGATTTGTTAATGCCGGAGGAGATATGCTCTCCTTTGGTAGAGAAAAACCCTTTAAAATTGGAATTCAACATCCCAGAAAAGAATTGAATGAATTAATTGATGTAATAAATGTAGGGAACGGGTCTGTTGTTACATCAGGAGATTATGAAAGGTTTTTTATAAAAGATGGAAAACGTTATCATCACATTATTGATGCAATTAACGGCTACCCTTCACAAAGTGCAGTATCTGTTACAGTTATTGCCGAAACTGCCCTAAGTGCAGATGCTTATTCTACTGCACTGTTTGTGATGGAACCAGATAAAGCGATTAAATTAGCAGAAGAAACTGAAGGCATTGATGCATTAATTTACTACTTCGTTGAAGATAAAATAGAAAAACTTGAAACTCAAGGAATGAAGGAATATTATGAAAGATAAGATTGATATACAAAGTTTAGAAGATAAAAGAAAGATCATGATAAACAAAGTTGGTGTGAAGAATGTTAAATATCCAATTATAGTTGATGATCGTGAGAATAAGCAGCAGACAACTGTTGCAGATCTAGATATTTATGTAGAGTTACCTCATCACCACCGTGGAACACACATGAGCCGCTTTCTGGAAGTTCTGAATCATTTTCATAAAGATAATTTTATACAGAAGTTACCTGATTTTCTGGCAGAAATAAAGAAAGCTCTAAATGCTGATTATGCTTTTGTAAACATCAGGTTCCCTTATTTTATTAAGAAAACTGCACCGGTTTCAAAAACAAATTCTTTACTTTCATATGATTGTTATTTTCAAGCTTCTTTAAATAACGAATTTAAAATGCAGATCGGTGTTGAAGTACCAGTTACTACTTTATGTCCATGTTCAAAGGAGATAAGTGAAAATGGTGCACATAGTCAGAGATCGACTGTAAATGTAATAATTAGTTATAACGAATTTATATGGCTGGAAGAAATAATAGAACTTGTAGAAAGTTGTGCCAGTTGTGAGATATATTCACTACTAAAGCGAGTTGATGAAAAATTTGTAACCGAAAAAGCTTATGATAATCCAAGATTTGTAGAAGACATCGTTAGAGAAGTTACATTAAAACTGCAAAAGGAAGCACGAATAGATTGGTTTAAGGTGCAATCAGAAAATTATGAGTCTATCCATAACCACAATGCTTATGCTTGTGTAGAAATGGATAAGAGGAAATAGATGAAAGTCACATCAAAACTTTTAAAAAATGGCTTCAAAGTTATAGCTGCCAGTGATAATTCTAATCCATTGGTTTGCATTCAGCTATATATCCGAATCGGCTCTGCATGGGAAGAAAGATCGGAAGCTGGATATTCACATCTAACAGAACATCTTGTATTCAAATCTACAAAAGTGTATCCGAAAAATGCAATAATGAATAAGGTTTCGAACCTTGGTGGATCTTTGAATGCCTATACCGAGTTTGATTCAACATGTTTTTATATTACACTTCCTTCAAAATTTACAGAAGAAGGAATTGAAATACTATCTGAACTTGCACTTAATGCAAATTTCTCCAATGAAGATTTTATATCAGAAAAAAAAGTAGTTATCGAAGAGCTAAAGCAATTTAAAAATGAACCTGAAGATTCTTTTATAGAAGATATTGCAGCTGACTACTTTACAAAAAATCCTTATAAAAAGCCAATTATTGGAAATTTGAACTCTCTAAAAACGGCAGATTCGAACTCTCTACGTAATTTCTATTCAAAATATTATGTTCCAAATAACTGCTTCCTGGTTGCTTCAGGTGACATTAAGGGAAATAAGCTAGATAGTGTGATTGAGAAATATTTTGGAAAGTGGAAGCCTAACGCATTAAAAGAACGAGTTAGAATCAGTAACAACTTTCCAACTAAGCCGAAGATCAAGTATTTACCAAAAGATATATCCGGTAATATGCTTGCTTTTGTTATTCCTGATCTTGCAGAAACTGATCCCGACTCTTATGCACTTTCATTAGCTACAAAAGCATTTGCAATTGGTAAGAATTCAAGACTTTATAAAAGGTTGTTCACAAAGGAAAAACTCATTGATAATGTGCATGTTCATTCTCTAAGTGGAATTAATGACGGTGCATCGGTAATAATAATTATGCCTAAGAGAAAGGCCGATCTAACTAAGATAAGCAAAATATTTTTAGAAGAACTTAAAGAGTTTTTTCTATATGGATTGAGCGATATCGAATTAGATGATTGTAAAAAAGAACTAGTTTATTTCTATCGTTATACATTTGAATATATGGAGTCTCTGGCATCAAGTTTAGGAAACGAAGAAATTCTATCTAACTACAAAAAATTCTTTGAATATCCGGAAATGATTAGAAATATCACAAGCAACGACTTAAAAAGAATTATAAAAAATTATTTCAGCAAAGAACACCTTTATATTTATTGTACAGGAAAAGATAATGTAAACAATAACATTATTAGTAAGCTGCTTAAAGAAAAATATAGATCTAATAAAATTATTGAACAAACATTTTTTGAAACACGATTAAACAATGGTTTAAAGATCCTTTTGAAAAAGGTAACTGGAAAACCTACAGTTGGCATCTCGCTTTCGTATGAAGTTTCACAGTTAAATGAAACAAAAGAAAATCTTGGAATTAATTATCTTACATCTGCTTTATTGCTTTATGGAAACGAGAAACGAAACTATCAGCAGTTTATAGATCATTGTATCTCAAATGGGATCAATTTTGGAATAAGTTCGCAAAGTGAGACAACTATTGTTAATGCAAAATGTTTTAAAGAAACGCTTCCAGCAAGTTTAGAGTTACTTTCTGATGTTGTGCTTCATCCTACATTCCCAATGGAACATTTCAGCAATATTAAATCAACCACAAAAAGTAATTTGGATAGAATTAAGGATTATCCACAACATAGTTCAGCACTTTTATTTAAAGAGTTGATCTTCGGGAAAAAGAGTAATCTCATCAATCGTTCCGGTTCTAAAACATCTATTCAGAAGATTACTTTGAAACAGGTAAAGCAATGGTATAGAATACATTACCAACCAGAAAATATGTCATTAGCAATTGTAGGTGATTTTAATTTTGATGAAGCTCTAAGATTTTGTGAAGCAAACTTTGTTTTTAAAAAAAATAATTATTCCAGATCTATTCAAAAAGCAATAATAAATTCATCTAAAACCAGATACAAATTAACAAAAAAAGGGATGGATCAAGCGATCATTAATATTGGTGGTTTTGCCTGTAATGCGCATGATAAAATTAAAAATACGGCATTTCATGTCCTCTCACAAATAATTGGTGGTGATTCTGATTCGATCCTTTTTACGGAACTCCGTGAGAAACGTGGTCTTGCTTATTCTGTTGATTTCAGTTTTAGTTCTGTAAGATCTACAGGATTCTGGGTTGCTTCAGCAGTTGTAGATAAAGCAAATAAAGATGAGGCATTAAAAGTTATCCGAGATGTTTTAAAAGATATTATGACAAATGGTATCACACAAAAGGAACTTGAAAAAACAAAGAATTTTATTCGAGGTCAAAGGGTTATGGAGCAAGAGAGTGTGCTGAATTTGGCACAAACGCTTTCTATTTTAGAATCTTTAGGATTGGGATATTCTTACTATTTAAAAAGAGATGAACGTTTGGATAGGGTAGATGTGAAAATGCTGCATGAACTTGCATCCGTATATTTCAAAGAAGAGGATCAATTCGTTCATATTATGGTGTGAGAGAATTTAATAAAATGATTAAGAAAATTATAACTGTTGGAATAGATCTTGGTTCTAGAATGTCAAAAATTGTTGTTTTGAAAAATGATAAGATTCTATACACAAATGTTGCCGATACTGGTGTAAATCCCAAAAAAGTAGCAGAGACTTTATTAACCGATGCCTTAATGGAGACTTCAATTTCAAGATCTGAGATCACAAAAATATATTCAACAGGCTATGGAAGGAATATCGTTCCATTTTCCGATAAGCGGATTTCTGAGATCAGCTGTCATGCTAAGGGAGCAAATTATTTCTTTCCTATGGCAAGAACGATCATAGATATCGGTGGACAAGATTCTAAAATCATTATAGTTGATGAGAAGGGCAGTGTAAAAGATTTTGTTATGAACGATAGATGTGCAGCGGGAACCGGTAAATTTTTAGAAGTAACTGCAACTACTCTTGAAACTACAATTGATCAACTGGGTGATATTTCACGATCATCTACAAAAAAGATAGATATTAACAGCACCTGTGTTGTCTTTGCTGAATCAGAGATCATTGGTCTTATTGCAGATGGTTTTGAAAAACCGAATATTATTAATGCAGTTCATCGCTCTATTGCAAAAAGAACAAAAAATCTTACTTCACAACTTCATTGGCAAAGCCCAGTAGTCTTTACTGGTGGAGTGGCCAATAATTCTGGAATGCAAATTGCAATTTCAGAGATTATGAACACAAAAGTGATTGTGCCGGAAAATTCATTT
>CAZOCS010000159.1:0-4866 GCA_964578365.1 uncultured Candidatus Cloacimonadota bacterium
ATTTCGGCTCCAACGATAACTATAAGATCGTTTTCCATTTTAACTGCTTCGTCTTCACGTGCAGCCATTGTATGATGATCGTTTATTGTAAGGTAATCCAGTTCATTCTTCTTAGCTGCTTTTATTATTCTACTCAGTTTCACTTGCGCGTCAAAAGAATATTCTGTATGATTATGAACACATCCTGTTAACTCAAAATACTTTTTATCAAATATATTTTTTTTTTTCATTATTACCTTATCAATAAACTTTTCTTATGATATTTATACTCTTTTCCATTAACATCAGCTTTGATCTGCATAAGATATATTCCACTGGAAACTTGCCTGTCTGCATTATTCTTTCCATTCCAAATAAAGGAAACGTTCTTTGATGCGGGATCCAATGTTATTGTTTTCACTAATTGTCCTTTTATATTATAGATCTTTAGCTCAGCAGTTTGCATTGTATTTGGAAGAGAAAATGAAATATTCATCATTTCTGTAATTTTGCACGGATTAGGAAAAATTCGTAAGCTGTGACCGGTTTGAGGAATTTCATCATCTTCCAGACTAACAAGCCCAAGTTGGAATTCTGTGAATGGAAGTTTGTTTACTTGAAAGATCTCTTTTGTTTCATCATTTTGAAGCCAGAAAACAACTTCACAATTATCTGTATCACCAGCAATAGTAACAAAGTCATCATTCATGTTAAAAAGAACTGTATCAGAGATAGTTGTATTATCTAAAAACTGATTTACATTTGCTTCTTCAATTAAATATGTAAAAACCGGCATATTGGTATCAGCTGGAATACCAGGCTCGTTCTCTACGTTCTCAATTACTCCAACTCTCAAAGTAAGATCATCGATGAAATCATCAAACAGCAGCGTTTCTATGTTTTCTAATTCATAATAAAAACCAACATTCCCCATCTCGTTGTAAAAGGCATAACACGTATCTCTGCTGATAAATGTGTTATTTAATAGTGCTGCATCATAAAGTTCTGTTAATTGATCAGGATATCCGGTATTATAGCCGATCAGTTTTTCTCCACCTCCAACAATAGTTGCAGGAAAGCCCATTAGATCATAATAATGAAATCTCTGATAAGAGCTATAATTAAAAAATGGTTCGTCATTCAGATCTGCAAAATAATTAATTGTAATACAATTTGATGTATCCAGAATTGATGCCTGTGCAGACCAAATATTGTTGGAATATGAATCATTTAATTGCACAGCATTTTCTATTATAATTTTATCCAATTGCTCAATATAAACATGAAACTCATCTTCGATTGTATTATTTTGATTCAGGCTATCTGACTCACAGAATAATTCACCAATAAATTGATATTGAGAAGCTCTATCTGGAAGAATGTACATGAGACTATCACTAAAATCGAAAACATATAATTCATTTGCGTTTAAGACCGGTAGATCAATTTGCTGGCAAGAAGTGCTATCTGCTGCATAAACAAGCTCAATTGTATCGTTTGGAGCTTCTAATAAAGGAATAATATGGCTTCCTAAGACTGAGATATCAGAATTATTCTTTATTGTGAATATTGGATATATTAAACCACCTTCCAAGAATTCACCTTCCCAATTAATTGAAACCAGATCCAGATCAGTTCCTTCAGTTAATAATCTGCCTTGAAGGCTAAATAGAAATTCAGAATCGTAACTATTGCTAAACATATTTTGGTAATAACCATTATTTAAGAAATAACTTTGGAAACCACCCAATGCTGATGCAGAAATGAATTGTTCTGTAGAATTTGTGGGATAATCTACCACAAGCCATAGAGTTGTGTCTGTAATAGTATTAGAAAATGAAACATAGTTCCAACCTTGATATTGGATCTCAGATGCTTGTAAAGTTTGCAAGAATAATAAACTATCAGCATGGATAAGTGGTTGTCCGTATCTATCTTCACAAAGCTTTATGGTTAAAGGATCTGAACCACTAATTCCCGGAATGAATATATTTGCACCCTCTGCTTCAAAAGATAGGGAATCAATTACAGGAAATAATTCGTTAAATTCAAACTTTACCGCCCAGCTATCGCTTCCAAACCAGTGCTGATCATCGGTATTTGTATGATAGTAAAAAAGTGTGTCCCGTGCTGAAGGCGTCACATTACCACCTGATGCGATATGATAATCAACTGCATAAAGCTGCGAAAAAGTAAGCATGATCATCAAGAAAAAATATCTTTTCAAAAGCAACTCCTTAACGGCAAATGTTTGTAATTTAACTTTATTGTAAAGCATTATATCTTTCTTGCTTTATTACGGCCCTTCCAGCGTTTATGTACCCAGAACCATAAATGAGGATATTGATAAATATATTTTTCAATTCGTTTAGATATTAATTCTGTGAATTTTGTTATATCTTCTAAATTATTATCAAATCCTTCAGGAGAAATTATCTCTTCGCAGATGAAAAGATGGCTTCCATCCTCCTTCCTTATTGCATAAGCCGGAGCAATGGGACATCCTGTTTTTATAGCGATCTTGGCAGCACCTACAAATGTGGAAGCTTTATGCCCTAAAAAATCTGTTAGTACTCCATTTCGTCCTGCATTCTGATCCATTAGCAAACTAACTATATACCCTTCTCCCAGCATCTTTAGAATTGGTCTTAGGGCATTTTTCTTATTTATTACTATAACTTTATCTTTCAAACGCAGTGCATTTGTATAATCATCGAAATATCTATTACGCTGCCTTTTACCTACAACAGCCAAATCGAAGTGGGCTGCAATATATTTGCCGGCAAGTTCCCAGTTCCCAAAATGACCCGTTGCCAATATCACACCTCTACCACCTTCAACTGCATTCTTTAGATTATTCCAACCCTCAACCTCACACGTTTTAAAAAGTTTCTCTTTATTTCCAAAATAAGATTCAGCTGTTGTTAAACCCATATGGTAATACATTTTTTTTATTATCCCTTTAATCTCTTTTTCAGATTTTTGTGGGAAAACCATTTTAAGCTGGTCGGCTGCTAAGGAATTACGAATATCGAATATGTTGGCTCCAAATACAAATAGTCTGCCAAGAAAAGATCTGGTGATGTTATATGGAAATACTTTGAATACATTGATAAAAAGTTTAAAAAAGAAAAATTCTATCTTGCTCTTGGTTGATTTCTTCATCCATTCTCCAGCTTATTTTTTGGAGCAAATTTGATAAAATAGGGTTTTGAAGTAAAGTTAATTTTTATAAGTTTTACTAAGCAATCCTATGCTTTGTCAGTTTGCACAATAATAAAACTATTTTAAATTACTTTTTCTTGACTTGAGTAATTTTAGAAAAAAGCTGTAACTAAAGAAATAATATTAGGAGAATAATTTGAACATACTTGCCCTAAGCACAACTTCAAGTTCCGGTAGTATTGCTATTTATAAAGATGATCACATTTCATATATCAATCATCTCGATATTAAAATAACGCATTCAGAACGTTTATTACCTCAGATTGATGCAGGTTTAAAAAATTCTAAGATTGGAATTTCCGATATTGACCTGGTTACAATTGCCAATGGACCAGGTTCCTTTACAGGCGTAAGAATTGGACTTGCCACAGCTAAAGGTATTTGTATGGCACATAATATCCCATTATTACCAATTAACACTCTTGAGCTTTTAGCAAATAATGTAGCTTTTTCTAATAGGAACATTCTTGCATTTATTGATGCTAGAATGGCAGAAGCGTATGCTGCATTGTATTCACCAGAATTGGAAATAATATTACAGGAAACAAACACAAAACCTGAAGATTTTCTTAAATTGATAAAAGAACCCGTGATCATAGTCGGTGATGGTGCAAAAGAATTTAAGAATGAGATATTAGAAAGTGGCATCGATCATACATTTTGTTTAGAACATCAGAACATTCCTCTGGCTTCTACACTGATAAGTATAGCACTAAAAAGCAAAATCCCTGAATATGATTTTGAGAGTATTTCGGAATTAGAGCCCTATTATTTACGAAAATCTCAAGCAGAACTAGTAAGAGATAAAAAAATTAAAGAACAAGAAAATAATAAATCGAGGTGAACATGAATAATCGACCAAGCTGGCATCAGTATTTTATGGAAATGGCATATCTGGCAGGTAGCCGATCAACCTGTTTGCGCAGACAAGTAGGAGCAATAATTGTTAGAGATAATCAGATCATATCATCAGGTTATAATGGCGCACCAAAGCACATAAGACATTGCGCAATTACCGGATGTCTTCGTGAACAATTAAATGTTCCTTCCGGCGAAAGACATGAATTATGCCGTGGAGTTCATGCAGAACAGAATGCTGTAATTCAAGCTGCTATTAATGGAACATCCATTAGGGGGGCATCTCTTTATTGTACTAATCAACCTTGTGTTATTTGCTCTAAGATACTAATAAATGCTGAAATAAAAACTATATATATCTCTGAACCATATGAGGATATACTTGCTCAGGAAATGCTTGCTGAAGCAGAGGTTGAGATGAACATTGTTGATAGAGAAACAGGAGTATTGAAAAAACTATTATAATTTCTAATTTAGATCTTATTTAAGTATTCTTAATAAAATTATTTTGTATAGGTTTTTACAAAGCTATCGGTTATCACCTTAAAGGTATCTTTTATTGATATTAACTCAATCACTTCGCTTTTTGACGCTAGATCTAACTGACCCAGTAATTTCCCTTTTTTATCTAATCGGAATAGAATTATCTGATGCTTTAAGTTACTTTTACCTAAGGTATCTTTTGATTGCCCAATGATCACACCGATCTCAGCTCCATTATAAAGGCTATATATTCCAAGTGGAACAACATCGATATTTACGACATCTTCTAGCTTTTTTCCCAGATCAAGCTCATAAAATTTA
>CAZOCS010000160.1:0-4713 GCA_964578365.1 uncultured Candidatus Cloacimonadota bacterium
CTCCTGCTTACTTTACATATTAATTATGATCAGAATTGTTTGCAAGAAGAAAATCAAAATTATTTTATGAGAAATTTTGCCAGAAAACTTTTATGCACATAAATAGCCTGATACGGACACATCTCGTGACAACACATACATTTTATGCATTTATCATAATTAATTGTCGGGTGGGCATCTCCTTCTCCCAGTTCCATCACCTGCATAGGACAACTCTCCACGCAGATATTACACTTCCTGCATTTATCATTAAAATCAGGATAATAATTAAAATGTTTTTTAAAAGCATTTTTTAATATTTTTGGTGAGTAAGCTAATATCTTTATATATAAACCAATTTTTTTTATTTTAACTTTATGAAATTTGAAATGAAGCCATTCTTCAGAAATTTCAATTTCTGTTTCTTTTATGTTATCTAATTCTAAAGAAGGTAAAATATATTCTAACCTTTCTGGCTTAAATCCCATCATGCCTGAGGCTACAAAGTCAAGTGCAGAAGCAGACTTGCTGGCAAACATTACTCCAAAATTTCTGGGATCCCCGGCAGAAGGTCCGTCTCCTTCCATTCCCACAATTCCATCCATAATGTTTATGGCAATTCTATCCTTCACTACAGAATATAACCCTGAAATAACTTTAGCAAATTGGGTATGATCAGGATGCTCTTTATGATAATCAGATTTTTTTAATCCTGGTATTAAGCCATAAAGGTTTTTTATAGCACCTGTAAATGACATTAAACTGTGTGTTTTATATTTACTAAGATTAATTACAGCATCAGCTTCCCAAATGTATTTAGTAATTGGGAACGTCAATTTAGCTGCTCGTTGTTGGATTATCCCACCATTTTTGAAGTTAACTAAAGAGATTTTATGTTTTTCTGCCAATCGCTTCATGCCGGTTTTTTCCCAAACTAGTTTGATCGTAGTTGATCCACCGGGACTATCACCTACAATAACATCTTTCCCAATTTTCTTCAAGTATGTAATAACTGCATCAACAACTACAGGATTTGTTGTTACTGCTCTTTCTGGTGGGAAAGCTCCTAAAAGATTCGGCTTTAGCAAGATTTTTTTCTTATCATTAAGAATTTCTTCAAGCTGCAGTGTTTCAATAAATTGATATATCTTATCAAAATCGTAACTCGTAATTTTCTCAATATGTACTTTCATTTATTTAAACTGCTCCATTCCAGAAAAATCACGGTAAGGATCAAAACTTTTTAATGCTCTATTGTCATCTTCAGTAAGTTCATTAGTTACAATTCGAGTAATAAGTTCTCCCAAACCAGGACCAAGCATATAGCCTTGTCCGCACATTCCTACCGCATTTATCAAATTTGGAACTTCTTTTGATCTTCCAACAATCGGAAAACCATCCGGTGACATTGGATATTGCCCCCGCCAGGTTCTTCGGACTTTTAAATTGGCAAGACGCGGATAAAGTTCAACCATTCGTTTTGCAACTTGCGGTAAGAAATCAGAAGTTGAATCGCTATCTGTACCAATTATTGGAGGAGATGGAGTAATACAGAAAATAACCTGTCCTTCATTATTTTGATAGAAATAATAATTTGCAGATCCCTTTATTGGACGCATATCAACAACCATTGGTCCAAAAAATCTTTCTACAGGTTCGGTTATCGCACCTTCATGACTATCCGGAACTACCGGTAGGTCTATTCCCATCATCTTTCCGATCTCTTTAGCATTATTCCCTGAAGTGTTGATAATTGTATTGGCAGAATATTGTCCTTTATCTGTAATGATTTGAGAGATCTTTTCATCTTCTAATTCTATATCAATTACATTTTCATTAAATTTGTATTCTACACCGTATTCCAAACTTTTATTAAAAAAAGCATTTAATGCAAGAAGTGGAGATGCCGAGCCATCATCAGGAGAATATGTAGAGCCTCGAAGGCCATCAATATTAATTCCAGGAACCAATTTTTCATATTCATCTGGTGATATCCATTTTATATTCAAACCAAAAGAATGCTGTATCTTCATCAGATCCTTCAATTTCTTTTCATCTTCTTTATTATATGCAGGAAAGCTGTAGCCATTAGCCATCCAACCAATATCTTCATCATACTTTCCCTTCCAAGTTGAAAAAAATTCGATACTTCTTTGCGACACTTTTATCTTCCCAAAATCTGAATGTGTTGCGCGAATACCACCAATAGCTTTTTTATTATTCTCCTGCCCAGCAGATGATTTAGAATCTATCACAAGAACTTTTAATTTCTTAGATGATAAAGCTAATGCTGTTGGAACTCCAACTGATCCTGCTCCAATAACAATTACGTCAAAATTCGACATTATTTCTCCTAATATGCCACTAAGGCACTAAGACACAAAGTTTTCACTACAATATGATTCGTTTTATTCCTTGTTTTATTAACGGCACATTGAAATTAATAACTAATCCCAATCGTTTTCCGGTTATTCTTAAATAACTTAATATTTGTGCATCCCAAACAGGATTAAATTTATCACAAGCTTTTAACTCAACAATAATTTGTTCTTCTACTAAAATATCAATACGATAACCTTCTTCAAACGTTAAATTATCATATTTTATTGGAATATTTACTTGTCTTTTAAATTTTAGATTTCTCTTTTTCATTTCATGACACAAGCACACTTCATACACTTTTTCAAGTAATCCAGGACCAAGAGTTTTATGCACTTGAAATGCTGCATCAATAATAAGCGATGCAATTCGCTCAGTTTCTTCAGGAAGAGTTTTAAAATTTTTCCTATTCATTTTCTTTACCTTTTAAAAAAAGTCCTTTTCTTTGTGGCTTTGTGTCTTGGCGGCTATTCATTTTTATTACCAGCAAATTTACCCAGAGGTACTTCCACAAAAATCGGCCTTCTTGTATTCGGTTCGATCTTATCAAGCAAAATTCCTTCCTGTCTAAAAAGTTGTTTGATTAAATTGTCACAACTTTTCGCTCCGCAAGGACCCATCCCGGCGCGAGTGATCGCCTTGATCTGATTCATATCAGTGATACCTTTTTGTATAAGATCCCGAATCTCTTTTGCTGTAACTCTCTCACATAGACAAACCATTTCTTCATCTGAGATGTTTTGAATTATTGTTTTTTGCTGCTGGGAAACTTCTTCCTTTTGGATCCGGAAAGAGACGATCTTTTTTGCAATATTTTTGGGAGCTTGCAGTTTAATGAGCTGAGTTCTGTTATTTGCTTTCACATCAAGAACCTGTTTTACAGCAAACATGCCAAGTTCCAATCCGTCAATATCCACACAAATAATATTATCACCAGTTTCTATTTTATGATTTGAAACTTCATACGGAAGTGTAACTGTTGGAAATTCTATATCTTTTCGAAAATCCACTAGTGTAATCGCCAGCCCCGGACATATAGTAACACATTTTCCACAACCAATACATTTGCCTTCATATACCGGCAGATCCATTATCGGATCACCCTTCATAAAAATTGAATTTGTAGGGCAGATCGTACTGCAGGGATTACACGGAATTTCTTGTAAACAATGAATGACCGGAAAAATTCCTTCTTCATTCTCAGGAAGTTTATATTCAAATATCCTACCTGCTTCTTTTTTTAATATCTCTGCTTTATCGAACCAACTTTTTGGAATTTCTTCTACATTCGGGTCAATCTCTTTAGCAATTTTTAATCCTGCAATTTTGCCATTGAACATAGCAGAAGAAGCTTCTGCAATTTCTTTGGCATCACCTGCAGAGTGTACTCTTATTCCAGCTGTTTCAGCTTCATCGGTAAATTCATTAACACTTTCCAATCCAACTGCAATGAGAAGGGTATCACATTTAAATGTTTTTTCTGTTCCTTTTACAGGATTAAATTTCTCATCAACTTGTGATATAGTAACCGATTCAATCGTCTCTTTTCCATTTGCCTGCAGAACGGAATGAGATGTATATATTGGAACACCAAGCCGCTTGAGTTTATCAGCATGAACTTTGTATCCGCCGCATTTGGGCATTGCTTCTACCAGCCCTACAACTTCAATTCCAGCTTGCAATGCATGATAACCTGCAATGAGCCCAACATTCCCACCTCCAATAATAAAAAGTCTTTGTGTGGGTCGCACAAGATCACGATTTACCAAAGTTTGAAATGCTCCTGCTCCATAAATACCAGCAAGTGAGTTTCCTTTAAAACGCAGGAATTTTTCTCTTGCTCCTGCTGCATTTAAGATGATCTTTGGTTTTACTAATTTATAAACATTATTATTTAGAATTCCAACCTTTTGGTCTTTATAGACATATAGTGCTATGCTATTTGTCCAAACATCAATATTTTTATTCTCACTAACTTTCTGAGACAGCATTTTTCCTATATCATTTCCTCTGGTTCCAGCAAAAGAATCTTCAACTGAACCAAAGAATTTATGCGTTTGAAGAACTAGTTTTCCACCGGTTTCAGTTTTATCATCAACTATCAGTGATTTAATATTATGCTCTCCAAGTTGAATCGCAGCAGAAAGTCCGGCAGGTCCTCCGCCAATTATCAGCACATCATATTCAAGTTCTTCTATATCGTTGATCTCATGTTTATCTGATTGAGGAAGTTTTGGTAATCCATCCACACTTTCAATCTTCATTCCCGGTTTAACAACCGTCATACAAGACTTCAAAGGAATGCTATCTACTATAACCGTACATTTTGCACATTGACCATTAGCACAGAAAATT
>CAZOCS010000161.1:0-4679 GCA_964578365.1 uncultured Candidatus Cloacimonadota bacterium
ACCGTAAATATTCTAGGGAAAAACCTTCTGGCAATTACCAGAGATATCACTGAGCGTATGCAGACTCAAGAACTATTGTTAAAAGAAAAAGAGTATTACCATTCATTCCTTTCGTCATTAAATGATTGGGCATGGGAGATGGATATGAATGGTATACATACCTATTCAAATAACGCTGTTGAGACTATGTTGGGATATAAAGCTGAGAAAATTGTAGGATGTCATGTTACAGATTTTTGGGACGAAAAAGCCATAACACCAAACTCATTAAATGTGTTAAATAAAGCATTAATCGCTGGAAAAGGCTGGAAAAATGTTATAGGAAAATTTAAACATAAAAATGGAAAAATAATAATCACTGAAAGTACAGCAATTCCTACGTACAATTCTGAGAATGAATTGACAGGATATAGAGGAATTGACCGTGATATCACTAAACGTATACAAGCAGACGAAGAATTGCAAATTAGTAAGAAACGATTAAAAATACTAAATTCCATTTTACGTCATGATATCACAAATGATCTTACGGTCATTAAAAGTGCTATTAATCTTTATATAGATGAGCCAACAAATGAGATGCTGGATGAAATAAATAAAAGAGTTAATAAATGTCTGAAAACAATAGAACGGCAGCGCAAGCAAGAAAATTTCTTAGAATCTCATTCCTCTCTGGGAAAATACAAAATTGAAGAAGTGATATGTGCAACTGAAAGAAACTATCCTGATATAGATATTACTGTCTCTGGTAAAGGAACAGTATATGCAAATGAAGAAATATACTCCGTATTTGAAAATCTAATAACTAACTCTATTAAACACGGGAATGCTACTAAACTAAATATAATAATAACATCCAAAGATAATATATGTGAGATAAAAGTTTGTGATAATGGTATCGGGATATCGGATGAAATTAAGAGAAAAGTATTTGATAAAGGTTTTATTCATGGTAAAAATGGAAATACAGGGCTTGGTTTATATATTATAAAGCAGATTATAGAAGATTATGCAGGACATATTTCAGTTGAAGATAATGAACCCAAAGGTACTATCTTTGTAATTATTTTAAAAAGGATTACGAAGAAGTATAGTAATATCAAGTGAATTCAGATATTCAATAAATTGCAGCGGTTTAGCATTTTCTTGCTAACTTACTTATAATTATTGATTTATACGTGAATTCTTCTCTTAATATTTATACGACTTTACACATAAGGTTTGAGCTAATCTGAGGTGACAACGTCAATAGGATTTTCTGATTATGAGTGTTTAGTGTTTATGGCGGTGATGTAAATCCGAGTAGTGTTTATGAATATGCTTGTTTTCTTTATGTTCATGAATATGTGAATGTTTTTTGTGGATTTCATCATCCTCGGATTGGTCATGCTCATGGTGACCGTCTTCATGGCTATGCAGATGAATATGAACAACTCTTTCATGCAAATGTTCATGTTCATGTGAAGATAAGCTAGTAAATATGATACCTGCCACTAACAAAACAAATGAGATTATAATTATCAAGCTCAAAGACTCACCAAGAAAAATATAAGCTGCGAAAATTCCCCATAATGGTGCTGTACTAAAAAGTATTTGACTTCTAGTTGCACCTAAATTCTGGGCAGAAGTAACATAGAGTACAATACTGATCCCATAAGAGAATATCCCAATTAAAAGAGCAATCGGAATATAGTTAAGTTGGATTTGTCCTTTGCTGATCAGTACACCGATTAGTAAATTCGTGAGTCCACCGAAAACTCCTTTGATGAAAGTTATCGTTTGAGGAGAGACACCGTCGATAATAGCTGTAAAATGATTATCGAATCCCCAGGAAATACATGCCAAGAGGATGAAAAAACCAGAGATAACTCCACTGCTTGATTCCTGTGTAGATACAATAATACCAGCACAAAGAGTTATTATCACGCCTATTAATGCAAAACGGTCTAAATGATCTTTAAAAATAAGAACACCCAGAACTGCTGTTGCTACGAGCTCCAAGTTCAACCAGACAGATACTGACATAGCATTGGCAGTCTTTAGTCCGATCATTAAGAATAGAGGTCCCAACACACCTCCAAAGAAAATCACACTCCAGATATAACTCTTTTTCCGATTCAATTTTAATGCGTTGAATTCAATTTTCCTGTTTTTTATTACATATGGCAAAAAAGTAATAGCAGCACCTAAATAGAGTAATCCTGCCAATTGAAAACTATTAAGTTGGGAAAGTAGGATTTTGCTGAATGGCGTGGCCACACCAAAAAGTATTCCGGCTAATAATCCAATTATAATAGATAATGATTTCATTTTTCTCTTATTAATTCTTACTGTGATAATGCATAATATTTAGTGTATCACTTCAGCATCTTCTATCAACTTCTTTCCTTGTATCATTAAATCTCCTCAACAAACGAATACTAAAGTTCACAAACTGAATTCACATAGTTTTCAAAATTAGAATTTAACTGATCCCCCAAAAAAAAATTAACGATTTTTGTTGAGAAATTGTCAAGGATTATAGTATTTAGCTAATTAAACATGATAAGCCGTTACAACTTACAATTTAGGGCTTGTGATGTAACGACCAATGAGCTTAAGATCACAATAAACAAGATAAATGAATTTGAAAAGTTGCAGCAGTTTGGCATTTTCTTGCTAACTGACATAGAATAGTAAATTTATACAGTTTACACATTAAGTTTGGATTAGTTTTCATAGATACCAAAAAAGACAGAGACGAAACGGAAACACTTAGACTATATTAGTTGTTATAATTTTAGAATGTTAGTTCCAATCTAGTAAGAATTTCTTTAAATAAATATGATTGGATATTTGGATATGTCAAATCATTTGGAAGGTCATCAAAAGACTTAACTTCGTCTATTTCAAAATCCAAACTATTTGAATAACTGTGAATCTTTGCAAAAAATAATCGTCAAAAACTAGAGTTTTCACCTCTAGTCACAGAATATGAACATATCTCTGTTATATCAAAATCAATAGCACCTGTTTCTTCTTTTAATTCTCGTTTAGCAGCATCAAAAGATGACTCTCCTGTTTTTATATGTCCACCAGGTTTTTCCCAAGTACTTCTGTCTTTATGTTTCACAAAAACGAAACCATTTTCATCTTTTGAAACAATAATTGAGTATTTTAAATTGGCAGGATAATCCAAGTCAGAAAAATCAACTTTCATTCAAAGACCTTTTTATATTATTGCAACTAATGTTTCAAACCTGACACGTTCTGCTTGCTATTCTCTCAATCTGAATGTGAAGGCTTTTGTTAGCAGCATCTTTTATTTCAATAACAAACATTTTTTAATTAATTCAGTTTCACCATTTACTTTAAGCTTGTACAGATAATCACCTGAGCTGACCGAATCTCCCGACTCATTATCACCATTCCAAATAACTGAATGATCACCTATTGAATATTGATCGTTTACCAGAGTTCTAATTTTCTGTCCTTTGATATTGAAAATGGATAATTCTACTTTACTTTCTTCAAGAATTGAGAATTCAATTGTTGTTGTTGGATTAAATGGATTGGGGTAGTTTGAAAGTTGGTAATTGTTTATTGGTAAGCAACCATTGTTAATTCCAACCAACGGCTCACCTAAGATGTTTTCAAATGCACCCATATCTGGCATTGAGCCTACAGGTTGAGGACGCGGTGATCCTTCGAAATCAAATAATGGTGCATTATACCAATTCCAGTTTAGCTCAATCAAGTCAATACCAGCACCAATGCAGGAGCTTGTTTCTTGAAGCTTGAAATCACCTTCCTCTGGATCAACAAATAATGGATTAGATTCAATGTTTCCCACACCTTCCCATCCATCTTGAATTAAACAATATGTTACAGTTATGTCTACATCAGGTAATACTCTTATTTCTTCTTCAGCATTTTCCCAGAAAATATTATTGATTAGAACTGCATTACATGATTGCCCGAATGCTATACCTACACTATCTACAACATTATAAGCAAAGGTATTATTAATCAATTGGTGATCTCCTGTTTGATAACCGAAATCTGAATGAAGATACTCAGAAGAATTTCCGATTATTAAATTATTCTCAATTATACCACCTACATTATAATTGTGAAAACAGATTGCGCCACCTCTATCAGCAACATTTTCTTTTATCAGATTACTAGTTATTTCCACTTGGCTTGATAAAGATACATGAATACCACCACCATAAACATCTGAGCTATTTTGCATTATAACATTATTTCGCACAATCATTGCACCTTCAGTAGATTTAATCCCTCCACCAGCAACAGTTACAATGTTATTCCGAATAATATTTTTCTCAATTAAAGGAAAACCTATCACATGGATTCCACCACCATGTAATGCAAAATTATTTTCAATAATGCAACCTCTTATTACAGGTGAACTTAGAAAGCAATCAATACCCCCACCAAAACCATAATCTTTATATCCATTAGTAATTGTAAAACCATATAGTGTAGCAGCATTACTTTCGTTATTTTCAAAAGTAACAACGCTTCCATTTTGATTACCGTCTATTATAGTTTGGGAAATATAAATTGTATCCTGGGTTGTTAGAAATAGTGACGCTACCGTAATATTTTTCCCAATGTAGTTAATATTTTCAAGATAAGTTCCGGGTTGTACAAGAACAGTATCACCATCAACTGAT
>CAZOCS010000162.1:0-4664 GCA_964578365.1 uncultured Candidatus Cloacimonadota bacterium
TGTATTAACTATTCGAGACACATCAGGAGTTAGGAACCTGCAAGCATTTAAAGATGAATTGAAAAAACATCCTCAGATCATCAAAGCCGGTACAACATCCAGTGTTCCCGGGCAGGGACATGGTATAATTGTGCATCTCTTTGAAACAAAAGATGGCAGTATGGAAGAAAAAGGAATAAATTTTGGATTTGTAGATCACGATTACATAGAGACCATGGATATGAAGATTATCAAAGGTCGCAATTATAATAAGGATCTGCAAACTGATGCTGAAGAATCATTAATAATAAATGAAGCAGCTATGGAAGTTTTGGGCTGGGGTGATGATCCAATTGGAAAAAAATTGGGATTTGGAGCTAATTTAGATGGAACAGCAAATTTGAACACTAAAGTTATCGGCGTGGTTAAAGACTTTCATTATGCATCTTTGCATAACCAGATAGATCCACTTTTAATAATGCTTTCCAATGACCCTCAGCGTAATATCTGTTTACGGATCAGACAGGAGAATATTGGAGAAACACTTAAATTTATTGAGGAAAAATGGAACGAGTTCTGCCCTACCTTCCCATTTGAATACACATTTTTGGATGATAGTTTGAACGAACAATATATAGCTGAACAAAAAATCGGGAGAGTTTTCACTTATTTCTCTGTGCTCTGTATTTTTATAGCTTGTCTTGGATTATTCGGATTAGCTTCATATACAGCCGAACAACGAACAAAAGAGATCAGCGTAAGAAAAGTGATGGGAGCATCTGTATCTAATATTGTTTTCATTCTTGCAAAAGAATTTTCAATATGGGTGGTAGTTGCAAATATTATTGCCTGGCCGCTAGCGTATTTTGCATTGCAGAAATGGCTGCAGAACTTTGCTTATGCAGTAGATCAATCTTTGATAGTCTATATTCTATCCGGCATTACAGCACTGGTAATTGCATTGATAACTGTTAGTTTTAGAGCCATTAAGGCAGCGCAAACTAATCCTGCAGAAGCACTTAAATATGAATAAGAGATAATTATGCTTAAGCAAAATATCAAACAGGCTTTTAGGGTTATAAAGAAGGATAAATTCCATTCCTTCTTAAATATCATCGGTCTGGCTCTTGGTTTATGCTGTAGTATTCTTGTACTGCTCTTCGTGCAAAACGAACTATCTTATGACAGGCATCATGATAATGTCGACCAAATCTACCGTTATGGTGTGAATATGACAATTGGCGGCATTACAAGTACACAATCAACCTGCAATATTGCTGTGGGTCCACTTTTTCAGAACGAAATGCCGGAAATCAAAGAATATATGCGATGCTTTTATCCCGGCCAAATGCTTGTGAAGGCCAATGATAAAACTCTTTATGACAGCAGAATGATGATGACCGACAACAGTATTTTCCGAATGTTCAGTCACCAATTTATTTATGGAAACACCTCAGATGCTTTGGAGAGACCTAATACGATAGTTCTAACAGAGCAGATCGCAAAAAAATACTTTGAAGATCAAAATCCAGTTGGAAAAGAACTGGAAATTGATAATGAAATTTATGAGATCACAGGTGTTATCAAAGATCTACCGGATAATTCGCATCTGAAATTCTCTGCCCTAATATCGATGAGCTCTTATTTGTATGATCAAAATCTGAATGATATTTACACTCCACGTGCTCTGGGTGGTGGTATGTCTTATTTCACCTATTTCTTATTTGCAGAAAACTTTACTGCCGAAGAATTTTCTGAGAAATTCCAAAATTTTTACAAGAGAGAAATGGCTGAATATGATCAGATCAATTACATCGCAGTTGTAGAATCGTTAGATGACATTTATCTTCGTTCCACCATCAACTCGAGATTTTCAGAAGCCAATCGAAAATTTCTTTATGGATTTATATCCATTGGTTTATTCATATTGATTTTAGCCTGCATAAATTACGTGAATATGGCAACATCCAGAGCAGGCAGCAGAGCTAAAGAGATCGGTATGAAAAAAGTATTGGGAGCGGAGAGAAAACAGCTTATCAGCCAATTCTTGAGTGAATCTATCATTCTATCCTTCTTAGCTCTTTTCATTGGCTTGATCATAGCAGAATTAGTTCTAAAAGTTACACCCTTTAATAACTTAATAAACAAAAGTTTAGAAATTGATCTTATAAATAATCCCATACTACTTTTTAGCTCTATCTTTATTACTTTACTGGTTGGAGTGATCTCTGGTGTTTATCCGGCGTTTCACCTTTCTCACCTAACCCCTATTTCTTCTTTAAAAGGAGAGATGAAAAAAGGAAAGACCGGTAATTTGTTTCGTAAAGCACTGGTTTCTTTTCAATTTATTATTTCTATTACGGCAGTTATTTTAACCCTTTTCATGAGGGAACAAATTAAATATATGCAAACTCTTGATCTGGGATTTCAAACAGAAAACATTCTTACGATTTCCACTTCTAATGAAGAACTGAAGCAGAAATTCACTAATTTTCGTGATATGATCATCGATCATCATAATGTGGTTTCAGCAGGATTTTCCAGTGCAACACTAGGTTACGGTCTATCCGGTTTAGCTTTTGACTGGGAAGCAGAAAACGGAGAAATGGAAATTCATGCAAACCGTATGTTATATGCTGATAAAAACTTTTTAGAAACCATGGATATTGAACTTGTTGAAGGCACCAATTTTATAAATGAAAGACAGAAAGGAGCACCCATAGATTTCATAGTCAACGAAGCTCTGGTAGATCTTTTCGGTTGGCAAGATCCAATTGGAAAGAAAACAAAATATGGAGAAGTAATTGGTGTAGTAAAAGATTTCAAGTATGCTTCTGCTCGGAACGAAATTAACCCCATGTTTATTATTCAGGCAAGTTCAACCCAAGGTATTTTGAATGTGCGATTAAAAGGTGATAACATCTCTGATACCATGGAGTTTATCAAGCAACAGTGGCAGGAATTTGCTCCGGATTTTCCAATTAAATATTCCTTTATAGAAGAACATTTGAACACCATCTATCAAACTGATGAAGTCCAGAAAAAACTTTCCAGCATATTCACTTATTTCTGTATTCTCATTTCCTGCTTTGGATTATTCGGACTCACATCCTACTCAACTATCCAAAGAACCAAAGAAGTGGCAGTTCGTAAAATTATGGGTTCCAGTGTAATTCAGATCATTAAAACTTTGTTCAAAGGTATTTTTATGACCATTATTGTTTCTACCATCATTGCAGGTCCTTTGGCCTATTATCTTTTTGGGATCTGGCAAAAAAATTATGCCAACAAAGTATCGGCGAATCCCTTAATATTTGGTCTTGCATTGTTGGGAGCTTTGCTGATCAGTTTCCTTACATCAGCCTATCACACATTCAAAGTGGCCAATACAAATCCTGTAGAGGCTTTGAAGTATGAGTAGGAGGAAAGATGTTTAAAAATTATTTGAAAATAGCTTTCAGAAGTTTTGTCAGACACAAAAGCATGAGTCTTATCAATATTATTGGACTTGCTGTTGGAATGGCAGTTTGTATCCTGCTGCTTTTGTGGGTCCAAGATGAAATGAGCTATGATAATTTCCACCAAAATGGTGACAATTTATATAGAGCGATCCAAGTGGGAGTATGGAACGATGGAGAGACTTATGGTAGCTCGACTATTCCTTATGCCCTTACACCCGTAATGCAGGAAGATTATCCGGAAATTGTAGATCATGTTAGGTTGAGAACACTTAGTGGAAGAATGATGCAGGTTGAAGATAAAACATTTTTTGAAGATATTCTACTAACAGAACCCTCACTTTTCAAGATGTTCTCTTTTGAAATGTTGAAAGGAGATCCGCAAGTTGCTTTAAAAGAAATTCACTCCATAATTCTTACGGAAGATACAGCTCATAAATATTTTGGTGATAAAGACCCCATAGGAAAGGTTATCCGATATGATGACCGCATAGATTTCACCGTAACTGGAATAGCCGCCAATCCTCCGGAAAATTCATCGATCATTTTCAATATGATCATTCCATTTGAGATATTGGGTGAAGAAAGAATAACCGGTTGGAGCTGGGAAAGTTCCGGTTTTGTGCAATTACAGGATGGAACAGACATCGCTTCATTTTCCGAGAAGATCGTCGATACAATTGTGAGACACAATCCCGATAATGAAAATACAGTTCTTCTGCAGCCTCTATCCAGAGTTCATCTTTATAATCCTCTTGGGCATCCCGAGAGTTTGATCTTTGTCTTGATCTTTGCTGCAATTGGAATAATAGTGCTATTGATCGCCTGTATCAATTTTATGAATCTTTCCACAGCCCGTTCTGCAAAAAGAGCCAGAGAAGTTGGCATTCGCAAAGTTGTAGGAGCTGATAAAAAGCAATTGATCGAGCAGTTTTTAAGCGAGTCGATCCTGCTGGCTTTCATTTCTTTGATAATCGCTTTTGTATTAGTAGAATTGTTTTTACCTGCCTTCAATCAAATTGCAGATAAAGAACTTGCAGTAGAACCTTCCAATCTCACAATCCTGTTCAGTGTGATCGGAATTACTCTTTTTGTTTTGGGTGCATTACCACTTTTTAATACTTTGTTCGGTTTGAAACTGGAAAGAAACAAAGCCGGATAACTGCCGGATACGATTCCTACAAAAAGAGTAATTCCGATCACACTGAACAGGATTGTGAGATTGGA
>CAZOCS010000163.1:0-4636 GCA_964578365.1 uncultured Candidatus Cloacimonadota bacterium
CTTGTTCCAATTATCTAATACAATGCAAACCCTATCACAATTCTCATAAAGCCAATCTATCGACCATTTACACTGATCACCTTCTTGATAAACAAGAACAGCTCCAACAATTTCTATGTCCTTTAAGTATTTTCTCATAATGTCATTTTTCTAGTCGATTCAGTTTTTAATATTTTTATTATTTCATCAGGAGATAACTTTGTTACATCTTTATCCAAGTCCCAAACTGGTTCATCGATTGGCGTATACCCCTTCCAATTATTTAATCTAAAGTCAACTATTTTTTTATTTAAATATGGTAAGTGAACTGAATAATAGGTTGCTCTCATGCAATCACCTGGTCCTAGTGGTTTATACATTGCAAAATACTGTTTTGGCCACCCCCTATAATTCTTATGATATTTTAATATATGAACGTGATGAGACATGCTTTGTCTCTTGATTGTTTTCATACTACCAACAATATCAATTGGTTTTGTTTTGATTGCCATAAAATTACTATTTGAAAAACGTTCTAATAATTCTGGCAAATAATCGGTAAAAATCTCATCAGAATCTGGTAGTAATAATATATCTATTTTAACAAAGCTTAAAAAATCATCTTTTGCCCTATTTTGTATCTTTTTTTCTGCATGTAACACTTGAAGTTGTCTAAAGGTCTTTCTGACGTCGGCTGGAAGCCTACTAATATCAACATTATTTAAATTCATAAAAATTTCATCTCTTACATGTCCATCTAAGTTTCTCCATCTTCTTCTATAATCCTGTATATCACCTCTTCTGGTTAATATTTTATGTGGAAATGAGCTTCTTCTTAAAAATAATCTACCTTTATACTTTTTATTAAGTTTATATACCTTATTTACTACTTCATAACTTTCATTATCCATTAAAATCAATGCCCAATCACACCATTTCATCATGTTTGGTATTGTTATATCAAGTAATTCATCATTCCTTGAAACAAGCATAGCACCTACTATTTTTTTATCTTTTAGAAAGTCTCTCATAAATTTTTGGTAAATATTTTCTTTTAAAAGAGTTAAAATCCTGCCTACTTCCAACAAAATTAATACATCCAATACTTTCATCTGATTTCATTTTGTGTACAAATACTGACAACCAATCATATCCATCAAAAATAGGTGGTATCATATCATCAGCAACTGTTATAAATAAATCACTTTCTACGTGTTTAAACCCCTCAGTAAAAGCAGCTGCTAGTTTCATATTTTTATCATTAAAAACATGTTTCCATATTTTACCACTATCTACCATTTCTGATAACCATTCTCTAGTACCGTCAGTTGATCCATTATCAACAACAATTATCCTGTGTGGATAATTAGTTGATAATTTTAACATTCTGACGAATGTTTTAAGATATTTCAATCTATTGTAGGTTACAACTATCACATCCACTTGCTTGATCATAGTACCCTCCCCCCTTTCCTTAAATTATCTTCAGCCCACAATGGTTGTAAATTTTTCAGTGACCAACACTCTTGAAATTCCTTTATATCAATTAGTTTTTTAATCATATTTTTCGTCATAAGTATGAAATTTCGTTTTTTCTGGGTATCCTTTATTTTTTCCACTTTTCCATTCCTTTGCTATCCATCCGGACGATTTAGATGTAATTAATTGTTTCTTACCAATCTCTTGCATTTTTCCTGAAAACCATGGTCTTTCGAATTGTTCTGTTCCAAGTCCACCTATTTTTTCTATATCTTTTTTCCTTTGTATTCTGAAAATTGATCCACACCTTCCAATATCTTCATTAAATACACCGGTACAATCAATTTCTTCTGGGCCACAAAGTGAAAGTATTAAGTCTGCCCACATTGCTTCTTGTTCTCTTAAAAATAGTTCTGTTCTCCTGGCAACTAATTTATGGTTATATCCTTTTCTTAAATGCTGTATTAAGTCTATCATATCATCAAATGATGAGTATCCCATTGAAAATGGTGTTTGTCCATTCCATATACTCAACCTACCCATTAATCCCATCTCAACAACGGTATGACTTTGTCCATCATGTTCAACTGGTCTTATACCAGCAAAACATTTCTTATAAATATCTACCATTTCTTCTCGTGGTATTTGTTTTTGGTCTAATATTATAATATCTAAATCAGGTATTGCTCTTTGTATTGATCTTAAGTATTTTTTACCATACTTACTATTTCTTGCGCTATACCAATATAACGATTTACCTAATGGTTCTACTTTCCAGTTGTATATATCATCTAAAAATAATGATATTTTTTTATACTTTATTCCAACTGCATCAAGATCATCTGAAATCCATTTACTACCAGCTATAACTGCATCAGCCGGATGATTTATCAATGTATTTATTGTTGGTTCATATGTAGAATCTGTACCATTCAAATAAACAATTTTAATGCCATTATGTTTCCTGTATACATCCCTGTCACGATTAGAATATAAACCCAAAAAAACAGTCGGTTTTTCATTTGATTTATATTTTTCAAACTTAAACTTTTTCCTAAAAATACTATCAAAAAAATGTATTGCTCCTGATGTGACTAACTGCATATTATCTTTTTTTATAATTCATTATAAACGTTGGTTTATTGGTATAAGAAATTTTATCAACTTCACCATCGGTCATTTTCTTAATCAACTCCCAATCATATTTATGTTTCCTTCTTGGGTGTGGAAAGAAATATCCATATTTCCTAAATAACTTTGTTTTATACATGAATTGACCAAGATCGCACCCACCATGCTTCAATGTACATTTAACTTCTCTTTGCCAATCTTTATCCCTTGAACCCATCCATATAGCATCTGACGCTACCATAGAAGGCTCTGAGAGGCCCGTAGAGGCATCTATCATCGATTTTAGGTGTTCTGGTGCCCAATAGTTGTCATCGTCATGAAAAACTACCCATTCGTTGTCAATATCGCGCTTAGAATGGTGCATATAAGAAAATGAAGTTATAACACCGATATTCCTTGCAAGTCCACCATAATAATGGGTTCTAAAACCCAAATCTATCCATCTGCGCTTATTACCATCACACAATCTACTTAATTCTTTTCTTATATTTTCATTTCCGTCATTAACTATAATATGATTCCAGTCTTTATATGTCTGGTTGTCTATGCTCTTGATTGTTCTCTTAAGGCCGTCCAAATTCCATGCAGCCGTTATAATTGTTATCATCATATTTTTTTAAATACCCATTCAGATTTTTTAGTATTTTTTGGTGTATACCACTTAGATAATTTTTCTACCAATTCATTAATTGTACTTTTGTCGTGAAACTCTAATGAAATTTGATTAACAACATAAGCAAGATTTTCATCAAAATCCCTGATAATATCTATTTCTCCACCCTCACAATCTAATTTCAACAAATCACAATGGGTTATATTATATTTTTTAAATACATCATGAATAGATATAAAGTCTACTAACTGATACAAATCTTCTCTTAAACCACTTTGTTTGCAATATGATGACGTGGTTCCAGACATTCTTGGGTGAACATATAGTTTCTGTTTTCCTGTCTTACCGACACCATTATTAATACATTCTATTTTATTGGATAAACCATTAACATTAACATTATGAACCAACGTTTCATAGTTATATTTCTCTGGTTCAAAGGAATATATTTTTTTAGCTCCAAGACTTGATGCCAATAATGATGTTGAACCTATATTGGCACCAATGTCAACAACCACCCCACAGTCTTTAGGTATTTGATAAATATTCTTATTTTTATCTAGGCATTCATTAATTATTTTCTCATCATAATATCTAACCCTAGTTCTCATTTTGAATCCAAAGAAATCTTTATCTTTATTGTATTTTCTGTTTGAAATGTATTCCATATATTTATCTATAAATTTTTTCTCCAGGTAATGGAACGTTTGTTTTTGGATCTATCTTTGGATATGGTTTTTGTAATATAGCTTGATTCCTTCTATGTGAACCAACAGCATCATCTGACCATCCCCACTTTCTTGGTTTAACTGTATAACCCCTGTCAACACAATAGCCCCTACTATGATCTGCCCAAAGATTCTTTGCCCAACTGCATTCCATTTTTAACTTTCCACGAACTTGTTTGACCCAGGCCATATCATCCCACTGCTGATTTCCGAATGGTTGTTCACCTAATCTTTCAACATCTGATTTTCTTTGTATTCTAAAATATGCGCTTGCTGCTTTTCTGGCTGGTAATAAATCATCATTTCCCTGTGTCCAGTCAAGGTTTGGTATTCTTTGTATCCTACATCCAATGCTTGCATTTTCTGGATATTTTATCATTAAATCTATTAACTGCTGAATAACGCAAGGATCTAATTCTGGAGCTGTTATATCGTCTTGCATTGTAATAAAATATTCTGATTCAACGAATTCAAATCCTTTATTATATGCTTGGCATATATTTGAATTATCCATTGATTCAAAAACATCAACCTTCCTAAGACCATATTGTTCTTCAAGATATTCAGCAGTACCATCAACTGAATTATCATCAATTACAATCAGTCTAAATGGTGTCTTTATTCTCTCGTGTAAGTCCTCAACTGTTTTCTTTGTAATTGGTAACCTATTACATGTTATTAGTATAATATCAATTGGCTTCATATA